>URYE01000033.1 GCA_900551945.1 uncultured Eubacterium sp. | reverse complement strand
CAGGTGCTTCAGAAGCTGTATTATTTACATCATTTTTCTTATTTACACCATCTAATGACTTCATTGTAGGGAATAACAATACATCTCTAATAGCTGGTGAGTCTGTAAGCAACATAACAAGTCTGTCAATACCATAACCAATACCGCCAGTTGGTGGCATACCTACTGCAAGCGCATTAAGGAAATCTTCATCTGTGTGCTGAGCCTCTTCATCACCATTTTCTGCATTCTTATCCTGCTGTGCAAAACGTTCTCTCTGGTCTATTGGGTCATTAAGCTCTGAATATGCGTTACACATTTCCCATGTATTAATGAAAAGCTCAAAACGTTCAACCTTTTCAGGGTCAGTTGGCTTCTTCTTAGTAAGTGGTGATATTGCAAGAGGGTGGTCCATAATAAATGTAGGCTGAATTAACTTTTCTTCACAATATGTTTCAAAGAAAAGGTTAATTATATCACCCTTTGTATGACGTTCTTCAAACTCAATATTTCTTTCCTTAGCAAGTGCCTTTGCTTCTTCATCAGTCTTAACTGTATCAAAATCAATACCTGCATATTCCTTAATTGCATCATTCATAGTAAGTCTTCTAAATGGCTTTCCGAGGTCGATTTCAGTACCATTGTAAGTAATCTTAGTTGTACCGCATACAGTCTGTGCAAGATGTCTGAACATACTTTCTGTAAGCTCCATCATACCTTCATAATCTGTATATGCCTGATAAAGTTCCATAAGTGTAAATTCAGGATTGTGTCTTGTATCTACACCTTCATTACGATACACTCGTCCAATTTCATATACTCTTTCAAGACCACCAACAATAAGTCGCTTAAGATAAAGCTCCAAAGAAATACGAAGCTTAACATCTTCATCAAGTGCATTGTAATGTGTTTCAAACGGTCTTGCTGCTGCACCACCTGCATTAGCTACAAGTGTTGGAGTCTCAACTTCTATAAAATCTCTGCCATCAAGGAACTTTCTAATCTCTTTAATAATCTGAGAACGCTTTACAAATGTATCCTTAACTTCAGAGTTCATAATTAAGTCTACATATCTTTGACGATATCTCATCTCAGTATCAGTAATTCCGTGGAACTTCTCTGGAAGTACCTGTAAACTCTTAGAAAGAAGTGTGATTTCCTCAGCATGAACTGATATCTCACCTGTCTTAGTTCTAAAAATAAATCCCTTAATACCAAAAATGTCACCTATATCTGACTTCTTAAAATCAGCATAAGCTTCATCACCAATAGAATCTTTTGATATATATGCCTGTATTCTACCCTTAAGGTCAGCAATGTTACAGAAAGAAGCCTTTCCCATTACTCTCTTAAACATCATACGTCCTGCAAAACTTACTTTAATTGGAGAAGCATCCATAATAGCTCTTCTTTCATTGTAGTCCGCATTAACAGCTTCTCTTGCCTGCTGCTCATCTAAACCATCAGTATTAACTTCTGGTCTGTCTCCAAGAAGCTCCTTCTCATGTGCTTCATATATAGTTCTAATTTCGTCTGTATGATGTGTAACATCATACTTAGTTATCTGAAATGGGTCTTTACCAGCTTCTTGTAATGCCTTAAGCTTATCCATTCTTACCTTTATCTGTTCATTAACATCAGGTCCTTGTGCTTTATTCTTCTCTGCCAAATCTAACACCGCTATTTTATCTGATAAAATAGCTTTCTCCTTCCTTAATCAACTAATATTAATTTATAAATTAAAAAATTAGTCATTAACTATTTCTATAATCTCGTACTGAATTTCTCCAATTGGAGCTTCTACTGTAACGATTTCTCCAACCTTCTTACCAATAAGAGCTGCACCAAGAGGTGACTCATTAGAAATCTTATTGTTAAGAATATCTGCTTCTGATGAACCTACTATTGTATATTCAATATCTTCATCATATTCTAAATCGTGAAGCTTAACACAGCTTTCCATCTTAACTTTATCCTTGCTCTTATCTGTATCTTGAATAATCTCAGCATTACTTAAAATAGCTTCAAGTTCTGTAATCTGAGCTTCAATATCACGCTGTTCATCTTTTGCTGCATCATATTCAGCATTTTCAGATAAATCCCCCTGCTCTCTAGCTTCCTTAAGCTTTTGTGCTACTTCCTTTCTTCTGACAACCTTGAGATTTTCAAGTAATGCCATTCTCTCTTCATAACCTTTTTTTGTAAGAAACTGCTTCTCTGCCATTATATATCACCTTTCTCTTTTTAAAATATTACTTATAATCTAAAATATGACAGTTGTCATAAATGACTATCAATATATACTTATACAAAAATATATCAATAATCAAAACCAGTCAAAATATTATATCGTATACAATTCTTTCTGTCAATGCGATAAATTAATTACAACACTCCACTCTTATTTTGTCAACAAGTACTTCTAGCTGTTCATAACTTTCTGTAAGATTTACTTGATTTCTTAATGCCGCTGAGTGCTTCATTCCTGCTGTATACCAAGCAAAATGTTTTCTCATTTCACGAATACCGATATATTCTCCCTTAGCTTCAATAAGCATATTGGCGTGTCTTAATATCATATCACACACTTCGCTTACATCTGGTTTTGGAATTAAAGTTCCATTTTTAAGATATTCACTTATCTGTTTAAATATCCAGGGATTTCCTCTTGAACCTCGACCTATCATTACAGCATCACACCCTGTTGTTTCAAACATTTTAATTGCATCTTCGCCAGTTAATATATCACCATTTCCTATAACGGGAATACT
Source organism: uncultured Eubacterium sp. (assembly GCA_900551945.1). GTDB lineage: Bacteria > Bacillota > Clostridia > Lachnospirales > Lachnospiraceae > Lachnospira. Next base: position 22,028 of record URYE01000033.1, on the reverse strand, counting down.
TACATTTTCTTTTACTTTTCTTATAACGTCCCAATCGGCATGACCGCTGTAATACTGTTCTCTTGTTCTTCCATGAACTGCAACTGCTGCCCCACCAGACTCCTGAATTATTCTAGCAATTTCAGGCGCATTTATCGACTCATCATTAAAGCCTGCTCTTATCTTTACTGTGACAGGCTTTTTAACAGCATTTGCCATTGCTTCAACTATTTTTCCAATTAAAGCTGGATTTTTCATCAGTGCTGAACCCTCTCCATTGTTTACAACCTTTGGCACAGGACAGCCCATATTTACATCTATTATATCAAATGGTCTTTCTTCTAAACGTTTCGCAATATCTGCCATTATCTGTGGGTCTGAACCAAAGAGCTGAACAGAAATAGGATTTTCCTTTGGTGTTACTGTTAATAAAGCTTCTGTATTCTTATTATTATATAATATAGCCTTTGCGCTTACCATTTCTGTATATAGCAGACCACAACCCATTTCTTTACATAACAGACGAAATGGCAGGTCTGTTACACCTGCCATCGGAGCTAATACTACATTATTGTCAATATTTACATTTCCAATCTTCATTACATACCTTCTCCTAGAAAAAATACTTTATAAAACATCTCAAGCGATTCAAGAAGTTCCCTTTTTTCATATTGAAGTTTTTTAATTAACATACCGCTTCCGATTTCATCGTATAATATATCATCTTCATCAGCTTCTGTTTTAAATAAAAGTGTTCCATCTTCATCAAATTCAAGGCTTAATATACCACCAACTTCTTCTGTAAAAAGAACGCACATTATCTTAAGCTCTTTTTTTATGTCTTCTGGCAACTTTTCAAAATTCTCATTAAGATAGAACTTTTTTTCATAAGCACTTGAAGCACATAATACTTCATTTTCATTAAACATATCCATATAATCCTCTCACTGATACTTCACCAGAAACAATCATTGTGTGACTTCCATCTTCTTTTACAACTTCAAGTTCTCCCTTGTCGTTAATTCCTAGTGCTGTACCTGTAAATGTTTCTTCTTTATTAATTATTTTTACAATATTATCTTTATTTGCAAGCATTTTATTATAATCATCTTTTAAGCCACTAAGATTTTGCTTTTCCATAAATATATTATAATATTTAGTAAATTCTTCTGCAAAAAATACAATAATACGGCTTCTTTTAAAATGCTTTCCAGTTTCAACATAAAGTGATGAAGCTGTAGCCTTTATTTCATCATCAAAATGCGTAGTATTAACATTTATTCCTATTCCAATAACAACGTAATTGACTGCCTCCATTTGTGCGCTCATCTCTGTTAAAATACCACACATTTTCTTTTTATTAACAACAACATCATTAGGCCACTTTATCTGACATTCAATGTCAACACCTTGCTCATTTGCCTCTCTTTTTATTGCACTTGTAACTGCCATAGCAGAAACAATTGTAAGCATAGAAGCATTAACAGGTTCAATGTCAGGTCTTAAAAGAAGTGTCATCCATATACCACTTCCTGCCGGCGATATCCAATTATGACCTCTCCTTCCTCGACCTCCATTCTGTTTTTCTGCAACAAATAAAGTTCCACTTTCTTCGCCTTGTTCAGCATATAACTTTGCTTGTGTATTAGTTGAGTCAATTTCTTCAAAAAACTGTATCTTTTTAATTATATTTTTATCATCAAGCTGACTTTCTATTTCACTTTTTGTAATTACATCAGGATAACTTGATATTTTATAGCCTTTGTTTTGAACTGCATCAAATACATATCCTTCTTCTTTTAGCTGATTAATAACTTTCCAGATAGCTGTTCTTGAAACTCCAAGTTCATTACAAATACTTTGACCTGATACATATTCTTCTGAATTACGAAGTTTTCTTAAAATCTCTGTTTTCATACATAAACCCTTTAACAAACAATTAAACCATTATCTTAATGCAATTATAAGTGTAACTATTGACATTAACATAAGTATCACAGTCACAATTATAAGAAATATCCCTGCTATTCTTTTCTTATTCATAAAGTTTTTTATAGCTGTAAGTCCATTCATTACTGCACCTGCAAAAAACTCTATAGGAAAAAGTATTCCACTTCTACTTCTTAAAAATAATATAATTACAAAGAGCACACCTATTACAGCCGTAAGACCAATATTAATATAATCAATTACCATCTTACTTTTTCTGTATGCACCATTTGTTGTATAATACATAAAAATCTCCTATAATTAATATGCACCTAATGTAGCTGCCATAACTGCCTTTATTGTGTGCATACGATTTTCAGCTTCATCAAACACAACTGACTGCTCTGACTCAAATACTTCATCAGTAACTTCCATTTCATCAAGACCGAACTTGTCATGTATCTGACTTCCAATCTTAGTCTTTAAATCATGGAAAGCTGGTAAACAGTGCATAAATATTGCTGTATCTGCTGCATTATCCATAACTGCTTTATTAACCTGATAAGGCTTTAATGCGTTAATTCTTTCTTCCCAAACTTCATCAGGTTCTCCCATTGATACCCATACATCTGTGTATAATACATCTGCGTCTTTTGTAGCAGTCTTAACATCTTCTGAAAGTGTAACAGAACCGCCACTCTGTTTTGCCCATTCTTCACACTGTGCAACAAGCTCCTTATCTGGGAAATATTCTTTAGCTGTACAAGCTGTAAAATGAAGACCAAGCTTTGAGCATACTATCATAAGTGAGTTACCCATATTATATCTTGCATCACCCATATAAACTAACTTAACCCCTTTAAGTCTTCCAAGCTTCTCCTTAATAGTAAGCATATCGGCAAGCATCTGTGTAGGGTGGTATTCGTTAGTAAGTCCATTCCATACTGGCACTGATGAATACTTTGCAAGGTCTTCTACTATCTCTTGACCAAATCCACGATATTCAATACCTTCAAACATTGTACAAAGCACTCTAGCTGTATCTGCAATACTTTCCTTCTTACCAATCTGTGAACCAGTTGGGTCAAGATATGTAACTCCCATACCTAAGTCATGCGCAGCAACTTCAAATGAACAACGTGTTCTTGTACTTGTCTTTTCAAATATAAGCGCAACATTTTTTCCTAAAAGTGGTTGTTCTACAATTCCCTTTTTCTTCATGTCTTTAAGCTTTGCTGCAAGCTCAATTAAATACTCTATTTCTTCAGGTGTGTAATCCTTAAGTGTTAAAAAATCTCTACCCTTTAAATTCATCTTCAAATTCCTCCATTCTTATACACATAATTCATAATCTGTATAAATACTTGTTTTATTTTATATCATAAACTTTTTTATTACAAGAGAAATTTAAAAAATAGAAAAACTCCCTCTATAATAATAAATTCAAAAGACACCTTTAACTATCTAATTTTGTACTCCAATAAATTCCCGTAAGATATCAGAATTATATAAAACAATAAATACACCATTTAAAGAACAATTGCCTATATTTGTGTGACAGTAGCAAACACTCTTGTTTGATAATGGCATACAAATATAGGCAATTGTACTTTTACTGGTGTGTGAATGTTTTATATAATAATGATATCTCTCACAAACAAAAAACGCAAGACACATAAACAATATAGTATACATTTCCAAATTTTTAATGTATACTATATTTCGTGTAATTCAACACATTTTAAAGTTATATCAATTGTTAAATTCATAACAATAATATTTTAAAAGGACGGAACAAAAATGACAACTAATACAATCAAATTTAAAAAACTTTCAGAAAATGCAGTTATACCATCTTACGGTACAGAATATTCCGCTGGTGCTGACCTTTATTCAAGCATGGAAGACGTTACAATCAATCCTAACGAAACAGTATTCATTCACACAGATATATCAATAGAAATTCCAGTAGGGCTTGTAGGATTAATATATGCAAGAAGCGGAATGGCTTGTAAAAAAGGCGTAGCCCCTGCTAATAAAGTAGGCGTTATAGACTCAGATTATCGTGGAGAAATAATGGTTGCCCTATACAATCACTCTAATCAAGCCGTAACAATTGCAAAAGGCGATAGAGTTGCACAGCTTGTAATCGCACCTTATATAAAGGCAAATTTTCAAGAAGTAGACGAATTAGAAGATACAGTCAGAGGTGAAGGTGGCTTCGGTTCAACAGGGACAAAATAATATCTCTACCAATAAACCATGAAAAATACTCTCTGCAAGTTTCTCAAGTTATTGAAATAATTCCCAATGTCTTATGCAATTACAAACTTTGGTTCATTATTAGCATAAATAAAAAGAGTGATAATTATATTATTAAATTCATTAATATAATTACCACTCTTTTTTATTAAAAATCACTTTTCAAAAACAAACTATATTTTGTAATATACTACTGATATCTTAAGAAATACAATCTCAAATATAAAAATTTATATAATAACAATTACTGAATATTATATACTGCACTATTCATAACTATATCCTGTGCCTGTTGTAAAAGCATATTTTTAACAATCTTATCTTTTCCATACTTTTCAACAAATGTACTCTTATCAGAATATCCCATCTTATCAGCAAAGGCTTGTAAGTCACCCTTATAATCATATTCTGTTATTGTAAGTCCCTCTTGCTCAACTATAAGTTGGAATATAAGTTCTTGAACAACTGCTTTTTTTACATAATCATCAAAAGACATATTGTAATTCTTTTGACAGTACTCATCATTAGACAAGCCCTGCATCATAGCATAGAAACTTATTGACTTACTAAAGTCTTCTGTTTTAGTTGCAACATAGTCTTCTGGATAACCTAAAACTTTACAATTGTCTTGAAGCTTTGTAAGTACAGCTTGTTTCTTTGCACTTTCAACACTTTCATCTATTGCTGATTGAACTTCACCCTTTACATATTCTCTATATGCTTCAACAGTGTCATAGCCAAATTCTTCTTTTACATAAGCATCTGTAATCATTGGTGCATTAGGCTGTTCAACTTTATTCATTGTAATTTCATAGACAATCTTTCTTCCTGAATACTCTTGTTCTTCTTGAAAATTCTCTGGAACTTGAAGTGTAACGACTTTAGTTTCACCTGCCTTCATGCCATATAAAGCATCAATAAAGCCATCAATAACAAATGTATCTTTTCCAAGTACAAGACTATAATCATTGTTACTAAAACCGTCTATTTGATTACCACCAATTGAACCTGTAAAATCTACTGTAACCTGGTCTTCTTCTCTGGCCTCTCTTGAAACCTCATCATACGTTGTTTTTGTATCAAGGTCGTTTTGTACTCTCTTTTCTATCATTTCATTTTCAATAGCTGACTCATTAACTGTAACTTCTATGCCTTTATATGTACCAAGCTTAACATAATCCTTAGCATTGCAATCGTACGACACATTTATCTTAGTATTACAAGCTGTTGTAAGTAGCATTGCAAATGAAACTACACCTACACCCACTTTTTTTATTATACCTGTCTTCATTAATAATCCTCCACGCAAAAACCATTTATGTATCATGCTCATAACACTATTACTGCTTTTTGTTTGCTAGTGTTAAGCGCTATTGTCTATTTATATCATATTTCACGTTCAATTAATAGCAATTCTTAACATATTTCACAATAAATACACAAATTGCCCTCGATAAACGAGGGCAATCATAATAAATCGGCTTAACCGACATATATTATTTTATTAAAAATGTATTAAGCAAGCTTAGACTTTGCAACTTCTGCAAGCTTTGCAAATCCTTCAGCATCGTTAATAGCCATTTCTGATAATACCTTTCTGTTAAGGTCTACGTTAGCTAACTTTAAACCGTACATGAACTTGCTGTATGAAAGACCGTTCATTCTTGCAGCAGCATTAATTCTTGCTATCCATAACTGTCTGAACTGTCTCTTCTTCTGCTTTCTACCCTTATAGCTTTCTGTAAGAGCTCTCATTACAGACTGCTTAGCAACTCTGTACTGCTTAGACCTTGCTCCTCTATAACCCTTAGCGAGCTTTAAAACTCTGTTGTGCTTCTTCTTTGCGTTCATACCGCCTTTAATTCTTGCCATTTTCTATATTCCTCCTTCTATACCAAACCTGCAAATTAGAGATATGGCATAATCTTCTTCATTGTCTTTACGTTAGTTGCGTCAGTCATTGTAGCCTGTCTTAAGTTTCTCTTTCTCTTTGCTGTCTTCTTTGTAAGAATATGGCTCTTATAAGCCTTCATTCTCTTTAATTGACCTGAACCAGTCATCTTGAAACGCTTTGCAGCTGCTCTTTTAGTCTTTACCTTTGGCATAATAATCCTCCTAAACTATCAATATAAATGTATTTTATTTTAACGTTTTTCAGTTAAAAACATTGTCATACTCCTGCCTTCAAGCTTTGGAGCTTTGTCTACTACGGCTATATCTGAAAGCTTTTCAGCAAAATCTGTAAGAATATGCTTACTTGCTTCAATATGAGCCATTTCACGGCCTCTAAATCTTAATGTAACCTTTACTTTGTTACCTTTTTCAAGAAACTTTCTTGCTGAATTACACTTTGTATTAAGGTCATTAACATCTATGTTAGGTGAAAGTCTTACTTCCTTAACCTCTATAGTCTTTTGCTTTTTCTTAGCTTCTTTTTCTTTTCTTGCAAGTTCATATCTGTACTTACCATAATCAATAAGCTTACATACAGGTGGAACTGCTGATGGAGCAACCTTTACAAGGTCTACATTGGCTTCCTTTGCTAATTTCATTGCTTCTTTTGGAGACATAACTCCAAGCTGCTGTCCTTCTTCACCAATAACACGAATTTCTTTATCTCGTATTCGTTCGTTAATCATTAATTCACTAATTGTAGTGTACCTGCTACTAAAAACATATACCAATATGTGTATATGCTAGATGATTTGCTACAATCTCACGATTTGTAGTTACTGCTTCATTGTGTATGCGTTTGTACTGAATAAAGCCAGATACTACTAACAATTTTTATACACTCCACAGTCATAAATTCCCGACTTAGCCATCGGTACATACCTATAAGTTTATCTTAATTGATTAAATATAGGCTCATCTAAATAGCTTTTCCTTTCCTAGATTTTAATTATTGCCACTTGGTTTTCGTGGTCTTAGCCATAAGTTGCCAAGTCTAGTGCAAGCACAAACTTTGGCTCGCTGTTTGCGTAAATTAAAAATATAAAAAAGTGGATAACAAAAGCTATCCACTTAATACTTTATCTTATAAAAACGAATTATCGAAATATGACTTTTATAAAAATATTAATTACTTAAATAAACACCTAATAAAATTATTATTTAACAAAACCATAAGATAATTCATCAAAATCAAAAATATTAACCCAAGTCGCCAACTACGCTGAGGTGAGAGTGGATACCCTTCTTCATTTTCACAACTATTAAAAGATACCACACGATTTGTTATTTGTCAACACACTTTTCCTTGATTTTTTATTATATTTTTTTCTAATATTAGTTTTAATAATTCTAAAAGTTTGATATACTTACATAAATTTATTTATAAATAATATTATAAAGGAGAGCCAAATATGCGTCCATTTATTATTTCAACAGATACTACTGCTGATTTACCTGAGCATTTTATTAAGGAAAATGGTATTGATGTACATACATTATATTATTCTATTGGTGACACTATATACGGGCCTGATAACTCTTTGCCAGTAAAAGAATTTTATGACCGTATGAGAAACGGTGAAATGCCAACCACAATGGCTTGTAACCCAGAAGAAGCCGCTAAGATTTTTAAAAAAAGAGCGAGCGAAGGATATGATATTCTTCATATATCATTTTCTTCTGCATTAAGTAGTAGTTACAACAACTTCTATGTTGCCGCTAATGAAGCTATGGAAGAATATCCTGATTGTAGAATTATTGTTATTGACTCTCTTTCTGCTTCTATGGGCGAAGGACTTGTTGTATATCGTGCTATTCAACTTCGAAAAGAAGGTAAATCTATTGATGAAGTCGCTAAGTACATAAATGAACATTTACAAAATTTTGTACAATTCTTCACTGTTGACGACCTCAACCATTTATATAGAGGTGGTAGAGTTTCAAAAACAACTGCCGTTATAGGTACTTTAGCAGGTATTAAGCCAATTTTACATGTAAGTGAAGAAGGTAAACTTATACCAGTTGGTAAAGTTAGGGGTAGAAAAAAATCTCTTAATGCTCTTGTTGACAAAATTGATACATACATGGGGTCATTTAAAAATGAAACCGATGTTGTATTTTTAGGACATGGTGACTGTCTTGAAGACGCACAATATGTAGCTGATAAAGTCAAAGAAAAATGCGGTCTTGACGTCTGGATAAACACAATCTGCCCAACAATAGGCACTCACTCCGGTCCCGGCACAGTAGCCCTATTCTTCATGGGCGAAAAACGATTATAATAAAATTTTCACTACACATTGCCACAATATAGCATAGCAAGCAGAAAAATTGTATATATTGTAGAGTGCATATAATAAGTGTTTAGTATTTCTTAGATAAGCTGTACAAAGTCAGGGGAAATTGCACAGGACGTGCAATTTAGGAAAAAGCGACACGACGTCGCTTTTTTTCCGCCACGTTCGTTTAAAAAATTTTTCCAGCTTATCTTAGAAATTCTTAACACTTATTCATCTTCCACCAAATATACACGATTTTTTGTCTGCTTTACACTTCTAAACTAATTCCGCAATCTCCGAAAGCCTTACATATTTATCTGATATTTTATACCAAGTTGCAAAGTCCACCACTCCTGTCTGTGGCATATCAAATATCCTTTGAAATTCTCTTACCGCTTCTGCTGTTCTTTCCCCATACACTCCATCAGGAACAAGAACTGGTATTCGATTATAATATTCACCAATAAGATTAAGTTGCTCTTGAAGCTGCCTAACCTTTTGACCCGAAGAACCTATGTCAAGATTAGCTCCCGGCCATGATGATGGTATTCCACTTATTTGCTCGGCACTGTTAATATACATATCATCACCATAATAATACCTTAAAATCTCTATAGAATTATAACTTTGGTCACCCAAATATTTACTTCCCCACTGACTCATCCAGTTAGGGCAACTCACTCTCTTACCATCACAATACTGAGTTAGAATAGGCTGTTTTACATTTGGTCTTGACAAATAATTATTAAAAATATCATCTACTACATCAGAAATACTCTTAAAAATATTCCTTCCGTTCATCCACTTATGGTCATAAGCCGTTGAAGAAGTTATTGTAAAATCATATCCTTGATTTCTATACCACTCCGTATACACTCTATTTAACGTAAAGGACATTATTGCAAGTACATTTGCTTCTATCGTTTCCGTCGGCCATGTAGAATATATTTCACTACAAGCAACATTTTTTATGTAATCAGAATATCTTACATAATAATTAGTTGCTGAACTGTCTGTTGGAACACCATCATGTACAACTATAGTTTCTGGCACTACCACTCGACTCAGTACAATTTCTCCGGGTCTGTTTACTTGCTTTATCTCACTTTCGGCAATCTTTGGCGGATATTCAGCAAAAAGTGTATGTGGGAAAATTACTATATTGTCAGGTGCTTCACTTACAGTACTTCCAACAATTTGTGCGTCTTGAATACTAACTTCCCCTGACATTACATTTACCCCAGATACACTAAATGGTTCAAAGCCATTTACATTTACTGTCACAGTATATTCGGCATAAGGTTGATTAATACTAGGTTCCATGCTGTATTCTAAAGGCGGAGTAGGAAGCATTATAGCTTCTGTCTGACCATCACTGTCCGTCACAAGCTCCTCTATTGTTGAAGATGGGTCTGCTGTGTAGGAAATGTCAACCCTTGCATTATCTATTGGTCTTCCTGTCAACCTATCAGTAACATTTATCTTAAGACTACCTTCATCTAACATTTCGGGTGGAGTTTCAAACGTATGCACATATCCAAAGCTCATCTATTTATATATCCTTTCTTAACATATAATATTTCAACTCACAATAATTTAAGTGCTAACTTATGTCGCACATCTGAATAATAGCCGTTTCTATAATATATGTTGACTGAGCTTACATATTACCAAAAATTTTATAAATACAAGCGATTGCTAATTGTACTATTTTACAATAGGATTAAAAAAAATGTAATTTAAACAATTGTAAAAAGAATATTAATCGAGCTACTATCTATCACAAAATTCACCATATCACCAATGCCGCATAAAATAGAATAACGATTTTATTAATTGGAGTTTATATGCCAGAAACTACTGTTGTATTAGATGCGGGACATGGAGGCACTGACCCAGGTGCTACTTATAAGGGCAGACAAGAAAAAGACGATGCCCTACGCCTTACTAAAGCTGTTGGAAGAATTTTACAGGACAATGGAATTAATGTAATATATACACGTTCAAGTGATATATATGAAACACCATTTCAAAAAGCTACTAAAGCTAATAACGCGAATGCTGACTTTTTTGTATCTATTCATAGAAACTCTTCAGAGCGAGATAACCAATATGAAGGTGTCGAAACTCTTGTATATAATGACGATGGAATTAAAGCTGTAATGGCAAGAAACATCAATACAGAACTTGAAAAAGTTGGATTTAAAAACTTAGGAGTTGATGAACGCCCGAACCTTGTGGTTCTAAAAAGGACAAAAATGCCTGCAGTTCTTGTTGAAGTTGGATTTATTAACAACGACAAAGACAATGAACTGTTTGACACTCATTTTCAACACATAGCTCAAGCAATCGCTGACGGAATACTAAAAAGCTTACCATCAAGAAGTGTTGCTACTTCTTCTACATTTGTAGATAATATATCCCCAACTTATGATACTCCTAATATAAATAATACTAATAACTTTGAAAATATTAACAATCAAAATAATGTAGATAGCATAGACACTATGAATAATATTAACGATATAGATAACGACAGTGAAATAGCTAATACTGATAGTATGAATAATAATAACATGGATAACATAGAACCTAAAGAAAATATGGATAATCCTGATGGCTATTATAATAGGAATTATAACGCAAATTATGATAGGAATTACGATAGAAACTATAATACAAATTATGACAACAATTATGATAGAAATTATAACCCTAACTATAATAATGATTATAATTCAAACTATAACAACGAATATCCTAATGACTATAATAACAGATATAATACTGACTACAATAACACTTCTGACAACAATTATAATTCACCTATGCAGGACAATTCTTACAACATGAATTATCCTAATTATAACACACCTGATATATACGATGACAACACTTATAACGAACCACCAGAAAAGTTATATCGTGTTCAAACAGGAGCTTTTAGAAGCAAAGACAACGCCGACCGTATGCTCAATTCACTCCTAATCGAAGGCTTCCCTGCATTCATAGTGTACGACAACGGAATATACAAAGTCCAAGTCGGCGCATTTAGAAATTTATTCAATGCTATAAAAATGGAACAACGCCTTAGACGTTTTAGATACAACACATATATATCCTATGATTAATTTTGGCTTGCTATTTGTATAAATAAAAATGACTATCGCAACTCTTATTTATTACGATAGTCATTTTCTTGCAATATAATCTTTTCCCCTACTCCGTAGTACTAAATTTTTAAAGTTGTCATATTTTATATAGCCACAACCTTCCGTAAAATAGCAGTAGTATATAAATTAAATGCACCATTAAAAAGAACAATAGACTATATTTGTATGACAACAGCGAACACACTTGTTCGATGATGGCATACAAATATAGTCTATTGTTCTTTTTCTGGTGTGTGTATTTATATACTACTGCTATTTTCACCAACCTTAATCCATAATTTCCGACAGTGCCTTTTCAGAGAATATCTGATTTAATACATTCATATTAAGAATTAAATCTCTTGAAATCTGCACCATTTGACTATTAGTCAAACTAAGAACATCCACAGGATTAACAAAATCATTTACTGAAAGCTTTTCTGCCTTACTTTCTGACTCTGTATCACATACAACATTAAAATCAATTGATGATGAATTATCAGTTAGACTAATCGAACTTGTAATATAACTTGATGGACTACTATTTCCTGCCATAGAAATATTAATACAATCCGTTGCATTTCCAGTCAAACTACTTAAATCAAACCACAGTCCAACAATTCTATCATTATCATCAACTGTAATATTAAACTTTATATTGTCAACATTTTTAAACTCATTTTCTAAGCCTATAATAAGTGTATTCTTTGATACTTTAGTTACTGATGTAATAAGCGACGTATAAGCTGTAAGCTTTGAGTCACTATATATTGAGTTAATAGCATTTTCAAGCATTTTATTTAACGCATTATTAAATATTGTAACTGTATAAGTTCTTGCGTCTTGCTTATTAGCTCCTCTATTCGTTGAAATAGTAACATTCTCGCCCTTTTCATATTCTGCATTATCCCATAAAGTATTAATTGAACTGAATATATAAGGAGTAAATGCTTTAACATCAGAAGCATATCCTTTTAACTTTTCTTTTCCTGTTCCTAATAATAATGCTCTTAATACTTTCTCATAGGTATCCTTATCAATCAACTGTGAATACTCATCTAATGTACCATCACCTATACGCATATACTCTGCATTTTGTGCAACCATTTCTTTTATAACATCTTCTATGGATATCTTAAAAGTCTGTGTTATAAGTTTAGGTACACTAAAGTATATATTTTGTGTATCCTTATAAAAATTAAGCTCTAAAATTGAATTACCTTGTTGTGCTATTCCGATAATTCCACTCATAGTTGATGTAGCCATCTCAGAATATATATCATACTGTAATTCATCAGCTTTTAAATAATCAAAATAGTCTGTTCCCTCTATATTAAGTCCCTTTAACGAAATAGTTCCTGAATACTTAACTGTCTTTATACTTCCATTGTTTTCAAGCTCTGAAAGATTGTATTCTACACTTTGTTTTAACCTATCTGTTTCTGCCTTTAAAATATCTCCTGCACTTTCTACTGGCACAGCACTTCTTTTAAGCATAGGATATGCAAAATATATTCCCAAGCCCACAACTGCAATAACAGCGACAATAATTCCAATAATCAACGGTGTCTTTTTATTTTTAGTAGGTTTATATGTATTATCCAAAATACATTCTCCTTTCTTAATTCTTTGTAAAACTCACTAATAAAAAACATTTACAATATCAATTATTTTTTACATACTTTATAAATTCATATACAATATTAAAATATGTCTTTTCATCGCTTGTACGCTCAATTATCCAATCTTGCCTTTTATCAAGATTCGGAAAATATTTATCTGCATCATATTTATAATCAACTTTAGTAATGTGCGCTACATCACATAAATCAACGAATTGTTCATATATTGACTGACCACCTATAATATATACATCATTTGTATCATAATCTGACACAACTTCAAGCACTTCATCAACTGAATGACATACACATATATCCTTTGGTCTGTAATTTTTATCTTTTGTAAGTACAATATTAGTTCTAAAATCAAGCGAACCTGTAGGAAGACTTTCTAATGTTTTTCTTCCCATTACAACTACTTTTCCAAGTGTTTCTTCTCTAAAAAATCTCTTATCTTCTGGGATATCTACTAAAAGGTCGTTACCCTTACCTATCGCCCAATTCTTATCTACTGCTGCTATAAGGTTCAAAAAAATTACCTCCAAATTTTATTTGTCAAATAAATATTCACAAGCAACTTTAATAATTGCTCGTAAAAATATTACCAATATTAATTTTTACAAAAAACTTTATTCATAATATCAAAGTCTTCCATATATTGACTTTGGCACATAAGCTTGTACTTCTATTCCATTTTCAGTGTATTCTTCTTTTTGAAGCTGACCATGTTGTCTTATAAGCTGTATCTTACCTGCTTCATTATAAGCAAAACACCTTTCAATATATATTCTGCTCTCTTTAATAATTTCTTGTAAAACTTCATCAAGCTTATCAAGTCCATCTCCACGATAAGCTGATATATTAATAGTGTATTTTGCCTTAAGGTCTTTAAGTACTGGAACTTCTGTAAGTTTATCACATTTGTTAAATAAAGTAATAACTGTCTTATCTTTTACTTCAAGCTGTTGTAATGTTTCATAAACAGTTGCAATCTGTCTATCCATATCAGGATTAGAACAATCCACTACATGAATAATTATATCTGCATATTTTGCTTCTTCAAGTGTACTTTTAAATGCTTCTATAAGATTATGTGGAAGCTTTCTTATAAACCCTACTGTATCTGTAAGAAGAATTTTCTCTCCATTAGTAAGCTTTAACATTCTTGTTGTAGGGTCAAGAGTTGCAAATAACTTATCTTGAGATAATACATCTGCATTTGTTAAGTGATTAAGTAGTGTTGACTTACCTGCGTTAGTATAACCTACTATGGCAGCAGTCATAACACTGTCTTCACTTCTTTGTTGTCTTGTAACTTCTCTGTGACTTTCAACTTCTTTTAATTGTCTTGATAACTTTGTCACTCTGTCACGAATAATTCTTCTGTCAGTTTCTATCTTCTTTTCACCTGGCCCTCTTGTTCCAATACCACCACCTAGTCTAGAAAGTGTAGTTCCAAGTCCTGCAAGTCTTGTCATTCTATATTTTAACTGAGCCATTTCAACCTGTATTTTACCTTCACTTGTTGTTGCATGTGCCGCAAAAATGTCAAGGATAACCATAGTTCTATCCATAACTTTAGTGTTAAGCTCATCTTCAAGATTTTTAAGTTGTGCTGGTGACAATTCATCATCACAAATTATTCCAGTTGCGTCAAGTTTTACAATAAGCTCCCTAACTTCTTCTAACTTACCCTTACCAATATAAGTAGCTGGATGAAAACTATCTCTAGGCTGAATAACCTTACCAACCGTTTCCGCTCCTGCCGTTTTTGCAAGCTCCTTTAACTCCTCAAGCGAACTCTCCGCATCTTCATCATCATCAAGCTGAACCCCGACAAGAATAACCCTTTCAATCTCCTCCTCAGTATCATATACCTGCGCCATATGACCTCCTTATATAACAAATATTCCTAAATATTCTACATTTTTTCAAATTCCATATTATAAACAATCTTACATTTATTAACCATCACCAACCACCACACCCTTTAATATTTTGCTAATAAAGCCAACCACTCTTTCATCAATCTATAATACTTCACACATTAAATATCTCCAACCACTACACCCTTTAATATTTTGCGGAAAAAGCCAGCCAACTTCCCGTCAGACTATAGTACTTCACACATTAACTATCGCCAACCACTCCACCCATATTTTGCTAATAAATAGAATAAAGAAAACCTTCCGTCAGGATATAGGACTTATATAAATAATAAATGCACCATTTAAAGAACAATTATCTATATATGTATGACAGCGGCAAACACCCTTGTTTGACGAGGGCATACATATATAGATAATTGTACTTTCACTGGTGTGTGTTTATTTATATAAGTCCTATATCCCTTCACACCATAAGTTATTTATTAGCAATATAATCATTAAGATACATCGCAACTTCTTTTTCAGTAACCATATTCGCCACCTTACTCTCCAACTCACAAGCCTCTTTCATAGTCCAAGAAGCGATATTTTTCCTAGTTTCAAGCACCTTAGATGGTGTCACACTAAACTCGTCAAGCCCATAAGCAAGTAAAAGTGGTATCATAGCTGGGTTGCCTGCTGCCTCACCACACATACCAACTTCAATTCCTTCTTCTTTCCCCGCCTTAATAATTCTCTTTATAAATCTAAGCACCGCAGGATTAAAGACAGAATAAAGATATGCAACATTTTCATTCCCTCTGTCTACTGCCATTACATATTGCGTAAGGTCATTAGTTCCTATTGAGAAAAAGTCAGTTTCCTTTGCAAGCACATCAGCCATCATTGCCGCCGCTGGCGTTTCTATCATAACACCAATTTGAATATTTTTATCAAACTCTATATTATCCTTTTCAAGATTATTCATAAGCTTACCAATAATATTTTTAACTTGTCTAACTTCATTAACACTTGTAATCATTGGAAGCATTATTCTTATTCGCCCAAATGCACTTGCTCTTAATATTGCCCTTAACTGTACCGTAAATACATCAACTCTGTCAAGACAAAACCTTATAGCTCTGTAACCTAAAAATGGATTATTTTCCTTTGCAAGCCCCATATAGGGAATATCTTTATCGCCACCTATATCAAGTGTCCTAATTGTTAAAAACTTATCTTTGCAAAGAATTACTGCTTTTTTATATGCTTCAAATTGTTCTTCTTCTGTTGGCATTTTAACACCATTCATAAATAAAAATTCAGTTCTAAAAAGTCCAACACCTTCTGCTCCTGCTGTCATAGCCTTTGTAGCATCATCAGCATTTCCAATATTTGCCGCAAGGCATACTTTTATATTATCAGCCGTACAAGTTTCTTTATTCACATATTGCTTTAATTCTTCTTGCACTTCAAGAAAACGTCTTCTCTTTTTTTCATAAATTCTTACAGTTCGTTCTATTGGATTGACAAATATTTCTCCATATTCACCATCTACAATTACATAATCTTCATTTTTAATAAGTTTGCAAGCATTTTTAACATTAAGAACTGCTGGTATCTCAAGAGCTCTAGCAAGAATAGCTGCATGTGAAGTTTCACCGCCATTTTCTGCAATAATACCAACTACATTATCAATATCCATAGAAGCCGTAATTGATGGACGAAGCTCTTTTGCTACAATAATCGTTTGTGGTTTAAGACTTGTCAAATCTACTCTCTTTACTCCCATAAGAATATCAATAACGTGGTTTCTCAAGTCTTCAATATCAGCAACTCTTTGGTTCATGGCTTCATTATCCATAGCTTGAAATATTTTTATAAATTTATTGCAAATTGCGTCAAATGCTGCTTCTGCACATATTTTTTCACTTTCAATAATATCATTGACCCCTTGTGTCATTTCAGGGTCTTTTATAATGTATATTTGATTTTGCATTACAAGTGCAGTATTATTGTTATCTTTAAGCTTACTACTTAACTGCTCAATAACTGTTTGTGTTGTTTTTATAAATTCTTCAACAGCTTCTTTAAAACGCACCTTTTCTGCATTGACATCTTCTATATTTATAACTTCAAACTCTGTATCCTTAATATCTACTAAAACGGCATTTCCCATGCCAATACCTTTAGATGTACCAATTCCTCTTATCATACTCGCACGCCTTTCTCTACTCTCAAGCAGTTTTTATACCTATTAATTTATCTATTAAAAACATATCTTGCCATATTAACAAGCGTTTCTGCTGTATCTCTTGATAAAACCGTTTCTTTTGCAATCACATATTCATCTGTTATTATATTATCAACGCCCTTGTTAGAAAGATTTTTTATTGAAATCTCATTATTAACAGTCCATGCGTACACTTCTTTACCAGATTTGTGTATTGCGTCAATTAACCTTTTTGACAAAAACGAAGCATTCATACTAAAAAAATCCACTTCGTCTGTATCGTAAAATGTCCCATAAGCAACAGAAAGAATATATCCTGTTTTAATATTTTCATCATATTCTTTTATTTTTTTTAGAGTATTATAGTCAAAAGATGTAATTTCACAATCTTCTTGTGCTTCATATTCTTGTATTATTTTTACAACTTTACCTGCTATATCGCTATCATTTAATGAAGTTTTAATCTCGATATTTAATTTTACTTTTCCTTTAGTAAGCTCTAACACTTCTTGCAAAGTTGGCACTTGTTCACCTACGTATTCTTTGCTAAAAAATGAACCTGCGTCAAGTCTTTTAACTTCATCAAGTGTCATATCACTAATATAACGGTCTACACCTGTCGTTCTTTTTGCATTTGCATCGTGCATTATTACAATCTCACCATCTCTAGTCTGCCTTACATCAAGTTCAATATAATCCACTCTATTACTTATAGCCTTGTCAAAGGCCGCAAGTGTATTTTCAGGGGCTAAAAGCGCACCCCCTCTATGAGCAGTTATATTCGTTTCATGAAATACTGCTATTTTATCAAAGGGATTTTTATTAAATGTTTTAACAACATAAATTGTATTAATAATAATAGAAGCAAATAAAACTATATAATAAATAAACTTATTAAAATCATGTCTTTTTTCACTATGACTTGTTATGCTCACTTTTATATTGTCTATATCTGCATATTTATAATAACGCCTTGTTATAACTGCAAAAGAGATTGGAATACAAGTATATACCATAAAAAACTTAACAGCTTTACGAATGTATCTTAACATTGATAAATATATAGTACTTCCCATATATGCCATATCAAGAAACTTAACACCTGCTATAAGTACGGCTGACAAGATAACATAAACTACTCCAATAAATGCAATTACACATATATTATACATTACAATTGAATATATAACGCCAAATAAATGTTTTTTCACCATTGAAGCACTTTTTTTATATGCTTCAATAACATTTTCCTTCTCAAGGAAAAATATATTAAATACAAACACTCCCCTTATAACGAATACATAAATAGTAATTATTCCTAATATAAATAATACCTTTGGAAATATTCCTGTATATAATATTGCTGTTTTTAATAGATTAACTATCGTCTGTGAATACAATATGTTACAAAATACAGCAACATTTATAAATACAATAATTAAAAGTTCAAAGAAAAATGCCCATATATTTTTTATATTAATTCTTGCAAAAAATTCTTTAACAGCTGTGTATACACACTGAAAAATCGTGGCATCACTTTTTTTCCTGTTTCCTTCAAAACACATAACAAGAAAACTCATTTCAAAAAAACAATACAAAGCTAAAAATATAAGTCCTAAAATAATAAATATTATAACTATTGGATTAGTAAGTGTAGTAGCTATATATTCATTTGTAAGATACTTCACTCCCGTAAATTTCATTGCATAATGTAAAAGAAATAAAATACAAGGATATATTATTGCCGTTGCCGCAAGTTTGTATGTTATTTCAAAAATAATAATATTCCTTTTACTACTTCTTAACATTTCCAAATCTTTTTTTAATGAGCCAAACATAAAAACCACTTCCAATACAAAACTTGCCACAACTCAATGTTGTGAATTTACCTAAAGTTCCTTGTAAAATGATTATGTTTAAAATCATTTACTGCTACTTTAATCGAATTAAGTTCTATTCTTCTTAAAAAGTTATAAGAAAAGTCTAATAAATATGAAGTAACAAGAATAGGACTTATTATTGCTACAATTCTTTCATTTATTCCATGTACAAAATTCTCAATAACTGCATTAAGAAAGCCAAATATAATTAATGCTAAAAGTCCCCAACCTAAAGTACTTTTAAGACAAAGTATTCCTTTATAGTTAAATCTTTCGTGGTCATAATTCCACCACACCTTACCAAAAAGCTTAATCATAAGCTGTGCAGTAAGATATTCAAATATAGTTGCACATATACAACCGAAAAAGTATATTGCAAAATAATTCTTTTCTATTGGTGCAAATATATGAAATGCTATAAATACACCAAAACCATATATAACGCAGAATGGCAATTTTGCAAAACCTCTATTCTCCCAGTAGCCTAACTGCTTTCTTATAACAACACATTCCATTGCCCAACCAAGAAAGCTATATATAAAAAACCATATTGCTAATTGGCACAAATCCATTCCACGAAAACTATAACTTAACATTTTTCCTCATTTCTAAGCGAATATTATAATCCGCATAATCTCTTACTGTTAGTATAATACATTTTTAGTATTATGTCTGCTATCTTTAATCATTATTATATACAATCTTATATACATTACAAATGAAAGTGTAATTGCTGCCGCACATACAATAAGAAGTGCATTTCTTAAATAAGCGTTAAGCTGAGGAACTGCCACAAACACTAACATTACAACATAAAGCACAGCCGTACACACCTTGCCATACCACTTAGCGCCATTAAGTCGTCTACCTTTAGTTTTTAATATTATAAATGCTATCAATGCAAGTACAACTTCTTTTATAATAAGGTAAATAGTAAGCATATACATATTCTTGACATTAAATGTAAGTGTTATAAGCATTGCAAACTGCATAAGCTTGTCTGCCACTGGGTCAATTACTTTTCCTAAATCTGTTATCATATTAAACTTTCTTGCAATACGTCCATCTAAAAAGTCAGTAATTCCCGCTACCATTACAACAAGCATTGCTATATAATAATCATTTTGACTTGTAGCTGTATTATAAATGTATAAAAACACCCCCACCATAATGATTCTTAAATAACACAATATATTAGGTATTGCTACTAAATCTTTTATTTTAAAATGAAATTCCATAGTAATCACCCTTTAAACTTATTATTTATAATAATTTACACAACCGTCACCAAAACAACAGTCGTCAAGCTCTTGTGCAAGCACAGACTTTGACTCGTTGTTCGCATAAATTTAGAAATGGGGCTGTTGCACTAAGAAATTCTTAACCAGTGCGACAACCCCACTTTAAACTTATCAGTTATTATAAAAGACCTTCAAGTGTTGTTCTTACTGCCTTAATGAAATCCTGTGTATTAAGTACTTTAGGATTATCAAGTGTTGTAATAAGAGCAAGGTCTTTTGTCATCTGTCCATCTTCGATTGTCTTGATACAAGCTCTTTCAAGCTTATCTGCAAATTCACCAAGCTCTGGAATATTATCAAGTTCTCCACGCTTTCTTAATGCACCTGTCCATGCGTAAATTGTAGCGATTGGATTAGTTGATGTTTCTTCTCCCTTAAGGTGCTTATAATAATGCCTTTGAACTGTTCCATGAGCAGCTTCATATTCGTAATTACCATCTGGTGACACAAGCACTGATGTCATCATTGAAAGTGAACCAAATGCTGTAGCTACCATATCACTCATAACATCGCCGTCATAGTTCTTACAAGCCCAGATATAACCACCTTCTGAACGCATAACTCTTGCAACTGCATCATCTATTAATGTATAGAAGTAAGTAATTCCTGCTTCCTTAAACTTCTCATCGTATTCATTGTCGTATATTTCTTGAAAAATGTCCTTGAATGTGTGGTCATACTTCTTTGAAATAGTATCCTTAGTAGCAAACCACAAATCCTGCTTTGTTTCAAGTGCAAAGTTAAAACAGCTTCTTGCAAAACTTTCTATTGAAGAATTAAGGTTGTGCATACCTTGAAGCACACCAGCTCCTTTAAAGTTATGTATAAGCTCTCTTGTTTCGTTACCATTTTCATCAGTAAATACAAGCTCTGCCTTACCAGCACCTTCAACCTTCATCTCAGAAGCTTTATACACATCACCATAAGCATGTCTTGCTATTGTGATAGGCTTTTTCCAAGTCTTAACATAAGGCTCAATACCTTTAACAATAATTGGTGCTCTAAATACAGTACCATCAAGCATAGCTCTTATAGTTCCATTAGGACTTTTATACATTTCCTTTAAATCATATTCTTTAACTCTTGCCGCATTAGGTGTAATTGTAGCACACTTTACGGCAACACCGTATTTCTTTGTTGCTTCTGCAGAAGCTACTGTAACTTCGTCATTAGTTTCATTTCTGTGTACAAGACCGAGGTCGTAATACTCAGTGTTTAACTCAATAAATGGACTTAAAAGTTCATCTTTTATAAGTTTCCAAAGTACTCTTGTCATTTCATCGCCGTCCATTTCAACAAGCGGTGTTGTCATCTTAATCTTTTCCATGCCAATTACTCCTCTTTTCATAAACTTTTTCTTAAATTATAAAATATTTTCGCTATTTTGTAAATATAAATTATTTAATATTCCCATTGCTATTAAGTTACAATCACATAAGAAGCTTGAATTTTTGTATTTTACATAAAAATTCAAGCTTAATATACCTTATACTTGCCCTTTCTGACTACTTTCCACCATAATCTATAAAATTTTTAGCCACTTAGTTTATAACTTCTTTAAGCATATATT
>URYE01000032.1 GCA_900551945.1 uncultured Eubacterium sp. | reverse complement strand
TTTCGCAAGAGATTGTTGAAAAATATATCCAAAATCAAAGGTAATGGTAACGAACGCTGTGTATTCACACACCTAAAGGTATGTGGTTTTGCAGCTGTTAATATATAAAAAAATTAAGAAAGGAAAAGCTATATAGAGTAATTGTAATATTGTTTATTACAATGATTTCTTTGGCGAAAGAATACAGATGAAACTTCAGAATATTATCTGGCCTAAACAGGGCGTGTGTACAGAGGAAAAGTTATATTTTCATAGTAATATGATTGATGAGGATTTTAACATTGATAGAGATGAAAATCATAGAAAAGCTAACCTTAACTATGTTAATTATGATAAGTTACATGAGTTAAGTGACGGTGGACTTGAATTTGAAAAAGAAGGACGTGTAGCATTTGACACATACTTTAATGGATTTTCAATTGAAAAATGGAAAAAATATACTGTAGTTAATAATGTAACAGTAACATTAGAGCTTCAAGGACACTTTGTTATGACATTGTGCAGTAAAGTATTTCTTCATGGAGAAGTAATCCGTAAGGAGCTTGCAAGAGAAGAATTTAAAGCTACTAAGAGAACTAAATGCTCATTATCATTTGAAAATGCTGATAAGGGAATGTTATATTTTGAACTCCATTCATTAAAAGATGGCAGCAAGTTCTTCGGTGGTTACTATGAAGATACTACTATTACAGAAAGTTTAAGACAGCCAAAGATTGGTATTGATATTTGTACATTCAAGAGAGAAAGATTTATTGAGAATAATATAAGTCTTTTGAATAAAAATATTTTTTCTAATAAGGAAAGCAATCTTTGTGATAAGTTAGAAGTATTTATATCTGATAACGGTAAAACTCTTGATATAGACAAGTTAAGCTCAGACCATATTCACATTGTACAGAATAAGAACACTGGTGGAGCAGGTGGCTTTACAAGAGGTCTTATAGAAATTCTTAAAGATGACAATAAGTATGGAATTACACATGCACTTCTTATGGACGATGATATCACTATTGATACAGAGTCTATAGAAAAGACATATACAATTCTTTCACTTTTAAAAGACGAATATGAAGATTCTTTCATTGGTGGTGCAATGTTAAGAAATGACAAGCAGAATATGCAGGTTGAGTCAGGTGCTTCATGGAATGCAGGTGAGCTTATATCTAATAAGGGCAACTTAAACATGAACGTTACTTGGGATTGTCTTATGAATGAAATAGAAGAATACACAGAGTTTAATGCTTGGTGGTATTGCTGTTTCCCAATGAGCGTTGTATCAGAAGAAAATCTTCCACTTCCAATCTTTATTAGAGGTGATGATTTAGAGTATGGTCTTAGAAATATGAAGAACCTTATTCTTATGAATGGTATTTGCGTATGGCATGAACCATTTGAAAATAAGTATTCTTCATTCCTTGAGTATTATATTATCCGTAACCGACTTATTGATAATACATTCCATTTCCCTAACTGGGGCAAGAAGGAATTAAAGAAGGCTGTATGGGAACAGTGGAAGGGTGAAGTAAAAAGATATAGATATAAGAATATCTATCTTCATACAAGAGGTGTCAGTGATTACTTAAGAGGTACTAAGTTCTTACTTAATACTGATGGTGAACAGCTTCATCAAGAGATAATGGCAGCAGGCTATAAGGCAGTACCAATGTCAGAAATAAGTGAGCCATTCCATTATAATAAGTATCAGAATAGCAGAATAATGCGAATTAATCCTAGACATGATAAGATAAGAAAATTAACATTTAATGGCTACTTACTTCCAGCAGGACGTACAAGAATAGTTTCTATGGCACAGTCAACACCTTATAGTGTATGGAGAGCTAAAAAGGTTGTATATTATGATGTAACATCTAATAAGGCATTTGAATGTGAGAGAAGTTGGAAAGAGCTTATAACTACATTTTTCCTTGTACTTGGCTTAAATATTGAAATTGACTTAAAGTATGATAAAGCTAAGAAGGATTTCCAAAAGAATGGAGATAAGTTAAAGAACATAAAGTTCTGGAAGAAGTATTTGGAATTAGATAAGTAATTAAATAAGATTTATTAAATGCTGTGTATACGGCGGAATGGATGATTATAGTGAATAACAACAAAAATAAGAAAAAGAAATATAGAATAGTTGCTATTGTAGCTGTATTGTATCTAGCACTTGTTATTGGACTTATTGCAAGGGATAAGATACTTAATATAACCTCACAAAAATATTATACACCAGATGGTCAGACAACAAGTGTCGTTAATACTTATGAAAGTAAAAAAGCTAAGGCAGATAATAATGATGATGAGCTTAAAAGTAAATATGAGCAGATAATAAATAATTTGTCCTATGATGCGCAAAATGCAGAGATAGAGATTTTAAAAGAAGATTGTCAAAGCATTATTACATCAAATAACTTACCATCGCTTACAAGAATGAATTCTGATGATGCAGATAAATATATGGGCGAAATCAAAGTATTAAAGAGAATGGAAAATATAGGTGTTAATCCAGATGATTATGAAACACCAGAGCTTAATTGGAAAATATTATTCAATACAGTTATGCAGGATGTAACAAAGCAAAATTTATATAACAATCAAGTTGTATTTACAGGAGCTACAGCTTCAGAACTTAACGCATTTATTCAAAGTGTTGACAATGCTTATATAACAATAACATCTTCAAGAATTGTATTAGATGAAACAGTACAGCTTAAATCTAACATTGGAATTAATGCTAAAAATGTTCATTTTGAAGTTGGAGATACTGTTTTAAATAAAGCTTTTGAAGCTGATGAGTGTACTAACTTTACAGTTGATAATGTTAATTTATCAACTGGTGGATATGATTATGCGCTTTATATCATAAAATCACATTATTTTACAGTTCAAGACTGTACATTATCTAGCTCTAATCAAAGAGGGCTTGTAATGATGGGAGAAAATACTAACTTTATTATTAAGAATAATGACATAGAAAACAATGGTAATGGAGCAGTATTTCTTGAAGGTGATATAAGTGAAGGTGTGATAAGAGATAATGTTGTTTCACACAATGGTGGTACAAGAAATCTTAATGCGGGAATATGTCTTACATCAATGGAAATAACAGACTATAATGTTATATATGATGTTCCACCAACAGATGAATATTTATATGACTTAACAGAAGCACCACATAATATTGTATTATATCGTAATACAGTAGAAGGTAATAATTCATCAGGTATATATTCAGATGGTGGTTATAATCTTTTTATGCTTGAAAATACTATCCGTCAAAATGACAAAGAAGGAATGTGTCTTGACAGCGGAACATTTGGTTCTTATGTAAGTGACAATGTTGTAAAAGAAAACGGTGGAAGAAGAAGACAAAGTGATGCAGACCTTGAAGGTGATTTCATTGCACAGTTTGGAAGAATTGAAGATGGTTCTTCACCAGCAAAGCTTCCTGGAATATCAATTGATAATGCAGCTTATAACATTGTAATTGATAATGATGTTACACATAATTACGGAAGTGGAGTAAAGATGGTACGTTCTGCATACAGAAATATAGTAATGCAAAATACAGTATCAGACAATAATGTAGGAAGAAGCGGAGATTTCCATTTCTTTGGTGTTGAAATAGGTTATGCAAGTACTCCTGACCAACCAGTAAAGGGACTTGATTTTACTGCAAGTTATGAAAATATAATATGTAGAAATGTTATAACAGGAAGTAATTATTCAGGTATTTACATGGCAGAGGAGTGTTATTGTAACGATATATTTGACAATGTAATACTTGGAAGTCAGATTTTTTCTATAGAATGTAAGAGTAATATGTTTAATAGTATAGTTAATAATAACGTTGATAATGATATAGAAAATCATTATGTAAACTAGGAGAAACAGATTATGAAAGAGCGTATTGGTTGGATTGATATAACCAAAGGAATTGCAATAATATTAGTAGTCGTTGGACATACGCTTATTGGTTTAAAGTTAAATGATTATATATTTGCGTTTCATATGCCAGTATTTTTTATATGCTCAGGTATATTATTCAGACAAAAAGATATAAAAGCTGTTGCAGTTAATAATGCTAAAAAACTGTTAATTCCATTTTATGTTTCAAGTATAATTGCGATTATAACAAGAGCAATAAGTGCTTATTTACAAAATTGGACACCTGAAATGATAAAGACTTTAACAGTTAATACTGCAATAGGTGCATTATTCGGATATGGTTCTGATGGTGGAAAATGGTTTTTTACTGTATGGATGATTGGTGCTATATGGTTTTTATGGGCGTTTTTTTGGAGCAATCTTATTATACAGCTTGTATTTAAGTATACAAAAGACTGGGAAGAATGGAAAAGAGCATGCCTTGTAATTACAATATCACTTATTTCATGTATTATAGGTCAATATATATGGATACCAACAAATATTGATATTGGCGGATTTGCAATAATATTTATATATGTAGGTTATCTTTTTAGAAAAGTCAGAATATGGGAAAATAAAAAGATACCGTGGTATATGTATATATTGTTTGTATTAATATGGCTAGAGGATTCAAAGTTGGGAGGAATTAACATGGTAATAAGGTTCCTTCCAAGCTACCTTTCAGTTCCGGGTGCAATAGCAGCAACCTTGATATTAATGAAACTATCGTGTTTTATTGAAAAAATAAGATATATATCAGCAATATTGTGTTGGTGTGGAAAAAACACATTAAAAATTCTCTGCGTACATTATATTGAGCTTGTATTAATTCCGTGGGATAAAGTTGTTACGCTTGCAGGTTTTCAGGACAGAAGAATAACACAGTTTATTTTTAGAATGATTTTTGTTACGGTAGTAGTTATGTTTATGAATATGTTTATGAAATTAATAAAGAAAAGACAAAGTAACTAATAATTTATGATATTTAAAATATAAGGAGTACATATTAATGGATAAAATTGCGGTTTTAATACCATGTTATAACGAGGCAGTTACAATTAAAAAAGTTATAACTGACTTTAAAAAAGCATTACCTGAAGCAGTAATATATGTCTATGATAATAATTCAACAGATGATACAGCTTCTATTGCAAGGCAATGTGGAGCAGTTGTAAAAAGAGAGTACCAGCAGGGAAAAGGAAATGTTATCCGTAGAATGTTTCGTGAGATAGATGCAGAGTGTTATATAATGGTAGATGGTGATGATACTTATCCAGCGGAATTTGCACCAGAGATGGCAAAAAAGGTACTAGAAGAAAATGCAGATATGGTTGTAGGGGACCGTTTATCGTCTACATATTTTACAGAAAATAAAAGACCATTTCATAACTTTGGAAATTCGCTTGTAAGAGCATCAATTAATACATTTTTTAAGTGTAATATTAAAGATATAATGACAGGATATAGAGCATTTAGTTTCCAATTTGTCAAGACATTTCCAGTCTTATCTAAGGGCTTTGAAATAGAAACAGAAATGAGTATACATGCAGTTGAAAAAAATATGCAGGTAGACAATGTAATTATAGATTATCGTGACAGACCAGAGGGAAGTTCATCAAAATTAAATACATATTCTGATGGCTTTAAGGTAATTCGTACAATAATAAGATTGTACAAGAATTATCATCCGTTTGCATTTTTTAATACAATAGCAATAATTCTTGCAATTATAAGTGGAATTTTGTTAATACCAGTTTTTAATGAGTTTGTAATGACAGGTCTTGTTCCACGTTTTCCAACTCTTATAGTGGGAATGTTTGGACTTTTGGCAGCATTGCTTATGTTTATAGCAGGAGTAATTCTTTCTAATCAATTAAGTGAAAATAAAAGAGATTTTGAATACAAGCTCGTAATGGTAGAGAATTTAAAAAGAGGGTTAAAAAAAGATGAAAGAGATAATTAATCAGCTTAAATCAAATAAGAAGCTGCATATTGCTGTATATCTTTTTTTAGGAGTTTTTATATTAGAATGTACATTATTTAATTACAAGCATTGGTTTTCACTTGGGTATGAAACAATAGATGCTAGTGATTATATTACTGAATATGGACCGGGATTGTCCATAGATGAAGATGGTATCCATGTAAATGATACTGCCTCCTCTTTTATTCGTATGCAGAATATGGATTTTCATATAGATAACATATATATGGATGCTATAAGTAATACTGCACCTATAATAAATGTACATTTATATTCATCAGATGCTGCAAGCTATAATCTTGCAGATAGAGGTGCGACAACCATAGCAGATAACACATTACTTACTAATTATTTTGATGTGCATTTGAGTGGTAATACCGATGATTTAGCAATTTTTTTCACAGATGCTAATAGTGTAATAAATGTGGGAGCAATTGAATTTAATAAGACAGTTCCATTTAATTTCAGCTTCTTAAGAATGGCGGTAATGCTTTTGTTAGGTATGTTTATTATTGCTTTCAGACCTAAAAGTGAATTATATAATATAAAACTTTTTGAAGCAGGAAGAATAAAATACATATTAACAACAGGTTGTCTTATAGTTATAAGTTTAATGTGTATTTTTATAGGAAATGTAATAAATCCAGATACAACAATTGCTAATTCAACAAAAAACTGGTGGCCTGCAAATGAGGAATATGTAGATTTAGCAGATGCCATAATAGCAGGACAGTTAGAGTTACAAAGAACACCACCTGCTTCACTGGCAACTATAGATAATCCATATGATCCAGTAAAGAGAGAAGATACTGTAAATGCAGCAAATGAAACATTTGATTGGGATTATGCGTATTTTGAAGGAAAGTATTATTGCTATTTTGGAGTTATTCCAGCAGTACTTTTTTATGTCCCATATAAACTTATTACGGGGAATGATTTAAAGACATGGGATTTGGCAATATTTTGCACAATAATATATTGCATTGTATGTTTTTATTTTATATACCAGTTGTATAAAAAATATTTTGATAAAGCTTCATTAGGAGCATATCTTTTATCAGGAATATTTTTATGCTTCAGTAGTTCAATAGTATATCTTATATATTCAGGCTTGGTATATTCAATTCCAATAATAACTAGTCTTATGTTTGGGCTTTTTGGATTGGGACTGTGGTTGTCTTCATGCAATACAGGAAGTTTGATAAGATGGAAGATGGTAGCCGGTTCAGTATCAATAGCTTTAATAATTGGTTGTCGTCCTCAGTTAGTACTTATATTCATTCTTGCAGTACCAATATTCTGGAATGAAACAATAAAAGAAAGATTATTCTTCTCCAAAAAGGGAATATTAAATACAATGCTTGTAATGCTTCCTTTTATTATAGTAGGAGTTGCTATGATGGCATACAATGCAGCACGTTTCCATTCACCATTTGATTTTGGAG
This sequence comes from uncultured Eubacterium sp., assembly GCA_900551945.1. Classification (GTDB taxonomy): domain Bacteria; phylum Bacillota; class Clostridia; order Lachnospirales; family Lachnospiraceae; genus Lachnospira. Next base: position 18,393 of record URYE01000032.1, on the reverse strand, counting down.
CTAATTATAATCTTACAGGAAATGATATGACACACAGAGGTTGGGTATGGGCACGTTTCCCATTAGGAATATTTACATATGTATTTGAACCGCTTAATGTGTCAGCAGCATATCCTTTTTTAAATCTTTGCAGTCAGGCAAATGATTACTTAGGAAGAACGAGTTATGAACCTTTCATGGGCGGAATACTTGCATATAATACTCTTTTTGTATTAAATGTATTAGTTTTCAAGTTAAGAAAAGGACTTCAAGAGAAAAAGGCATTTTTAATGTCATTACTCCCAAGTGTATTAGGCTTGATAATAATGCTTTTAGATATACAAATGTCAGGAATAACACAAAGATATCTTAGTGATTTTTCATGGATGTTTGCAATAACAACAGTTATTGTTATTGTTGCAGTAGAAGAAAAATTATTAGGTACATCAAAAGGGATAAAAGATTGCTTTTATGCAATAATCGCAATAGGTGTATGTGCATGTGTAATTTTAAACTGCTGGAATATATTTATAGATGGAAGATATTTCGACCTTAAGACAAATAATCCAGAGTTATATTATGCAGTAAAATGTATGCTTCCTCTTTATTAATAAATTTTGACGGTAAGATTTATATGTGATATAATTATAAAAATTATATAAAAATAAAATAAGGAGGAAAGTTCAATGAAGAAAAAATTGACATCAGTAGTTACAATTTTATTGTTGACTTTGGTATGCTGTTTTGCATTAAATACTGACAATGTTTCAGCCGCACAACAGGGATATCTTGCAATGGATAATACTGGTACATGGTATTATTACGTTGGCGATGCAGTAGATTGGAACTACACAGGAATGGCAAGCAACGAAAACGGTTGGTTTTATGTAAGTAATGGTAAGCTTGACTGGAATTATACAGGAATGGCTTGCAACGAGTATGGCTGGTGGTATATGACAAATGGTGTACTTGATTTCGGCTATACAGGAATGGCTTGCAATGAAAACGGATGGTTTTATTTCAGCAACGGCATGTTAGACTGGGGTTACACAGGAATGGCATGCAATGAATATGGCTGGTGGTACATCAGAAATGGTGCACTTGATTTCGGCTATACAGGAATGGCTTGTAATGAAAACGGATGGTTTTATTTCAGTAACGGCATGTTAGACTGGAATTACACAGGAATGGCATGTAATGAATATGGCTGGTGGTATATCAGAAATGGTGCTATTGATTTAGGTTATACAGGAATGGCATGCAATGAGTATAATTGGTGGTATTTCACAAATGGTATACTTGATTTCGGCTATACAGGAATGGCATACAATGAAAATGGTTGGTGGTATTATACAAATGGTACAATTGACTGGAATTATACAGGAATGGCAAGCAATGAAAATGGCTGGTGGTATTATACAAACGGTACATTAGACTGGAATTATACAGGAATGGCTTGCAATGAGTATGACTGGTGGTACTATACAAACGGTACATTAGACTGGAATTATACAGGAATGGCATGTAATGAATATGATTGGTGGTATTATAAGAACGGTCATATTGATTTTGGTTATACTGGTCTTGGTTATAATGAATATGGTTATTGGTATTATAAAGATGGACATATTGACTTTGGTTACAACGGTACATATAAAGAAAATGGAATATCTTATACAGTAACAGGTGGTCATGCAGTACCAGTTAAAGATAATAATTCTGAAACAGAATTTGTACCAGGCAATGCTATATCAGGAAATTTAACAGGTGATAATGTATATTATATAACAAGTTTAGATAATAATTACGCACTTACTGTATCTCCTGATAAGACAGCAGAAGGTGGATATAATATCTGTATGCAGCCATTAACAGGAAGCAACTATCAGAAATTTAGAGTATTAGAAAGCAATGGTAATTATTTATTAATGTCTATGGCTTATTTTGATGATAATAATATTAACTGGCTTCTTAATACAACTAATTTTGGATATAACAATGACAATATACAGCTTACACCTGATAGCGTATTTGGTGGAAAGAGCTGGAGCATAAGTGAAACAGAAACAGGCGTATATACAATTAAGGCTGTAAGAGGTGATGATGAACAGTTCCTTCTTACAAGCATTGGCGGAGTATATAATAAAGCCAACGTAGCTTGTGCTAGTGCAAATGGTTCTAATGAACAGAAGTTCCATTTTGTTAAACCATATACTAATACTTTAGCAGATGGTGTATATTCAATAAGGTCTAATGAAAATACAAGTTATGCAGTAGGTGTAGAAAATTATTCAATGAAGGATAATGCAGCATTAGTGCTTAACAATGTATCATCAGACAGTAATCAAGATTTTTATATTACTTGTGTTAATGCCACAGAAGGTATATATACAATAGAGAATGTAAATTCTGAAAGATATATAGACAACAACGGTTCATTAACAAGTGATACAGGTGTAAAGCAGTTATTTAATACAGGTTGTGATGACCAGAGATGGTATATCCAGAAGAATACAGATGGAACATATAGTTTTGTATCTGTATTATCAAATAAATATCTTGCAGCACCTACAATTAATTCAGCACTTATTCAAAAGACTGGTTCAGATGTAGTAAGTGAAAAGTTCGTTCTTACACAAAAAGAAAATAATGAAAAGACACTTGAAACAGCATTGTATACAATAGATGGCAGAACAGTACGCACAGGATACATTGGTAACGGAATTTATACATTATATGATACAGCTAAGGCTTCATATATAGGTGCTAATGGTAATGGCAGCGATTATAACCGTTCTGAATATAAGTGGGTTATCAAAAATTCAGGCAACGGATATACAATATGTTCTGTATCTGATGGACGTTACTGGACAAGTAACGGTATGTCAGATAGTGCAGTAGCAGTATCAGTATCAAAGAATAATTCAACAGATTATTCAAAGAAATATGATACATCAGTACTTGACCATGCCTTTGATGTTGACAATGTTCAGATAATAACACGTTTAAAGATGCTTGGTTTATCAAAAGACGATTTTATGAACCCTGAAGCAAAGATGGCAGCAGTAGAAGCAGAAGTTGATAAAGCAACAGGTAATGCTCCTTCACAGACAGTTACATTTAATGGAACAGATGTTAATGAGCTTAATGAGTTCTTATTAAAGAACAAAGGTAAAACAGTTAAACTTGGACAGGATATATCAGTATATAATTCAGGAACAGATGAACATCCTGGAACAGTTATGATACCAGCAGACACAATGCTTGACGGTAATGGACATGCACTTAACCTTAAGAGTGGTTCAGCAGTTCCTACTACAGGAATTATATTCCATACATATAACACACAAACAGGAAAGTTTGAAGTGTCTAATAATGCAGGTGTTTGTAATCTTACAACTAATATAAGATATAGCCAATATGCAGTAGTATTAGAAGGTGCTTCTAATGTTGTAATTGAAAACAATAAGTTCAACGCAGGAAGTGATTCACATGGAATATGTATTTCAAGTAATGCAGTTTCTAAGAATGTAAAGGTTATTAATAATGTTATTAATGCAACTGGTGGTGACGGTATATCTGTTACAGGTAATCAGTCAAATATCGTAATTAGTGGTAATACAATTACTAACGTAGCAGGTAAAGCAGGTGTGCTTGTAAGTTGTTTTGAAAAAGACCCAATAAGAGTAGACCAAGAAACAACAGGACCTCATGATATAGTAGTTACAGATAACAAGATTGATACAATTACAACAGGTTGTGCAATTTACTTTATTGGAACATATGGTACATATATAAAGGGTAATTCATTATCTAATTCATACTTAGAAGGAATATGCCTTGACGGTGGTTGTATAGGAACATACTTTGCTGAAAATGAAGTTTCATACTGCTCTAAGATAGGTGGACTTCCTGGTGTATCAGTTGATAATGGTATCTATAACATAATTGATAATAATAAAGTACATAACAATGGTGCTTCAGGTATCAAGCTTGTAAGAACAGCACTTGGAAATATTGTTGTTAATAATACTTGTTATGATAACTCTGTAAATACATTTAATGTTGATAATCAGAGAAATGATGAAACAGCAGGTATTTTAATTCGTGCACAGAAGGTTGATGCAGTAGATGGAGATAATATTGACGGAACAGGAAGTAATGGTAATTTAGTTATAAATAATACAATATACGGAAGCCATGATGCAGCTATAAATATTGACTTAAATTCTGAGACAGGAAGCTGTAGCGGTAATACTGTAATGTATAATAATATTAAAGGAAATTATGATTTTAGTGTTCTTGATTCATCAACATCAGCTAACACTGTAAAGAATAATATTAAATAAGATTTGATATATTAAATCTTATATTTATTGAACCGACATACCAATTTAGACTTTTGGTCTAATCTTTGGTAGTCGGTTCATTTTAATGTTATGCTTTTTATATTCAAAAGGTATTTGACAATAGAGTATATTCTTTGTATACTTATAAAAGTTTTATATTTTGTTTGATTTTATAAAACAAAAAAGAAAAATGGAGGAAGAGTGGTTGAAAAACATATTAAAAAGAAGTGTTGCATTGTGTGGTATGATATCACTTTCTATGATATTTATCATATTAGGCAATATTAGTAATGTAAAAGCAGATGAACGCTTTAGCTTACGACTTGATAAAGCAGGAGTGTGGCATTATTATACAAGTGATAATAAGATAGATATAGAATATACAGGCATGGCAGAAAATGAGTATGGCTGGTGGTACATAGAAAATGGAACAGTTGACTTTGAGTTTACAGGCATGGCAGAAAATGAATATGGCTGGTGGTATCTTACAAATGGAACTGTTGATTGGAATTACGAAGGCATGGCAGAAAATAAGTATGGAAAATGGTGCATTAGTAATGGAACAGTTGACTTTAGTTACAACGGTATGATATGCGGTCCGTGGGACTGGGTATATATCACAGATGGATATGTTGATACTTGGTATACAGGTATGGCAGAAAATGAATATGGTTGGTGGTACATAACAAAAGGATACCTTGACCGTACATATACAGGCATGGCAGAAAATAAGTATGGCTGGTGGTACATGAAAAATGGTGCTATTGATTGGTTATACGAAGGACTTGCAGAAAACAAGTATGGAAAATGGATACTTAGTGGTGGAACAGTAGATTTTTCAGCTAATGAAGAATACCTCGATGAAGATGGAACTTTATATACCGTTGTAAATGGTTATGCAACAGTTAAAAAAGATGAAATAAAAACAGGCTGGGTTGAAGAAGCCGATGGAAATTTATATTACTACAATTCAGATGGTGAACTTGAGCAGGCTGTAGGTATGGACGTATCTTCTTATCAAGGAAATATTGATTGGGATGTAGTCAAAGCAACAGGTGAGATTAAGTTTGCAATAATAAGAATTGGTTTCGGTGATGATGATACATCTCAAGATGACCGACTTGCAATTCGCAATATGGACGAATGTGAAAGAGTTGGAATTCCTTATGGAGTTTACCTTTTCTCTTATGCCGTAAGTGAAGAACAGGCTAAGAGTGAAGCTTCACATCTTCTTAGAATGATTAAAGGCAGAAATCCAATGCTTGGAGTATACCTTGATGTTGAAAATGTAACTTATGATAATGGTTCAGGATATTATCAAAATCATGGTCTTGACCCATATTCAGAAGATGGCAGAAGAAGACTTACTGATTACACAAAAATAGTACTTAATGCTCTTACAGACGAAGGTTATAGAGCTGGTATATATATGAATGTTAATTATTATAACAATGTACTTTACATGAGTGAACTTTCAGGATATAGATGGCTTGCTGCATGGGGCGATTACAAAGAATGCCCAATAAAAGGCTGCAAAATGTGGCAATACACAAGTGATGGCTCAGTAAAGGGTGTACCAAGTGAAAGAGTTGATATGGACTTGTGGCTTAATAACTAATTAATACAAAAATAAGTGTGCTAAGAAGGAAGATATATGTCTATCTTCCTTTTTTTGCGTTTTATAAGTTAAGAAATATATTTTTACAGCCGAAATAATTAAACGTAGTATAAAAGTACAAAAAATAATATGAGAAAAATGTAATTTTATGCAAAATTTTGATTGCGTATAATGCAATTAGGATATATAATATACAAATGTAGCCTTGAAAGACTATATTCATTATATTAAATGACATACAAAGATTGTCTTTTATTGGCATTATTATTATGTTATAATTTCATAGCATTAAAAAATATTAATAAAGTACTATGAAAATATTAAATATTGCTTAGAAAGAGATGATAAGTGTTTAGTATTAAAGTAAATATTAAAAAGAGGAAAATGGAAAGTGAACCAAACAAGAGAAAGAGCACAAAATGGTATTGTGTTTGTTACAGATATAATATGTCTGATAATTAGCTATTATCTATCAGGTTTTATTAGTCTATATCAGTGCAAAGACAATGTTGAGTTGATGTTAATAAAAGGTTGCAGATGAGGGAAAATGAAAAATGAATGTTCGTAAAAAGATGGCAGTATATTTTATGTATATAGTAGATGCAATTTCATTAATAATATCTTTTGGTTTAGCATATTTAATCAAGTTTAATTGGATAGAAAATGAAATAAATATATATAGAAGTGATTATATAATATTATTCTTACTTATAGCTATCATATACATCATTATTAATACTGTTTTTTTAAAGAATATAGATTTTATTAACAGAAATATTACTCAAGAAGTTATAGAGTCTTTCAAAACAATAGTATATGTGTCAGTACTTGTGATGGTGTGTTTGTTCTTTTTAAAAAATAGCGCTGATTATTCAAGGTCAATGATGTTCATATTTATGTGTATATCATTTCCATTAATGTTTATTGGAAGGACAATTTTAAAAAGAGTATTACATATATCTTATAGAAATGATAAGTATCAAGAAAAGATAGTAATAATCAGTAATTCCAAAGACATAGAAAATGTAATAGAGGGAATTAAAGAGAAAAACAATGGAATTATAAAGATTGTAGGGATAGTTTTATTGGATTGTAATAAAGTTGGAGAAGATTACTCTGGAATAGATGTTATTGCTAACAAAGATACATACATTGAAATTATACAAAAAAAAGAAGTCGATTCTGTTCTTGTATCATTGACAGAAAATGAAAGTGATAAATGTGCAGATATAATTACAAAATTGCAGAGTATAGGCAAAAATGTACATATACGACTTCCAGAATATGAATTGTGTGATGGATATAAACAGTTTAGGAAATTAGGAGAATTTGCGACTGTAAGTTATATGTCAACTGAAAATATGATGTTTTATCAGGTGATATTAAGAAGACTTATAGAAGTAATAGTAGGATTAATAGGGTGTTGCTTGACAGTTGTTGTATTGCCATTTGTAAGTATAGGAATGTTAATTGAGTCACCAGGAAAAGTAATAGTTTCTAATGTAAGAGTAGGAAGAAATGGACGTAGATATCTTCAGTATAGATACCGCATATTGAAAATGAATTCGAAGGAATGTATTGAGAATGGAAAAAGTCCATTTATGATAACTGGGAAAATATTATTTAAACTTCACTTAGACAAATTACCAGGAGCTTACAATCTATTATGTGGAGATATAGGTCTTATAGGTCCTGAAGCACCATCAATTGTAGAATATATGAATTACATACCACAGCAAAAGAGAAAGCTTGCTATAAAACCAGGAATTATTGGAGAGTGGAGTTATAGAAAAGAAGATGTAGAACTTGCAGTAACATCTGAAAGTTATGATATGTCTTATGAAAAAAATATAACTGGTGATATAAAAAGATTTGTTATGGCAATTGGAAGAATAGTTGTATACCACCCTAAACATGTAATAGAAAAATGGCAATTAGATGAGCAAGTAAACACAATTCAAGAAATACTTGACAATAAAAAGCCATATCAATATGACAAGAGTACATATACGGTTAAGAGTTCATTTGGAAGAATTATATACCTTGTGATAAAAAGGGTATTTGATATTGTGCTTTCAGGGATAGCACTTGTTGTTTTATCACCAATATTTTTGATTTTAATGATATGTGTAATATCAGAAGATGGAGGTAGTCCATTCTATGGTCATGTAAGAATTGGAAAAAATGGTAAAAAGATAAGAGTGTACAAGTTTAGAAGTATGAAAAATATTGATGTAGATATTGAAAAAATATTGACACCTGAACAGTTATTACAGTATAGAACAGAATTTAAGATAGACAATGACCCAAGAATAACAAAGGTGGGAAATTTCTTAAGAAAGTCAAGTTTAGATGAGCTTCCACAGCTTATTAATATTTTAAAAGGAGATATATCAATAGTTGGACCACGACCTATAGTTGAAAAAGAAATAAAAATTTATGGAAAAGATACAGCAAAGCTTCTAAGTGTCCAGCCAGGACTTACAGGATATTGGCAAGCATATGCTAGAAATAATGCCACATATGAAAGTGGAGAAAGGCAGAAGATGGAGATGTATTATGTAGAACATCAGAGTCTTTGGTTAGATATAAAGGTTATATTTAAGACATTTAGTTCAGTTTTGAAGGGGAGTGGAGCGCAATAATGAGTCAAGAGTTAAATAAAAAGAATGTTGGGTTTGTTATTCTTACATGGAATTCTGAACATGTAATTAGAAAGTGTATAGAATCAATAGTAAGTATGGAAAAAGTTATATCTTCGATAATTATAGTTGATAATGAGAGCGTTGATTCAACATGTAAAATAGTCAATTAATATATTAATTAAATATCCAGATAAGATAAAAATAATCAGATATAAAGAAAATAAAGGTACAAAGATATTTATTTACTATATCTAAATTGAAGAGGAGTTTTAAATTCTATGAATACTAGAATTAATGAGAAGTTTAATTATAACTATTCTATTATGCGAATAATATGTGCATGCGCTGTTATTTTAATCCATACATGTACATGTTTGACAGATAATTACAAAGATTATGTTATTTCAGATTATCAATATAATGTATTAAATAAATTATCTTATTTTGGTAGATTTGCAGTTCCTTGTTTTTTTATGTTGACAGGCTATTTATTAATGAAAAAGAATATTACATATTCTTATAAAATAGTATTTAAAAAATATATTATTCCAGTTGTATTGGTATTATTTATATTTGGTACTGTATTTTCTATGATGGAATTGGTTTTAAAAGATGGTATTAGTTTAAATATAATAAGCAACGCAATTGAAAATGTTATTGAAAATAAGTCATGGGCGCATTTATGGTATTTATATAGTTTGATAGGTGTTTACTTAATAGTACCCTTAATTCAAGGTATTTTTAATGATATAAAAGATGCGTTTATAACAATAGTGATAATATTTGTATGTGCATATATCTATCCTATATTTTCTTTATTTAATGTTGATATTGCGTTTAATATTCCTATAAATAGTTTCCCATTAATATATTTTATTTTGGGAGGGGTAATATCTAGGATAGATTTAAAAAAATATAAGAATGTATTAAATATTGTAAGTGTATTAGCTATATTATGTACTTGGATGTTAATTTTATTCTCCAATAATTATAGTTGGTTTAATTATAATGATGGAATAGCAACATTATTTTATGCAATTTCAATATTTATGATATTTACAGTAAATGAAATAAGTATAAAAGATAATAAAAAAATATTATACAAGTTAGATAGATTGTGTTATGGAGTATATATTATTCATCCGTTTTTTATTAATATATTTTATAAAGCGTTAAAATTGATTCCTATAAATTATAGTAATATATATTTAGCTGTGTTTATTTTTTATATATTATTTATATGTTGTAGCTTTTTTACAGCATTTTTAATGAAAAAAGTTTGGCTAATAAAAAAATTAATATAGAAAGATATTGTGAGTTTTAATAAGAGAATGGTAATAGCAAATTAATGATATTTTTAGGAAGGAAAATTATAAGTGAGAAAAAAAATATGTGTTATTTCAACTAGAGTATTTTGGCCTACAAATTCAGGGCATAAAGTTGTTTTATATAATTATTGTAAAGGTTTATATGAAATATATAAATGTGATATATATCTATACACATTTCTTGAGAATAATGAAAGAAATGATACATCTATACCATATTTTATAAAAGAAGTTAATTATGCTTCAGATATCTCAATTTTAAATAAAATTAGTAATGTGTGGAATATGAATATATTAAATAATATGCCATTACAATGTTCATTATATTATTCAAAAAAGAATGAAAAAGATATTGAAGTACTTTTAAATAGAGTTAAGCCAGATATAGTTATGATTGATATGATTAGATTGTCTATGTATAAAAATGCTATAAAAGATAAAAATATAAAAAAATTAATATATATAGATGATTTATTATCAAAAAGATATGCTTTGCAAATTGGAAAAGATAAGCATAAAAGTAATATAGCAGGTAATTATTCAAATAATTTTCCAGGTTGGTTAAATATAGTAATAAATAGAAGTAATATAAAAAATATGATATTAAAATTGGAATCTATAAGATGTAAAAAGCTTGAAAAAAAGTGTTATGACCAATTTGATACATCAATATTAATATCTAAAATTGAAACTGATGAATTAAACAATGAATGTCAAGGTAACAAAGCTATTTGTATTACTATGGGAGTTGATTATAATTATTTTTCCCAAAATCTTAATATCAAAAAAACAGATGGTTTAATAAGCTTTTTTGGGAATTTTTATTATGACCCGAATGTTGCAAGTCTTGAGATAATAATTAACAAAATATTTCCGTATATAAAAAAAATAAAACCAAATGCTAAATTAAAAATTGTTGGAAAATGTCCTGAGAATATAATTTTAAAATATAAGAATGAAAAAAGTATTTTAATTACAGGAGAAGTTGAAGATTTAAGAAGAGAAGTTTTAGAGTCAGAAGTTATATTAGCTCCGGTTGCATATGGGACAGGAATAAAAACAAAAATATTAGAAGGAATGGCTATGGGAGTGCCAGTTGTGACAAATTCATTAGGAGTTGAAGGAATTAATATTGACAATGGGAAAAATATATTTGTATCAGATGATTATAAGACATTAGCGAAACAAGTAGTAAGATTATTAGATAATTATCAGTTAAGAAAAGAAATTGGTTTTGAAGCACAAAAATTTATTAATGAAAAACATATGTGGGAAAAGACATTGAAAAATTTCAAGCAAATTATTTAAAATTGTGATTAAGAGGTATTTAGTATTATTATGAAAATGTTATTGATATCTGATAATAAAATATTTGGTTTTGGTGGTGGCTGTCTTGAAGAAAAAAAATATTATGATGGATTAAAAAAGTATGCCAAAAAAAATAATATTGAATTTAAAGTTATATCTCCTGATGAAAAAATATCAGAAAAGTTAGATTTGAGTTTGAAAAAAAATAAGATTATTGATATATATGTTAGATTAAAAGGGCATAGTTCATATATATATTATAATTTTAGAATCAATAAAAATAAATTTAAAAATTATGCTCCTAATATTGTTATTATTGGAAGATCTAGATTTGGATATATTGCAAAGTTTTATAAAAAAATAAATCCTAAATGTAAGATTATATGTAATATGGAAAATGTTGAGTATGACTATGTTGATGGGTATTTTTCAAATAATAAAAGTATTATTAAAAAGTTATACGTTGAGTGGGAAAAGTTATGTGTAAAAAGAGATGAAAAGATGGCATTAAAATATAGCGATGCTATAAATTTTCTATCATTAAGGGATAAAAAAAGAACACATGAATTATATAAAATTAAAAATAAAAAAGAAATGATTTTACCTATATGTTTAGAAAATTCAAGAGAATTATATTTAAAGTCTAATGTTAGAAATATAGTTTTTGTTGGGAGTCTTAATTATGAATCTAATGTGAGGGCAGTAATAAATTTTATAGATAATGTATGGATAAAATATTTTAATAATAATACAAAATTAAATTTAATTATAGCGGGTTCAAATCCAACTAAGGATATTGAGGAACGAGTAAAAAGATTAGACAATTGTATTATACATAAAAATTTTAAAACTTTGGAAGATATAATTCCAAAACATTCACTTATGATTGCTCCAATAGAAAAGGGCGCTGGTATGAAAGTTAAGGTTGCAGAAACATTAAGTATGGGACTACCTATTGTTGCAAGTGATGAAGCATTAGTCGGATATGAATTGGCATTAGAAAATTGTATAAATAATTCAATTATGAGAGCTAATTCAGATAATGAATATGTTAATGCAATTAATAATTTTATAACACTTTCTGATAAACAACTTAATGATATAGAAGTAGAAAATAAAAAATTGTTTGAGAAATATTATAGCTATAATGTTTCTAGAAATAAAATAGCAAAATTATGTCAATATATAATTAATAGCGCAGAGAGGTAATATATGAATAGTATAGTTGAAAGTGTAATTGCAGTAACAGTAACATATAATGATGTAGATTTTTTATTAAGAGAAATAGAATATTTAGAAAAACAAACTTATAAAGTAAAAAAGATAGTTATTGTGGATAATGCCAGTAATGAAGAATGTAAAGAAAAGTTAAAGAAAATTGAAAATAATAAAAATATTGATGTAATATGGCTTAATAATAATATAGGTGGAGCTGGTGGCTTTCAAAAAGGAATGGAGTATGCTTATAAAAAATATAATCCTGATTGGTATTGGTTAATGGATGCAGATGCCTATCCTCAATATGACTGTTTGGAAAACTTATTAAAGTATAAGAAAATAAGTAATAATATAGGATATTTAGCGCCATTAATTATGGGAGATGATTTAAAACAATATCAATTATACCATCATAAAAAATTAGCAAAATTCTTAGAAAAGGATTTATATATTTATAATAACTCAGATAATATAAAAGAAATAACAGAAATTGAAGCAGATGCTTTTGTAGGTCCATTAATTTCAAAGAGAGCTGTAGAAACTGTAGGATTTCCTAAAGGAGAATTATTTATTTATGGAGATGATTTAGAATACACTTATAGAATTTCTAGACAATTTGATACATACTTAATAAAAAATGCTGTAATTAATCACAGGGATCAACCATCGAATATAGGAGTTCAAAAACCTAATAATTGGTGGAAAGATTATTATATGTATAGAAATAGAATTTTTTTTGTAAGAGAATTTCAAAAAAATAAAATTAAAATGTATATAGGTTTTATTTTGGTTAGGTTGAGATGTACAAAACAGATATTGTTAGCTTATAGGCTTGGATATAATAAAAAATTAATAAAACTTAGAATTGCTACAATAAGAAAAGCTTATAAAGATGGGTTAAAAAATAAAACTGGAAGAACTATTGAGCCTGTTGCATATAAAAATAAAGTGAATGAATTAATAAAATAAATTACTTATATTAATTTAGTGTATATATTATGAGAAAGTTGAGAATTAAGGATATTGATAAGAACATTTAGTAGTTATCAAAGGAGAGAAAGGATACTTATTAAATAGTATGGGTAAAAAGAAAAATGTTATATGTGTTTGCTTTTTAATATTTTTTGGTGTGAGTGGATATCAAATATCGCAGTCTGTATCAAAGACAATATATAATAATGAAGTTCAAAGAGAAAAAACAGATTTAAAAAATTTACAATCTATTAGAAATATTATGTTGGATTCAATTAACAACGACGAAGAAGCAAAAAAATGGGTGAAATCTGTGCTTGGAACTAATAATTCTATGAAAATATATATAGGGAAAAGTAGTAAGTTTGAGTATAAAGAGATAAAAGATAAGTGTAAACCCGTATATAATGCAATGAATGGTGATACATTAAATGATGTTAGTTTTATATCAGAGTTAAATAGTATGGGACATAATCATATAAAATTATATATTAATAATGATTATGATATAAGTATATATATAGAAGATAAGTATGGTAATCAGGTAAAATGTAAATATATAGAATCAGATATGAAAGCTGGAGATTGAAATATAGTAGAGAAAGGATAAAAATTATGTTAAGAAAAAATAATATAATTATGGTGATAATTGATATATTTATGTTATTTCTTATCTTGAGTAATTATTCATTGTTTTTTAATGAATATGCATCAATAGTATACATGGGAGTATTTATATCAGGAGTTATAATCGTATTATTTTGTAAATTTAGATATATTAATAAACATGATTTATATATAATTGCTTTTTTTATAACAGTAATGGGATTTTTTTTGCTTTTTGGAAAAAATTATAGGGATTTAACATTTATTATTATTTCTATAATATTGATTTTGACATATATTGTAATTTTAGCTGTTTCACAAAGATATGGGTTGAAAATAATTTTAGATTCATTTGTAAAAATAACATGCATTATAGCAATTATTTCATTAATTGGTTTTGTTTTTGGTACATATTTAAAAATTTTAAAACCATTTGAATATATTGATTCAAGTGTATATAATTGGTCCACTTGGTATGGATATCAAAATTATTTTTATTTATATTATGAAGGACAATATACTAATATATTTGGAATGTCTATTTTGCGTAATATGGCATTATTTTCAGAAGCACCTCTTTTTGCAACTATTTTATCAGAAGCATTATTTATAAATGTTTTTTTATTAGATAATAACAGAAAGCGAAATATTATTTTGGTGATAGCAGCATTTACAACACTATCAACAACCTCAATTGCTATTACGATTTGTGTGTTCTTTTTGGATTTTTATAGGAAATATTTAAGAAAAAAGAAATTGATTATTATAGTACCAATTGTAGCAGCAGTTGTAGCTGTAATTATAGGTATTATTTTTTATGATAAATTATTTAATAATAATATGTCAGGTGAAGTTAGGATTGATGATATTATAGCATGTTTTAAAAGTTGGGAACAGTCGCCTTGGATTGGAAATGGCTTTAAGAATATTAAGGCTTTAAAAGATTTTAGAGTTGATTGGAGACAAACAGACACAGCAGGTTTAAGCACAGGTATAGGTGGTGTTTTTTCAGATGGGGGCTTAATATTGGGTTCTTTATATACCATACCATTTATTATATCATTAATAAGGTTATTAAAAAAGGGAAATAAAGATTTACTGTATTTTGTAATTTTATTATTCTTTTTATTTTTTATTATGATATATCATTATACGGCACTTGGAATGTTTTGGATTGCTATATCTTGGTATATTGTAGTTAATTTTAAAACATTAAAATCTAAAGAGGAATGAACAAAAAAATGAAAATAGGAATTATTACATATCACTCTGCATATAACTTTGGTTCTGTATTGCAAGCAGCAGCTACGCAATATGCTGTTAATAAATTAGGATACGAAACAGAAATTCTAAATTATCGTATGGAATCACAATATGATTTTTATAAGTTAAGTAGGAAAAAAGGAATTAAATCAATTATAAAAAAATTGTTATATGGTAAGAAAATAAAAGAATTAGAAGAAAGAGAATTAAGATTTGAAAAATTTATTACAGAAAAAATGAATTTAACAGATGAGTTTTCTAAACCTGAAAGTGTAAAGTTATTTTATAGGGATTTTGATACAATAATTAGTGGTAGTGACCAGATTTGGAATAAACATTCTAATGAATTATGTAATGTAGATTGGAAATACATGAATCCGTATATTTTAAAAGATTTCAATGGTAGAAGAATTTCATATGCATCGTCTATAGTAAATATGACAACAGAAGAATTGAATAAAATAAAAGAACAATTAAAGCTTTTTTATGCTATATCATGTAGAGAAGTATCTGCTTCAAAGAGGCTGGAAAAAATACTTAATAAAGATGTATGTACAGTTTGTGATCCAACTCTTTTATTAAACAAAGAAGAATGGTCGCTTTATTTTGAAAAAGAGCCGATAATAAGAGAAGATTATATACTATTTTATTCATTATCATCATTTAAAAGAATTAATTCTGTCATTAAAAAAATAGAAAATAGAATTAATAATATGAAAATAGTTGTTTTATCTCCACTTGCGCCTGTTATTTTGTCACAAAAATCATATATTATGTATAATGCAGGACCAGAAGAATTTTTGAATCTTATTAATAATGCAAAGTGTGTTATAACAGATTCGTATCATGGCACAATATTTTCAATAAATTTTGGAGTGGATTTTTATTATTTAGAAGATATTAAAAAAAATGAAGTTAGAGTTAGAGATATATTAAATACATTAAAAATCACAGGTAGAAAAGTAACTAATATTAATCAAATTAATATAGAAAAACATGTGGACTATAAATTGGTTAATGAACATATTAAAGAATATAGAAAAGCATCAATGGAATATTTGGAATTAAATTTATCAGAAGATAGTGGAAAATAGATATGAGATTATCATTTTTTTATTTAGTTGAAAATATTCAAAGTTAAATAGAAAAAACAATACAATCCATGTATTCTAATGAAAAGTAGTTTTACAGCATTTAAGAATGTGAAGAAATCTAATGATAGAAAAACTTTTTTGAATATGCGCAAACTCATAAGTCACAAAAGTTATAAAAAAATATTAGGTTCCTAGTGTATTTGGCTGGTTAAAATACTTTTTGTTATGTTTGATAGGAGAAAAAATAATGAAACAATACAGTGATTTAAAGAAAAATACTATTATTATTTCAATTGCAAATTTAGGAAGTAAGTTTATTGCATTTATTTTAGCACCACTATATTCATATTATCTTACCACATCCGAATATGGAATTATGGATATGATAATTACAACGGTATCATTAGTTATGCCTATTATATGCTTGAATATATATGAAAGTGTATTTAGATTTTCCAGTGATAAGGATGCAAATATAAAAGCGGTTATGTCATGTTCCTCATTAATAGGAATAGTAGGAGGTATAATATGTGTTTGTATTTGTTGTATTATATCTCAGTTATCTGGATATACAGAAATTTTATATATTGGTTTTTTTGTATTTTTAGATATTATAAATAATATTTTAAGTCAGCTTGCCAGAGGTAGTGGTGATGTAAAAAGTTATGCGTTGGGTGGCGTAGTCAATTCTGTTTTTACACTTCTTTTTAATATAGTATTTATGATGCTTTTGCAACTAGGATTAAAAGGCTGGGTTATATCTTTTTTAATAGGAAAATCAAGCCAAACTATATATTTGTTTGTAAAGAAAAAGGCATATACATATATTAGTTTTAATGAAATAGAAACAGAAACTTTAAAACAATTGCTGAGATTTTGTTTACCATTAATGCCAACAACAATTATGTGGTGGGTTATGAATGTTTCAGATAGATATGTAATTTCTTTCTTTTTAGGGACTGCTGCAACGGGAATATATGCTGTTGCTTGTAAAATCCCTAGCTTATTAAGTTTGGTAGAAAATGTATTTTATCAGGCATGGCAGATTTCAGCTATAAGTATGGGAAATAATAAAAATAGAGATAAAGAATATTCAAGATTTTTTTTGACTTATTTTAAAACATTAGTAATTGGTAATATAGGACTGCTTGTGATTATTAAACCGATGTTATTTGTCTTGTTTGAAAAATCTTATACTGAAGCATGGGTTTATATAGCCCCATTAATTACAGCAATAGTTTTTCATGCTCTTTCAGGTTTTTTGGGTTCTTTTTATATAGTATTTAAAGAAACTAAGGGAGCATTAATGACTACAATGGCAGGAGCATTTGTTAATATATTTTTAAATATTGTTTTAATACCTAAATTTGGTATATTTGCAGCAACAATAACAACAATATTAGGATATATGATTACTATAATTTTAAGAATTAAAGATACTAAAAAATATGTTAATCTTGTTATTGATAAAAAAGTAATTATTGTTTATATATGTATTCTTATTATACAAACAATTTTATATTATATACAAGGAATTTTTTCATATTTTATTAGGATTATTATAATGCTAGCAATTATATATTTTAATAGGGATTTGATTAAAAGATTATTTTATTTCAAAGGTTAATTAGAAGTTAATTTTAATGATTTAGTGTTGGAATATCTATGATTAAAGATGAAAAAGATTTTATTATCCAGTTGATGTTTCAAATAGGTGTGTTAGATGTGGGATGTATTTAAAGGTATGTCCAATAAAGGAAACATATTATGACTAGAATTAGGCTATTTTATAATAAATTATTGTGTTTATATTCCTGAAGAAATAAGAATGATATTTTTTAATATTAATATTAATATTGATTTTGGTTGTAGTATAATAAAAATTGAATGAAAAAAGAGTAAAATATGGAAGGAAAACAAAAATGAAAAATGCATTAATTACAGGAATAACAGGTCAAGACGGTTCATATTTAGCAGAGCTTCTTCTTGAAAAGGGCTATAATGTATATGGTC
>URYE01000031.1 GCA_900551945.1 uncultured Eubacterium sp. | reverse complement strand
TTCCAGATTTATGCTCGAGGGAACAGGTGGCTGCACACCTTGGTGCAAGCTTGACAAGGTTAAGTTTCTGTGTCCGGTACCGGGATATGACAGACATTTTGCCATTACCCAGCATTTTGGAGTTGAGATGATTAACGTCCCTATGAAAGAGGACGGTCCTGATATGGATATGGTTGAGAAGCTCGTCTCAGAGGATGAGAGTATCAAGGGTATATGGTGCGTACCTAAATTTTCCAACCCGGGTGGATGTGTGTATTCGAATGAGGTTGTCAGGAGAATGGCTGCACTTAAGCCTGCTGCGAAGGATTTCAGGATAATGTGGGATAATGCTTACGTTGTTCATTATCTTTATGAGGACAACCAGCCTCAGATTCTTGATATACTTACTGAATGTGAGAAGGCAGGTAATCCTGACATGGTTTATGAATTCGCCTCAACATCCAAGATAAGCTTTGCCGGAGCCGGAATTGCCGCACTCGCCACATCGAAGGCTAACATTGCGGAAGTTAAGAAGTCATTGACAATCCAGACAATCGGTTATGATAAGCTGAATCAGTTAAGACATATAAGGTTCTATAAGAACAAGCAGGGTATTATGGAGCATATGATGAAGCAGGCTGAAATATTAAGACCTAAGTTCGAGGCAGTCGAGGAGATTCTTGACAATGAGCTTTCAGGTCTTGGTATCGGAACCTGGACTAAGCCTCTTGGAGGATATTTCATATCATTTGATGCATTGCCTGGCTGCGCTAAGGCTATAGTAGCAAAATGCAAAGAGGCAGGAATGGTGCTTACGGGAGCTGGTGCCACATTCCCTTATGGAAAAGATCCTGAGGATTCCAATATCAGAATAGCTCCGTCCTTCCCGACTGTTGACGAGATGAAGAAGGCAGCACTTTTGTTTACTCTTTGTGTTAAGCTTGTAAGTGTTGAAAAGCTGTTAGACAGATAGAACCTTAAATAAATTTGTTTTGAAAGTTCAGTTTATGATAATTTTAACCTTAGAGAGGAAAATGAGAAGATGAGTACATTTGGATTTATCGGAATGGGCAATATGGGATATGCCATGTTAAAAGGCCTTTTAAAAACTTATTCTCCCGCTGATATTGTCTTTTCATGTGCTACGGATAAAAAGAGGGTGACAGTAAGCGATGAGACAGGAGTGAGGGCTGCTTCCGGAAATGCTGAATGTGCTAACAGTGCAAAATACATTATCCTTGCAGTAAAACCACAGGTGTATGATGCTGTTATCAGGAATCTCATGTATGTTGTGACGGAGGAACATGTAATTATCTCACTTTCACCCAGCCATTCGATAGATGCACTCAAGGCAAAGTTCGAGAAGCCGGTCCGCGTGGTGCGCGCAATGCCGAATACGCCTGCACTTATAGGGGAAGCCATGACCGGAGTAGCTTATGACGCAATGGAATTTTCCTTTGAGGAAAAAGAAGTATTAGATAACTTCTTTAAGTCATTTGGTACATACAGGCTGGTAGATGAGAAACTTATGAACGCCGTCACATGTGCAAGCGGGAGTTCACCTGCCTATGTATATATGTTTATAGAAGCTCTAGCAGATAGTGTTGTAAAATATGGTATACCAAGACAAGACGCATATAAACTTGTAGCTCAGACAGTTCTTGGCTCTGCTAAAATGGTACTTGAAACGGGCGAACACCCAGCTAAATTAAAAGATAATGTATGCTCTCCTGGTGGAACAACTATTCAAGGAGTTTCAGCATTAGAAGAATTTGGCTTTAGAAATGCTGTTATTAAGGCTACTGATAAGTGCTATGAAGCTTGTAATAAGATAAAATAATACAAGAAATAATTGAATTAATTTATTGACTTGAACAATAAACCAAAATTAGTATTTGTATGTGTATAAGAATTGATTATTATTGCGATAACTTTAAATAAACTTAAGAAAGGATTATTTATGAACCATATTAAAAGAATAGATAGAAAATTAATGTATAAAGGCTCTATGTTGTCTATGTATGCAGATACTATTTATACCCCAGATGGAAATACTGCAAAATGGGACTATATAGAACACTCTGGAGCGGCAGCAGTAGTTCCAGTGCTTGAAGATGGACGTATACTACTTGTAAGACAATATAGAAATGCACTTGATAGAGAAACTCTTGAAATACCAGCAGGCGGTATTAACAAAGGTGAAGAAAGCATAACTGCTGCCACAAGAGAACTTGAAGAAGAAACAGGTTATAAATCTGACAATTTAGAACACCTTATCTCAATTGTAACAGCCGTTGCATTTTGCGATGAAGTAGTAGAAATATATGTTGCTAAAAATTTAACAAAAACACAGCAACACCTTGATCCAGATGAGTATATTGAAATAGAAGCATACACAACTGATGAATTATCTGAAATGATATATTCAGGCAAAATACAAGACTCAAAAACTATTGCAGCTATAATGTCATATATTAATAAAAAATAACATATATTCATAACGACATCATCAAATTGCTTAATAAGCAGAATGGAGCGTTATGGTAGGATTTAAAAGTGTTATACATAAATATAGATTTGTACTTTTCTTATTCTTAGGGATATTACTAGGGACATGTTATATTAATCTTATAAAAAAAGGACTTATAAAAAATATGGATATATATTCAGATAAATATTTATCAGACTATATAGATATTTCTGTAAATAACGTAAGCCTTTGGCAATACATAATAAAGACAAGACTGCGAGATTTTGTTATCTTATGTGGAATTGGACTTACTGTGTTTAGTGGCATATTTTTATCAATATATATGTGTTATTTAGGTATTTGTAATGGAATATTAATAAGTACAGCGGTACTTCATTATGGAATAGGTGGAGTATTTGTATACATGGTATCAGTATTTCCACAGTATATATTTTATGGTTTAACACTTTTCCTTATAACAAAACTCTTTACTGTATCAGGATATAGTATCAAAACAATTGCGGCAAGAAATGTAGTTATAATTATCGCAATCGCAATAGGATTGCTATTAGTAGGAACATATTTTGAAGCATATATCAATCCAATGCTATTAAAAAAGTTATATTTGTATATATATTAAAAAAGTATTGCTTCAAGTGGTAAATAAAAAGTCCACATCTTTAAATGATTGGAACTTCACATAAGAAATAAGTCTGTTTTAATCATTGGAATGGACAAAAAACAAAAAGAGCCTATTTAAGTAAATATTAAGAAACCCTTAGATAAGCTATAAAACGTTAGAAATGCGATACGACATTGCGATTTTCTAACGTTTTAGGTATTAAAACATTTTGCTTATTTTAGAGTTTTTTAACACTTACATTTTAACTTAAATAGACTCCATTTTTTATAAAATCTTATACTAAATCAGCAATCTGATATATAAGTTTTTCTGAGTCTTCCCAGCCAAGACATGGGTCTGTAATAGACTTTCCATATACACCTTCTCCAACCTTTTGATTGCCTTCTTCGATGTAACTTTCAATCATAATACCCTTAACAAAATTCTTGATATCTGCTGAGTGATTACGGCTGTGTAACACTTCCTTAGTAATTCTAATCTGTTCCTTGAACTGCTTGTTAGAATTGCTGTGATTAGCATCAACAACAACGGCAGGATTAGCAAGGTCACGTTCAGAATACATATTAAAAAGACGGTTAAGGTCTTCATAGTGATAGTTAGGAATACACTGACCATGCTTATTAACAGCACCTCTTAAAATAGTGTGAGTAAGAGGGTTGCCTGGTGTATTTACTTCCCAATTTCGATATATAAATGTCTGCTTTGCTTGAGCTGCTACTACAGAGTTAAGCATAACAGAAAAATCACCACTTGTAGGGTTCTTCATACCTGCTGGAACATCAATACCACTTGCTGTTAATCTATGTTGTTGGTCTTCAACTGAACGAGCGCCAATTGCAACATAAGATAAAACATCTGATAAAAACCAATAGTTTTCAGGATAAAGCATTTCATCAGCAGGAGTAAGTCCTGTCTGACTAATAACATCAATGTGCATTTTACGAATAGCAATAAGTCCGCCTAATAAATCCGGCTTCTTTTCAGGGTCAGGCTGATGTAACATTCCCTTATATCCAGTTCCAGTTGTTCTAGGCTTATTAGTATATACACGAGGAATAATTATAAGCTTGTCTTTAACTTTTTCTTGAACCTTGACAAGACGAGTAGTATAATCAAGAACCGCTTCTTCATTATCTGCTGAACATGGGCCTATGATAACTAAAAATTTATCTGAGTCGCCTGTAAAGACATCTTTGATTTCCTTATCTCGTTCAATCTTAATCTGTGCTGCTTTTTCAGGTACAGGATACTGTTCCTTGATTTCGCTAGGAATTGGAAGCTTTCTTACAAATTCAAAACTCATTTTCTTTTCTCCATTCTGTCATATAGACTTTTAGTATAAATATGCCATATAAAAATATACATAATAAATAATGATAGGTCTGTAGAACTAAAATTATTCTAGTTAATTTTAATATAAAAATAAATAAATGTAAACGACTTTCTTAAACTTAATAGTTATATGAAAAATAATTATAAAATAAAAGAGATGAGCATTTAACCATACATTTACTACTATGTACAATATGTGATTATATTTTAACAAATATAAATATATGTAGTTAAAATAATTGTATATAGCTTACTAATAAAAATATTAATCTTGACATTTATGACTATCTAACATATTATGTTACGGTCAAAATTATAGTATTAGAAATTTATAGCACTATAATAAGTTAATCGGATAAACTTTTATCATTACGACAAAAATAGCAAGCTTATATAGTGTTAAATAAGTTAAAACGAAAGGATTAAGTCTATGAGAGTAAAAGACAAAAGCATTTTTAATAAAATTAAACAGTACAGCTTTATCAATACTTTAAAAGTAATAACAGCAACTTCTTTATCTATAGCGTTAATATTTTCACTTACATCTTGTAAAAGCACAACAAATGTTAATTCAAATACAAGTAATTCACAAGCAAATAATTCTAACTCATTAGACAGCGAAAAATATTCTGCGGATATATTTGCAATGGATACTTATATGTCACTTACAGCTTATGGAAGTAATGCTGAAAATGCTGTACTGGCAGCAGTCTATGAAATACAACGTCTTGATAATATGTTTTCTGTCGGCAATACAGA
This sequence comes from uncultured Eubacterium sp., assembly GCA_900551945.1. GTDB lineage: Bacteria > Bacillota > Clostridia > Lachnospirales > Lachnospiraceae > Lachnospira. The sequence goes on along the minus strand of URYE01000031.1, from coordinate 21,295 downwards.
AAGCGATGTTACAAGGCTTAATATATCGGGAGCTGCAAGTGTATCTGATGAAACAAGCTATCTTATTAATAAATCATTAGAAATCTCACAAAAGACACAAGGGGCATTTGACATAACAATATATCCTGTCATGGTGCTTTGGGGCTTTACAACTCAAAATTACAAAGTTCCATCGCAAGCTGAATTAGACGAAGTACTTAAAAAAGTTGATTACAACAATATAGTTATATCAGGTAACAATATTACTCTTAAAAATAACGCACAAATAGATTTTGGCGGAATTGCAAAGGGTTACACTTCAACAAAAGTAATTGAGCTTATGAAGGAAAATGGAATTGAAAACGCCATTGTCAATCTAGGTGGCAATGTTCAGACACTTGGACTTAAGCCAGATGGCAGCCAATGGAAAGTAGCAATTCAAAGTCCAGATAATGACGATACTTATATAGGAATACTCAAAACTAACGATAAGGCAGTTATAACATCAGGTGGTTATGAACGTTATTTTGAAGAAAATGGTAAAAAATATCACCACATTATTGACTCTAATACGGGTTATCCATCAGATAGCGACCTTACATCTGTAACAATTATATGCGCTGATGGTACAACGGCTGACGCACTTTCCACTTCACTATTTATAATGGGAAAGGAAAAAGCAGCGCAATTTTATAAAAGTACAGATATTGAATTTGATATGATAATTGTAGATAGTGATAAAAATGTGTATATATCCGAAGGGATAAAAGACTTGTTTACAAGTGATTATAATGTAACAGTAATAAACAAATAGATGATACGATTAAATATAAAAGCTACTTAACTTGTGGTTTTCGCATTAGAGAAAAAGACTTTTATATTTTGCATAAAATTTTCTTAGTGTGACAGCTTCCCAGCCCATTGCTATAATCGTCAAGTTTTTGTGCAAGCAATATTTTGAATATTTTTTCTTGTAAATAAAATAAATCTCCCACATTGTATTGTGTTTAACAATAAGTGGGAGATTTTTTATTTATGTAAAAAACACTTTTACTTTTGTAAAATATTGGAAAATGATTTTTTTTATCATTTATACATATTGACATAACTGCATACATAAGTTTATTCTAATACAGCGGTTAGTTAATGTAAACACTGGTTAATTATTGATAACTATTGTTAGTGTAAGCTTGCGATATCATTTATAGTTTAACTGCTAATTATTATTGTAAATACTTAATAGTTTTCATAGTATTTAGAACTAAACAAAAGCATATATTGTAGATTTTTAATATTGACTCAATTATGCTTATGAAAAATATGTAAAAGGAGAAACAATGTTATTAATTATTGCACTTATACTTGTATCAATATTTATTTATTTGTTTAAAGATACAATTAAAAAATTTCCTGTAATATTTTATATAGGAACTGCAGTAGTAGCTGTGCTTGTATATTTATTACAATCTTTAGATATGCCAGTATTTGTACAACAAAATATTATTGGTTTGTTTTCTAAAGGAACTCTTGGAACAGCACTTTTTATTGTTGTAATGTACACAGGCGCACTTCCAAACAAATCAAAATTAATTGCTCCACTTATGCGTATAAGAGGAGAGTTATCAATTATTGCCTGTATTCTTGTTCTTATTCATAACGTAACTTATGGTAAGACATATTACAGAGCATTATTTAAAGCCAATTCAGGTATTTCTACCACACAAATTATTGCGGCATATATAAGCATATTCCTTGTTATTTTAATGCTTATATTAACATTTACATCATTTAAGGCAATAAGAAGCAAGTTCAAGCCTAAGAAATGGAAACAACTTCAAAGAAGCGCATATTTATTTTATGGCTTGTTATATGTTCATATAATGCTTATAAATATTCCTTATGCAAGAGCCGGGTTAGTACCTTACGGAATAAATGCTGTTATTTACACTATTGTATTTGCTGTATATGCGGCTATGAGAATTAAAAAGCATTATCTTTTAAAGCAAAGACTTAAAAATAAAGACGCAAACGAGAATACATCAAAAATAAATACAGTTGTTTATATACCTGCTGCCATTTTATGTGTATTTGTAGCTTTCCTTTGTTTTACTAATACAAGCAAGACAACAGATAAAGATAATGATATAGAATATGCTAATACTGATACTGCAAGATCAGATAACGCAGGCAATTCATCTAATAAGTTTAAAGCTGATGGTGATTATACAGGAACTGCTGTATGTGAAGTGTATGGTTACACTGTTACAGTCACAATGACAGTTGAAAATGATGTGATTACTGCTGTAAATGCTACAAGTGATGCTACATCACAAGATATTTCTTACTTTAATAAAGCAGTAGAAAAAGTTCCAGATGCTATTGTTGAGAAACAAGCAGTAGCAGGAGTTGATACTGTAGCGGGGGCTACAAAGTCAAGTAGTGCTATAAAAAAAGCATTTTATAACGCTTATAAATCTGCATTGAATTAATGCAGGTTTGTAATAAATGTAATTGCAAATTTAATTTGTAATTATTTTAATCTTAATGAAAAAGGAGAAAGAAAGGTTATGAGAAAAAGGTTATTTTCTAAGGTTGCCACATTAACAGCGGCAGTTGCTATAACAGCGGTAACATTTCCATTTACTACATTAACAGCTAAGGCAGCAGACGATTATTCTTATTTATATGCTGGGCTTACATGGCAGGAATACTGGGCAAATGAAAAGGTATATCAGGCAGGAGATGCGTCTTCGTCAGATATTCTTGACAGCCATCAAGAATATGATACAGGTGCATTTGACACTGTAACAAGAGCTACTACAAATCATGGTCTTCACAGAGGAAGTTTTCAGTGTACAACAGTAATTGATACTGAAGACGGAAAAACATATGACCTTGCAGGTTGGGAAGTAGAAGGTGAAGGTAAAGATGCTATTACAAAAATGAAATTAACAGATGGTACTGTACTTTCTTATGAAAAAGGTGTAATCACTAATACAGATGGTAGTACTTCTAAGCTTTCAAAGTATGAAGTTAAAGGCTTAAAATACGTTCCAGTTAAAGTTAGTAAGTCTGATGTAGACGATTTTAAGAGCAAGTACACAGTAGTTGAAAATGGTGGTGAATTATTTGGTGGTTATAGTGAAAATGCACTTTCAGCCTATTCTGAAAAGGTTAATGTAACTGAAAATACAAATGGTCTTAAGACAGCTACAAAGAATAGTAATGGTACATATTCATTTTCAAAGGGTCAAACAGGTAAGGATTCAGGTATTGAAGGAAAAGAACTTGCTAAAGCTTCTGATATTACAGTTGAAGTAAAAGAAGCTACAGGTTCTTATGGTGAATTTTTAAGAGTTGATTTAACAGGTGATGGATATGGTGCATTAGGTTCAATGCTTCAATCAGTTACATGGACATATTATGGAAATGATTCATCAAGAACAAAAGCACTTGAAACTTATGGTACAAAGTTTGCTTCTGATAACTGGATGCACAAAGCTATGGGTATTCAGTTAGGTCTTACTAACTCTATGAGATGTCAGCTTTCAGATGGAACTGATGGTACAGGTTATTGGTCATTAACTGTTCATGCTCTTGGTTATGAAGATTATACTGTCAACTTTGAAGCAACAGAAGCTAACATCGTTAAAAATCAAGAACCTGTAAGTGATACTTCTAAACTTTCAGCAGCCATTGAACAGGCTGATAAGCTTAATGAAGATGATTACACAGAAGATAGCTGGAAGGCTATGAAGCTTGAATATGATGAAGCTGTTGACGCAATAAATGTTGCTGAATATCAAGCAGACATCAACGAAGCTACACAACATCTTACAATGGCTATCAATGCTCTTGTAGAAGCAGATGATGCAGAAGAAGAAAAAGAAACAAATCCAGTATCTACAGCTATTGTTTTAGTTGTACTTATTGTAATTGCTGGTGGAATTGTATTTCTTAAGGTTAGAAAGAAGAAATAATAAGAAATATAAATATAGTTTATAGAAGAATAGTCGGATATTTAGGTAAATGTTTATCATATACCACAAAATATCCGACTGTTTTTTATGTACTTATTAAATATAATATATCAAATTAATTAATTGTATTCAATGTTTATAAATTAAAGTTAAAGAAGTATAACTTTAAAAATATACTAGGATTAATATAAATTGGATAAATATATAAGTTTATTGCAAATATTTATTATGTAGTTTATAATATTTATAAAGTAAAGAAACGGAAAATTTAATAATATAAATTTCTCATAGTTTACGTTTTATAAAGGGTGGTGTTTTTATGAGAATGTATGACTTGATTGTTAAAAAGCGAAATGGTGGTGTTCTTTCTAAGGAAGAAATTGAGTATTTTGTTAAGGGTTATACTGATGGTGCTATTCCCGATTATCAAGCTTCAGCTTTGTTAATGGCTATTTACTTTAATTCACTTTCTTATGAAGAAACTCTAAATCTCACACTTGCTATGGCTAATAGTGGTGATTTGCTTGATTTGTCTGGGATTAATGGTATTAAAGTGGATAAACACAGCACAGGTGGAATTGGTGATAAGACTTCTCTTATAGTAGGGCCTTTAGTATCTGCATTAGGAGCTAAAATGGCTAAGATGAGTGGTAGAGGACTTGGGTTTACTGGGGGAACTATTGATAAGCTAGAAAGTATCCCAGAGTTTTCTACAAGTCTTTCCGAAGAACAATTTATAAATAATGTTAATAAAATTGGTATGGCAATTACTGGGCAGACGGGTAATCTTGACCCTGCTGATAAAAAGCTTTATGCGTTAAGAGATGTTACGGCAACGGTTGATATAAGTCCACTTATTGCTAGTAGTATAATGAGTAAGAAACTGGCAGCAGGCGCAGACGTTATAGTGCTTGATGTTAAAACGGGTAGTGGTGCATTTATGAAGGAAGAAAAAGACGCATTTCAGCTTGCTGATATGATGGTTACGATTGGAAATGGTGCAGGACGTAAGACAGTAGCTATCGTATCAGATATGGACGAGCCATTAGGAAATGCTATTGGAAATGCGTTAGAAGTAAAAGAAGCTATTGAAACTTTAAATGGACAAGGGGCGAAAGACCTTACTAAGCTTTGTATTATTCTTGCTTCACACATGGTTTATCAAGCAGGTATTACTTCTACATTAGAAGAAGCTAACGACAAGTTGACTGAATTAATTAAAAACAAATCAGCTTTAAATAAATTTGCTGAGTTTGTTAAAGCTCAGGGTGGTGATGCAAGCATTGTATACAATACGGATTTATTACCTAAAGCTTCTATTATATATGAATTAAAAGCTACTAACACAGGTTATATAAAGCATATACAGTCAGACGAACTAGGCAATGCCCTTGTTATACTTGGTGGTGGCAGGCAAGTAAAAGGAGAAGCAATTGACCATGCTGTAGGTATTGTGCTTAATAAGAAAGTAGGCGACTTTGTTAATGCAGGTGATACAATAGCATTTATCCATGCAAATGATAACGATAAGCTAAAGGAAGCTATCAAGCGAGTTGTAAATGCTTATGAATACTCTGATATAGAAGTTAAACGCAATAAGTTGATAAAAGGAGTTTTGTCATAATAACTTATTAAAGAAATAATTTATTGGAGAATATATAAAAATGAAACACTATTTAATAAAAATAGCTTATGACGGCAGTAGCTTTAATGGTTGGCAACGTCTAAAAAATAACAAAAATACGGTTCAACAGACTATTGAAGATATACTTGGGGTTCATATATCTGGAAGCGGAAGAACTGATGCTGGCGTTCATGCAAGATGTCAGTGTGCTGATTTCTTTTATAATGACATTAACGATTTAGATACATTTATTAAAAATATTAACGAAAATCTTCCACAAAGTATCAGAGTCTTTTCAATATCAGAAGTGCCAAATAATTTTCATAGTCGAAAAAGTGCTGTTTCAAAGATTTATTCCTACTATATCGCTCTTGACAGCAAAACAGATGTATTTGAAAGCAAGTATGTATATAATATGGTAAATGCTCCTATTAACTATAATTTTAAAACAAATGAAAAATTAATCAATTTTGAAAATATGAACAAAGCCTGTAAATACTTATGCGGTACACACGATTTTTCAGCTTTTACATCTGATAAGACTCCAAATAAATCGTATATAAGAACAATTTATGATATAGATATTTCTATTAATAGTGTGTTAAAAGATAATATTTTCAGCTATAATACTGATAAACAGATATTAAAAATAGAAATAACTGGTGATGGATTTCTCTATAATATGGTGAGAATTATTTGTGGAACATTATTGTATTGTGGATTGTCAAAAATCAACTCAGATGATATTCCTAATATCTTAGAGAGTAAAGTTAGAAAAAATGCTGGGCCAACACTTCCATCTAATGCCTTGTTTTTAGAAAATGTTGTATATAACAATATGAAATAATTTCAAATATAATATCATATGGGATAAGGGACAGCAGATAAATTAAATAAATGTTTGTTTATTATTTTTAGTATTATAGAAGTAACATTTTAGCTTTAGTTGACTTGTCACCATGCAACTTTGCTGTCTGATAGTATTCTAATAGATAATATTTTATAAAAAACTTACATATACTTTTTCTATTTTATTAAAACAATAAGTGTTTTTGCATAATTTTTTAGTTATAAAGATATATTTTTCAGTAATTTTAGTTATATTTTGTTTTTTGATGTATTATAATGCCTTGAATTTGATTATTTAATGTGATAAAATATAATCAATTAAGGTTTATAGTATCTTGATTAGATTAATTATAAAGGAGTAATAGTAATGGAAGTAAGACCAGGAGCTAATCCAGCAGACGTAAAGAATTATGATACAGATAGATTAAGACATGATTTCCTTATTCAAGATTTATTTGTAGCTGATGAAATTAAGACTATTTATAGCCAGATAGACAGAATTATTGTAGGTTCTGCAACACCTGTAAATAAGACACTTACACTTGAGGCAGGTGCTGAGCTTAGAGCTAAGTATTTCCTTGAAAGACGTGAGATGGGTATTATTAACATTGGTGGTAATGGTACAGTTACTGTTGATGGTAAGGAATATAACTTTAAGTATAAAGATGGTATGTATATTGGAATGGGAGCTAAGGATATTAAGTTTAGCAGCGCTGACCCTACAAACCCTGCTAAGTTCTATCTTAACAGTGCACCAGCACATAAGACATACCCAACAGTATTTATTGATCCAGCTAAGGACATTTTACCTGAGAATAAAAAGGAACTTGGATGTCTTGAGAGTGCTAACCATAGAACAATCAATAAGTATATCCTTCCAGGACAGGTTGAAAGCTGCCAGTTAGAGATGGGTATGACTTGCCTTGAACCAGGAAGTGTATGGAACACAATGCCATGTCATACACATGACAGAAGAATGGAAGTATATCTTTACTTTGAAGTACCAGAAGATGCTGTTGTATTCCACTATATGGGTGAACCAACAGAAACTCGTCACATTGTAATGCGTAATGAAGAAGCTGTTATTTCACCAAGCTGGTCAATCCATTCAGCTTCAGCAACTCATGCTTATACATTTATCTGGGGAATGGTTGGAGAAAACCAAGACTTCGATGATATGGACGATGTAGATATGAAGGATTTAAGATAATATCAACATATTTTAATTTTGAACAAATAAACATTATATATTGTATTGTTTATAGTAAAGAATAATCTTAATCTATAAGAGTGATTTATATAAAAATATAGTTTACAGTTCGTTAATAAAAGTTGTACTACTTTAACGTTATTACAAAAATATGTAGAAGTTCCATTTTTTCTATGTGGTATGGAAAACGTTGTAGTATAAGATAAGCAAGTGTACAACTTTAAAAATTATGGTAGGGTGGGACTACACCCAAACCGAGAAGTATTCTCTACGCTTGTGGACATTAATTAGAAAATTATTCTCTATGGGAGTATCATTATAATTATAGTGGTTGAAGCAAGAATTTCATTAGCTAAAGCTAATGAGAGTGTCACAATAAAAAACAAAAGGAGATTTAGAAAATGTCAGTTAATTTTTCACTTGAAGGCAAGATTGCTTTCGTTACAGGTGCATCTTATGGTATTGGTTTCGCTATTGCTTCAGGAATGGCAAAGGCTGGTGCTACAATCGTTTTCAACGATATCAATCAAGAATTAGTAGACAAGGGTATTGCAGCATACAAAGAAGCTGGTATTGATGCTCATGGTTACGTTTGTGATGTAACAGATGAAGCTAAGGTTAATGAAACAGTTGAAAAGATTACAAAGGAAGTTGGTCCTATCGACATTCTTGTAAACAATGCTGGTATCATTAAGAGAATTCCTATGTGTGAAATGACAGCAGAGCAGTTCAGACAAGTTATTGATGTTGACCTTAATGCTCCATTTATCGTATCTAAGGCTGTTATTCCATCAATGATAGAAAGAAAGCATGGTAAGATTATTAACATCTGTTCAATGATGTCTGAATTAGGACGTGAAACAGTTTCAGCTTATGCTGCAGCTAAGGGTGGTCTTAAGATGTTGACAAGAAATATCTGTTCTGAATATGGTAAGTACAACATTCAGTGTAACGGTATTGGACCTGGATATATTGAAACACCTCAGACAGCTCCTCTTAGAGAACGTCAGCCAGATGGTTCAAGACATCCATTTGATTCATTCATCGTAGCAAAGACTCCTGCTGAAAGATGGTTAAAGCCAGAAGAATTAGCTGGTCCAGCTGTATTCCTTGCTTCAGAAGCTTCAGATGCAGTTAATGGTCATATTCTTTACGTTGATGGTGGTATCTTAGCATACATTGGTAAGCAGCCACAGTAATTAGTTGTGAATTTAAAATATACTATCAGTACTAACTTTTATAAATGTATGTGTTATATTTTTATGTGAGGTTTAGTAGTTGGAGTATATAATTTATAATTAATAGTACATATTATGAACTGTTATAATTAAGTGTGTCATAGCAAGTCAAGCTATGGTGGTAATACTTGATTATAACAGTTCTTATTTTATCATAAAAACTATATTAATTGATTTTTTATAAATTAACATTATAAGAAGAACTTTATTTCCTTTAAAAGAAAGAAAAATTCTTAAAAGTAAATGTCTGCGACAATATTTTTGCCAAACAATCATTTTTAAATCCATTTATAACATTCAAATCAGTGAGTTGCAAAGAATTATTCTTTTAAACTATGATAAATCATTCTTTATAAGTATTTGTTATTAAAGAAAATTATAACTATAATACAGTTAAAGAAAAAGAAAATTTTAGGAGGATTATTTATGGTTTTAAATAATGGTATTGAAATACCACAGATAGGATTTGGCGTTTTTCGTATGACTGATGAAAATGCTTGTGAAGAAGCAGTATTGCAAGCTATTAAAGCTGGTTATCGTTTGATTGATACAGCAACAGCTTATGGTAATGAAGAAGCGGTTGGCAGAGCAATTCATCGTTGTGGTGTACCAAGAGAAGAACTTTTTATTACTACAAAGCTTTGGATACCTGATATAAGCTATGAAGGAGCAAAACGTGGTTTTGAACAATCAATGAAACGTTTAGGACTTGATTATTTGGATATGTATGTAATACATCAACCATACCATGATTATTATGGCGTATGGAAAGTTCTTGAAGAATTGTACGAAGCAGGTAAGGTTCGTTCAATCAGTGTAGATAATTTCACACAAGACAGATTGGCCGATTTTATATTTTGGAATAAAATAAAGCCAGCAAGCAATTTACTAGAATGTAATCCATTTTTTCAACGCAAAGATGAAGAAGAATATTTAAAAGGCAAAAATATTTTAATGCAGGCGTGGTCACCATTAGCTGCTGGACAGAACGATTTATTGAATAACGAAGTACTTTGCAATATTGCAAATGTACATAAAAAATCTTCTGCACAGATTGTTTTGCGTTGGTTAATTCAGAGAAATATTTTACCGTTGATAAAAACATCTAACCCACAAAGAATGAAAGAAAACTTAGATATTTTCGACTTTGAATTGACAGAACGAGTGTAAAATTGCAATTAAAATTTTATACTCGTTTTTATTTATATAAATTACAATTTAAAGTCTTTTGTAATCTTGGATTTTGTAATATCTGATTCTTTGTATAAATACAGAAGACAATCGCTAATGTGGTCGTAGAACTGCTTGGTTGTTAAGTTCGCTGCTCTGATAAAAAGACTATATCCAAAGTTTGAAATTGATGTACGATTACTGTAAAATCTCATCAGTTAGAACCTTCACATCTTGCTGTGGAGAGTAGTCAGAATACAGATATTCCATTTTTAATTTACAAAAATCTTTAAACTTCAAATCTTAATATTTTCATATAATAATAAAAAAATAACGTCAAATTTATATATTTTTATATTACATTTTTAAAATGTCAAAATCGACATTTTTGTATAGGTTAGCAAAAACACGTTTAAAAAGTGTTTAATTAGGGTACACCCTATTGGAATACTTTTCTTTATAAATGCAAGTGTTTCAATAGCATTGTTTTTCTATTTTGGAATGTTCCTATAAAAAATAGACCCTATTGACACACTTTTTTGAGTGCGCTATAATAATAAAAAAGGCAACTGCGTATTTTGACTATATAGGCACTTTTTATCAAAAGGTATGTATTCTATCCTAAATAAAATAAAAAGCTCGTATAGCCAAAATTACAAAGTCAATTTTTTAATATGTGCAAATTCTTTTTGTTACTTTAATATAGAAATGATATATAAAAAATATTAAAATTTATGTTACATTTCAAGTTATTACGACAGTCGACAAGTTCTTATACAAGCTTAGACTTTGGATTATTGTTTGTGTAAATAAAAAGAAATGGAGGTTATGATATGAAAATTGGTTACATAAGAGTAAGTTCTGATGACCAGAATTTAGCAAGGCAAGAAAAATTAATGCAGGATAATGGAATAGAGAAAATATTTCGTGATGTTAAAAGTGGAAAAAATACCGACCGACAGGGATTAAAAGATTTACTTTTATATGCACGAGAAGGAGATACAATTGTAATTGAATCGTACTCAAGACTTGCAAGAAGTACGAGTGACCTTTTGAAAATAGTCCATATTCTACAAGAGAAGAAGATTGTATTATACAGTTGTAAGGAAAATCTTGATACAAGCACTCCACAAGGTGAATTAATGCTTACATTTTTTGCGGGTTTATATCAATTTGAACGTCAATGCTTGCTTCAAAGACAAAGGGAAGGTATTGAGATTGCTAAAAAGGAAGGAAAGTACAAGGGGCGTAAACCAATAAGTATGAGCAATACAGCCTTTGAGCCAGTATATAATATATGGAAAAAGGGAGAGATAACAGCAAGAAAGGCTATGGAAATGTTACAACTAAAACCAGGAACATTTTATCGAATGGTTAAAGAGTATGAACAAAATAGCCTTGAGGGTAAGAGAAGCCCTAATGTTCAACCGTTGTCAAAGCTTGAAATGTCTATAAATAAAGAAATACACAACCTTGATATAGACGAATATTGAAAAATATCATTATTGTTGCTTAACATAGTGATAGTAGAAAAATTAATAACTTTTGATAAGTGTTAATAAACTCTGACTATTCTCCACAGAAAGGCAAGCTAAGGGGGGCACTTATTTATAACACAATGTGTTTATAATTCGTATATGTAAATTTAACGTTAAAATTTTAATAATTATATACCGTTTTGAAATTTACATCTAATTAAATTTTATTAACACTTATCATATAATATTATTCCTCTGTTCGCAATCTAACAATATTACGTGCACTTCGTTTATTTTCATCGACTATTTCAGCATAGTGTTTTCTAGTCGTATTGACATCTTTATGTCCTAATACATCAGCTACAAGATAAATATCTTTGCTTGCTTGATAAAGATTAGTTCCATAAGTGCTTCTTAACTTGTGCGGAGTTATATGTTTAACAGTAGTAACGGTCGAAGCGTATTTCTTTACAAGAAGTTCAACAGAACGCACACAAAGCCTTTTATTTTTAGAAGAAATAAAAAGTGCATTTTCATGTCCTTCTTCTGGAGTAAGATTTCTGCGTTCTTCCATATAATCAAGTAAGGCGTTACGTGCTTCATCGCCAAAGTATACAAAACTTTCAGAACCACCTTTTCGCACAACTTTAATTCTATCGTTGTCAAAATCAATATCATTTATATCAAGACCAACACACTCCGAAACACGAATACCAGTACCTAGCATAAGAGTTAGGAGTGCTAAATCTCTACACTTTAGCTTTTCATGGCGTTTAAGCTGATTGTCTGTCAATTTATTACCCGACTCTACATTGTCAAGCAGCTCTGCGACTTCATTTACATCAAGTCGAGTGATAGCCTTGTCATGTATTTTAGGCATATCAACCTTAAGAGTAGGGTTAGCATTAATAAGCTCATACTTGTAATAATAAGCATAAAATCTTCTAAGAGCGCAAAGTTTTCGCTTCGCCGCACGTTCAGAATTACTGACTTCGTGACCATTTTTATTGTATAACTTGACATATCTAAGATAGTCTGAAATGTCTTGTCCACGAAGTATTTCTATATCACGTTCTGTAAAATCACATATTTTATAATCCTTATATTGTGGATATTCTTTTATAAGAAATTCAAAAAAGCCTTTGATATCCATTGCATAAGCGACCTTAGTTCTCGGTTGCTTAGAATACTCAAGACTGTTAAAATATTCTGTACAGAAGGGGGGAAGAATTTTTAACAGTTCATTTAATTTTTTAGTATACTTAATATTTTGCTGTTCAGCATAAGTTTTATCAGCCATAAAACACCTCCAAAATAGTTAAAAGTAAGGGTAGTTATTAACAATTAACATACATTTTCAAATATATACAACTTCGCTAAACGCAAGTTTAACGAAGTTGTGTGGGGATAAAAATAAAAAATTGTATAAACCCTTACATAACATATTTAAACATTTATTGTAAAACTTCGTATTATAAGGTTTTTCGGAGTTGTTATATTAAAAATTTATACAAGATAAAATTAATTACTATATAAATATCTTTATTTGTATAAGATTTTCTTATTACAACAACTCCAAAGTTTAGATTACCTAATTTAAAAAATAAATTTTATATGATGAAAATTATCTTTATTTAATCAGTTTTTACTTAGCTACTAATTTGCCATTATAAAGCTTTCTAGCTACTATATTAATATTAAATTGCTTTTGATATTGCTTTATTTTGTTTAATTCATTTTCAGTAATAATTGAAATACAAACTCCTGAATTACCATTTCTACCACAACGACCTGCTCTATGAAGATAGTCTTTTGAATCTTCTGGTAAATTTACATTGATAATGGTGTCTACATCGTCAATTTGTAATCCACGAGCGCCTATATCTGTTGTAAGCAAGTAATTTACTTTTCCACTTTTAAAATCATCAATAGCCTTTCTTTTGGCAAACTTATCTAAATTGCCTGATAAAGCTGAAACACTATATTTGTGATATTGAAGTTTTTGAAGTGACTCCTCTAAATCATACTTTGTATTAATAAAAATCATTGCTTTTTCAGACTTTACAGCTTTTGCAATCTTTCTTAATGTTTCTATTCTCTCTCTCCTATCAGCAATAATATAATAATGCTTAATAGTCTTTGGAATTATATCTTTATTATTAGTATCTTTTGATATATCAAGTGATACTGGATTGTATGATATTTCATTAGCTGCTTTTCGTGTCTTTTTATCAATACTTGCAGAAAACATAAGAACTTGAGTGTATTTCATTAAAGACTTTCTTATAGAAAGTACATTTTCATAATATGTTTTATCTATAAGGCGGTCAGCTTCATCTATAACCAAATGCTTTACATCGTGTACACGAAGCTTTTTCATTTTAATTAGCTGATATACTCTTGCTGGTGTCCCTATAACGACTGCAGGCTTTGATTTTAATGCGTCTATTTGACGATTGATATTGCCATCTCCTATAAGGAATATACTTTTATAATTGATATCAGAATTAGAACAAAGCAAATCAAATTGTTCACTTACTTGTATAGCCAATTCTTGTGTTGGAACTAATACTAATGCTTGAATATACTTGCTTTCTGGATTAAGTTGAGAAATAATTGGAAGCAAGTAAGCAAGTGTCTTTCCTGAACCTGTACTTGAACAAGCAATAAGGTCTCGCTTATTCATAATATGCTTATAGGCTTGAACTTGTATTGGTGTTGGTTCTGTAATATTCTGCTTTTTTAAACCTACTATAAGTTTTTCTGATACGTTAATATCTTTAAATGTCATTATTACTCCCCTTACTTTGTATTTTGATTGCTTACATTATGTATCTAAAAATTCTATTATCTATCAATATCCTGTATAACTACATTTCTATATAAGGTATTGTCACTTAAGTCAATAAGCTCACCCGTCTTCATAAGTCTAATTATTGGTCTAATTACGTTATGGTCGTTACTTCTTATAATAGCCTTTTCCCCATTACTAAGATTAACTGTCATTCCTATAGGATATATTGGGAAAAGCTGACTCATTAATCTTAAAAGGTCCTTGTCATATTGATTAGTACTTCCCATTAATAATTCTGTACTTTCCTTAATTGAATATGCTTGTCTATGCTTTCTTACACTGGTTAAAGCATCAAAACTATCCATTAAGTGAATTATTCTTGCATTAATACGAATTTCATCACCGACTTTTCCATAATAACCACTACCATCAAGATTTTCGTGACTAAAAAGAATAGCATTTCTACTTATAGGACTTATACATGGGTGAGCTTTTAAATTTTCAAACGCAATCTTAGGATGCTGTTTTACCATTTCCATCTCTTTGTCTGTAAGTTTACCCTTTTTGTGCCAAATCTCATTAGAAATATCAAACTTGCCAACATCTGCTAATATAGCCGCAACTGCTAAATGCTCCAAATCATTTCTATTCATACCAGCTGCAATTCCAAGTATTATACTATTTACACAGACATTAATGCTATGATTAATTGTATAACTGTTAATGTTCTTTATATCAATAATATTAATTGCAAGACTCTTTTTATCATATAATTCATTAACAAATTCTTTTGCAATATCTACACATTTTTCATAATCACGCGCATCTAAAGCTCTAAATGCTCTTAACTTTAATTCAAATGGTATTAAATCTTCAAGAACAATATCTTCACTCAACTCATCATTGATGTAAAGTCCACCATAATTCATACTTTTAATCTTGTTTATTTTTGTTAAATTTAATTCAGCCCCTTCTCTTAACAATATCTTTCCTGTATCATCAAGTAAAGTTCTTCCTAAAATGTTACCTTCCTGTACTTTATCCATTACTACATATCTCATTGTGTTTTATAAATCTCTCTTTCATTATTAATCTTCCATATTGCATCGCCTTGTAAAATTCCCTTAAAGTACAGTATTAAATAATTAAAAAATCACTTTTTAAAATAATTCTATTACCTCATTGCACTAAATAATTATAAATTTTAAGCTTACTTTATATTATAACTCATTATTATGTATATTTACAATACCTTATATGAATTAAATTTGATAATAATTATAAATTTATTATAAATTGAATTATAATTTAACATTATTAAGTTCGCTCTAAGAAATTCGTGGGTAATTAATCGAACATTTTTTCGGAAAATGTGTTTGATTTTTTTTACAATATATGATAAAATATAAACAATAACCATAAAAACAATAAGTAATTTATATAAAGTATATTTTAATAGTAAAGCAAATATTTGCATATAGCAGAAAAGAGGTAATTTATGTCATACGGTAAAATTTCACCAAAACAAACAGAAATACTTAACTATATAAAATCAGAAATATTAAACAAAGGCTATTCTCCAACAGTTCGTGATATTGGGCTTGCAGTTAATTTAAAATCAACATCTTCTGTTCATGCTCACCTTGAGACATTAGAGAAAAATGGCTACATAAGACGTGACCCTACTAAGCCTCGTACTATTCAGATTGTTGACGAAAGCTTTAATCTCACAAGACGTGATATGGTAAATGTTCCATTAGTAGGTCAAGTAGCGGCAGGACAACCATTACTTGCTGTTGAAAATATCACAGGATATTTCCCAATACCAGCAGAATATCTTCCTAACGAAGATACTTTTATGCTTAATGTAAAGGGTGAAAGCATGGTCAATGCGGGAATTAACAACGGAGACCAGATTATAGTTGCAAAGAGAAATACTGCCGAAAACGGCGATATAGTAGTTGCATTAGTCAATGACTCAGCAACGGTAAAGAGATTTTTCAAAGAAGATAATCACATAAGACTTCAACCAGAAAATGACACAATGAAGCCAATCATCGTAGATAACTGCGAAATAGTTGGAAAAGTTGTAGGTTTAATACGTTTAAACATCAACTAATATTACATACTAAATAAATCAATCTAACACTATTAACCAGACTTTAATCGCCCATAATTTATTGAATTAAGTTATGGGCGATTTCCTATATACATAACATCAAATCACAAATTCAAAATTCCCTACTATATTTAAAAAATAAATGCCAAATATAGTTTAAAAAAATGTGCGAAAATTATATTGTTTAATGTTAAATTTGAATAATATGATATAATTGTCAGAAGTCTTACACATCAAAATAAAAATAGAGTCTTATTTATAAGTATATAATAAGACTCTATTTTTATATAATATAATTAGAGAGTTTCCTCATCAACTTCTATTCCATCACTCCACACTCTTTCAAGATTATAGAACTGTCTATCATCTCTTGAAAATACATGAACAATTACATCGTCATAGTCAAGTAATATCCAAGAAGCTGAGTTATACCCTTCAACTCTAGGCTCATTGTAGCCTGCTTTTTGCATTTTTTCTTCAATATTATCAACTAAAGCTTGTATTTGGTTAGGGTTAGAACCATTTGCAATAACAAAATAATCTGAAATTACAGATACATTACTAATATCTATAATCTTAATATCTTCAGCCTTCTTGTCGTTTAATGCGTCAACAATAACTTTAGTCATTTCTTTAGATTTAGTATCAGCCATAAATCCTCCAATTTATAAATATAATCTTTTTATTCAATGATAATAGTTAAAATAATAAAATATAAAAATTAATATTCATTACAGATTAAATAACTTGTTGATATTTTATAATTTTAAATCATAAATACACAAGCATTGCTAATAAGAACAGTCTTGTAATATTCATAAGTTTCAACTGTCATTGGGTCAATTTCTGCTTGTTTTTTATTAAGATATTCAAGTGTGTCTTTTGTTATTTCATATATTGTTTCATCAATATTTTCAAAAGCTATACTTCTTATCGTGTCAAGGTCATTTGCTTTATTTCTGTAAGGCTCTATATAATCAGCTACAAAAATAATCTTTTCAAGCATTGACATTTTAGCTCTGCCTGTAGTGTGATACTTAATTGCACTGCATATTTCTTCATTATCAATGTTATATATATGCTTTGCATAATAAGCTCCAAGTTTTGAATGTAAAAGATATGGACTCTTTTTCTCACTTTGTGAAATTTCGATGTTATACTCCTTACATTCTTTTAACTTTTGTTCATCAGGAACACACTTTGCACAGTCATGTAATAGTCCTGCGATATAAGCGTCCTGCATATCAACACCATATCTCATTGCAAGACAAGCAGCAGTATCAGCAACACCTAAAGTATGCTTATATCTTTTCTTATCAGCCTTTAATGCCTTTTTAACTTGTTTTCTTAAACTTTCAATATATTCATTATCCATAAGAAAGCCTCTTTTCTATAATATCTTAATTTATTTAATATATAAATTATTGTTATATATATAATTTTTCACATTATCAGAAACCATTGCTGATATATTACCATGCTTTACAATCTGCTCTCTTATAGATGTCGAACTAAAGGGAAGCTTTGGTGCATTTATAAAATGTATATCAGCACCATATTGCTGCGTTAAAAACTCTTTTTGTTTTTCTAATATTGCTAATCTTGTATCATCTCTATTAGCTACAAGTAATGTGCAATGAGAACAAATAACATCTGGTCGTTTCCATTTTTCAAGATATAACAGCGAATCAGCTCCTATTATAAAGTATATCTTGTTAAAACTTTCTGATAATTCCATCAACGTGTCTGCTGTATAGGTATATCCTTTTCTATCTACTTCAAGCTTAGATAACTTCATATAAGAGAAAGGCTTGATTGCTAAACTAACCATATTACAACGATGTGTTGCACTTACAACATCAGAAGTATCCTTATAAGAAGCTGGATTACCCGAGGGCATAACATATATCGTTGGTATACAAAATTGTTCATGTGCCAGTCTGGCAAGCTCTATATGACCATTGTGTATAGGATTAAAAGTTCCGCCTAAAATACCAATAACATTTTCATTCATAAAATAAATACTTTATTTGTCTTTCTTTTTCTTTGCTACTGGAAGCTCAATTTTTCTTTTCTTTTCATCTTTAGCTTCTTTATATAAAACAATCTTCTTACCAATAACTTGAACAACTTGAGAATGTGTTCTTTCAGCAATAATTGAAGCTATTTCTTTTGGGTCATCAGCGCAATTTTGCAATACATTTATCTTAATTAATTCTCGTGCTTCTAAAGCTTCAGCGATAGCTTTTGTATTTTCAGGAGTAATGCTTGACTTTCCAAATTGAAATATAGGGTCAACAGTCATAGCAAGTCCTTTTAAATATGCACGTTGTTTACTTGTTAATTTATCCATATAACTCCATTTCTGTGCTTATGCACTATTAATCATAATAATCAAATTCAAGGTATTCGCCTACACGAACGGTATCTCCTTCTTCGATACCAAGTTCTTTTAACTGGTCTAATATACCATTTTCTCTCATAAATCTTTGGAAGAAGCTAAAGCCTTTTTCTGACTCAAGGTTAGTATAGCCTAACATTCTATCAACTCTAGCACCTTCAACAATATATACGCCCTCATCATCCTTAGTAACATTGACAGCCTCGGCTTCACTATTGTACATTTCAGAAATATCCATCTCCTTTTCAAATACAACTGGCTCTTGTGCCATTGTATCAAGAAGACTTCTTACGGCGTATAAAAGTTCTTTAAGTCCTTGACCACTTACAGCAGATATAGGATATACTTTAATCCCCTTTGGCTCAAATTCTTTTCTTAACTTATCGATTGGACTTTTTGAACCATCATCGTATAATGCGTCTATCTTATTGGCAGCAATTACTTGTGGTCTTTTTAAAAGTTCAGGATTATATGCTTCTAACTCTGCATTAATTGCATTAATATCAGCTATTGGGTCACGACCCTCAACAGAAGCTGCGTCTACCATGTGAATTATAACTTTAGTTCTTTCGATATGACGTAAAAACTCATGGCCAAGACCAATTCCTTCTGAAGCCCCTTCAATAAGTCCAGGAATATCAGCAATTACAAAGCCCTTGCTCCCGTCAAGGTCAACTACACCAAGATTAGGATTAAGAGTTGTAAAATGGTAATTAGCAATCTTAGGTCTGGCGTTAGTTACTCTTGAAAGTAATGTTGACTTACCTACATTAGGAAATCCCACTAAGCCTACATCAGCAATAACTTTAAGTTCAAGACGAACCCATCTTTCTTGAGCATCTTGTCCCGGCTGTGCATACTGTGGAGCTTGCATTGTAGCTGTGGCATAATTCATATTACCTTTTCCACCTCTACCACCTTTTAATATTGTTTCACGCATATTTCCACTAGACATATCAGCAATAACTTTTCCTGTTTCATCATCTAAAATAACAGTGCCTTCGGGAACTTTTATTATAAGGTCTTCACCATTTTTGCCAGTACATTTGCGCTTGCCGCCCTCATCACCACTTTGTGCAATATACTTACTGTTATATCTGAAATCACCGAGCGTATTAAGTCCTTTGTCTACGACAAATATGACATCTCCGCCCTTACCGCCGTTACCACCATCTGGCCCACCGTCTGGAACGTAAAGCTCTCGGCGAAAACTTACATGACCATCTCCGCCTTTGCCTGATTTTATAAATATTCTTGCTCTATCTGAAAACATAATTCCTCATTTCTGCGTAAATACATACGCATTTAACATAAATACACATGAAACAATACTAAAATTTCCAGCTCATGCGAAATATTAAATCATTACATCAAAGTCAAGCAGATATTCACAATCTGCTATACAACTTAATGACAACACCAAAATTGGTGTATTATATATCCAAAAAAAGCCCCAAATCCGTAGACTTGGAGCTTAAAATCAACTAAGAATTAGTCGTTAGAAACTACAGGATAAACAGAAACCTGCTTCTTATCTCTGCCCTTTCTTTCGAACTTAACAGTACCATCAACAAGTGCGAATAATGTATCATCGCTACCACGACCAACATTAACACCTGGATGTATCTTTGTTCCACGCTGTCTGTAAAGAATATTACCAGCTAATACGAACTGTCCGTCAGCTCTCTTTGCACCTAATCTCTTAGATTCAGAATCTCTACCGTTCTTTGTAGAACCAACACCCTTTTTATGAGCGAAAAACTGAAGGTTCAAATTTAACATAGTTTACACCTCCTCGAATGTAATAGATAAGTAATTCGGATTGTCACTAGCAATTGTACTAAGTCCTAATGCAAGAGCTTTTAACAAAACCGTTAATTCCTTTGATTGATGTGAAGACTTAACCATTAACTCTATAACGGCATTATCTTCGTCTGCTGTAATCTCACAATCTTCATCGGTAAATTGCTCTATCGAATTGATTGTATTGATTACTAATACAGAAGTAGCAGCACATACTATGTCGTAACCGGCATCAGCATAACCTGCGTGGCCTTCTGTTCTAAATCCAACAATGTCATCTTTAGATGACTTAGTATAGATTGTTACATGAGTCATGAATAACACTCCTATTCAGGCTAATTAAGCATTAATCTTTTCAATCTTAACCTGAGTGAATGACTGTCTGTGGCCATTCTTCTTGTGATATCCAGTTTTTCTCTTATACTTATAAACGATAACTTTCTTATCTCTTGCTTCCTTAACAACACTTGCTGTAACTGAAGCTCCTGCTACTGTTGGGTCACCAACCTTAGCTTCTCCATTATTAACAAAGAGAACTTGGTCAAATGTAACAGTGTCACCGGCTTCAACACCAAGCTTTTCTACTTTGATTATATCGCCTTCAGAAACTGTGTACTGTTTACCACCTGTTGCTATAATTGCGTACATAT
>URYE01000030.1 GCA_900551945.1 uncultured Eubacterium sp. | reverse complement strand
AAGTCTGAAAATGATGTACGATTACTGCAAAATATCATCAGTTAGAACCTCCACATCTTGCTGTGAAGAGTAGTCAGAAGAAATGGATATGTATACAGAAGTATTGCAAGAGATTCATCAAGTGAAGCACTGGCTCTATATAATGATGGCAGAATGGAAATATTAAAAGAAACGGATATTGATACAGATACATTGGTATCAGAAGGAGTGCTTCAATTGTTCAGTTTTGGACCGGGACTTGTAGAAAATGGAGAAATATCAGTATCAGCAGGGCAGGAGGTAGACCAGTCTATGACGAGTAATCCTAGAACAGCAATTGGCATGATTGAGCCATATCATTATGTATTTGTAGTGTCTGATGGAAGAACTACACAAAGTAGTGGTTTATCTCTTTTGCAACTTGCAACAGTGCTTAAAGAGCTTAATTGTGAAACTGCGTATAACCTTGATGGTGGTGGTTCAGCTACAATGTATTTTATGGGAAATGTAGTTAATAATCCAACAACTAATGGTAAGTCAATATCTGAAAGGAAGGTGAGCGACATTGTTTATATCGGATAAATATGTAAATACACATAACAGCAGAAAAAGAATAATAGTATGGCTTGGAGTAGCTATTTTTTGTTTTGTATTTTTCATTATATATGATAGATTTTCGCATAATGTAAGGTCGCCTTATATGACATATTTGTTCATGTTGCCACTTATATTGGGTGTGTTGCCAGAAATAACAATATATGTGATTAGTATTTTAATTAAAAAAAGCATAATTATTAATAGATTTACAGATAATGCGTATTGTTCAGGAGTTGTGGCATTAACGATAAGCAGTATGTTAAGAGATATATTTGATATTGCGGGAGCTTCATCTGTATATCAAAAATATCTTTTTTATGTGGGAAGTTTGTTTGTAATAGTGGCAATTGTTCAAGGTATTGGTTATGGTATATTTAATAAAATAAGATAGGTTAATAATTTTAAATAATGTGAGTTTTACATAATTAGTTTGTTAAACTCGCATTATTTAAAATTTGAATAGTTGTTTTTTAGACGTTTTTTGTATTCCGATGGCGAATACCCCGTAATTTCTTTAAATACACGATAAAAGTGTGTAAGGTTAGAAAATCCCGTAAGTGTTGAAACCTCGGTGACATTCATATCCGTTTCTATAAATAATCTTTCGGCATTCATTACACGAGTTCTTTTTATATAGTCGATTATAGTTCTATTAGTATTCTTTTTAAATTCTCTACAAAGATAATATTCGCTGACGTGAAATCTTTCAGATAAATCATGCAAACAGATATCATGTTCGTAGTTGTTATTAATATAGTCAATAATCTGTGTAGTTCTGTTTTGCTGAATAATTCCCGTTTTCTTTTGCTTCATTTGAACTACAAGTGTAAGAATTAAATTAGTAAGTGATGACATATATTCAAATTTTAATTCAGAAGATTTGCTTTGTGCTTCTAAAAAAAGATATATAAATCTTCTTAAATTTTTAAGTGTATCTTTGTCAGGGGTATAAACGCAATCAGAGTGTATTAATTTATTTTTTAAATTTTCAGAAGCAATTATTTCAGGTCTAAAATATAAAACAACTCTTGAAAAAGAACAATCTTTGTCACTAAAGGAGCGGTGCATTGTTTGAGGTGGGAAAATTATACAATCGCCTGCTTGTATTTTAAAAAGCTTTTCGTCCATATAGTGATATCTTTCTCCATTGTCAAGAAAATACAATTCATAGTAGTCGTGGTAATGAGATTGTGACATATTGTCATTGACACTTGATATGTAAGCGGCGGACATTGAATCACCAAGTGACATGTTACTTTGAGCGATATCTTTCATAAAATAAAAACTCCTTTCAGTAAAATGGATAAAGTAAAATTAATGTAACTTTTTATGGTTGTTGTAAAAAATATTTTAAATAATAATAAATATTTTATGGTTTTATTATAATTCATTAATTAATTTAGTGCAAGATATGTAAAGAAATTAGTTATATTTGTCAAAATATGTATAGTATAAAAGTTATGAAATGAGTAGTATATAGATATAAATTTAACAAGCAATTTAATTAGGAGGATAGATAAAATGAAGGTATGCTACAGTGCGCAAAAGGTTTTATTTAATGATAATTATTATTCTATATATACAAATGCAGTTGAAATACGTTTGTGGTTTTTAACTGATGATATTATACGAATAAGAGCGGGCTTTGATGGTGACTGGGACGAGGCTTCATATAGTCTTATAAAAACAGCATGGAATTCAAGAACAGATGAATTTATGAAGGATTATAGAACTAGAATTGAAGTTGCAAATTCAACATTAACTGATGATAAAGATAAAGCTGTAATAGTTGGAAATAAACTTCGTGTTGAAGTTGAAAAGAACCCATTCCGTATATGTGTTTATGATTTAGACGGAACTTTACTTCATGCTGATATTACAGATCTTGCATATCGTGAAGACTCAAATAAAAGACGTATTCATACAAGTCAGATAGAAGCAGATGATTATTTTTATGGTTTTGGTGAAAAGAGCGGAGAAATAAATAAAGCCGAAAAATATATGAATATGGCACCGGGAGATGCTATGGGTTATAACCCAAAAGAAACAGATTCTTTATACAAGCACATTCCATTTTACATAAAGTTATCGGCAACTACTAAAAAAGCAGTTGGTTATTTTTATCATTCAACAGCAGAATGTGATTTCAACATGGGTAGAGAAAAGAGAAATTATTGGCATAGATATTCGTCATTTAGAGCAGACTCAGGCGATGTTGATTTATTCTTAATAGCAGGCCCTTCAATTGAAAATGTAGTTGAAAGATATACAGATTTGACAGGAAAATCAATGCTTCTTCCAAAGTCAGCTTTTGGTTATCTTGGCTCATCAATGTACTATCCAGAGCTTCCAAAGGATTGTGATGACGCAATACTTGAATTTATTGATACAGTAAA
The DNA here is from genome assembly GCA_900551945.1 of uncultured Eubacterium sp. Classification (GTDB taxonomy): domain Bacteria; phylum Bacillota; class Clostridia; order Lachnospirales; family Lachnospiraceae; genus Lachnospira. Next base: position 25,245 of record URYE01000030.1, on the reverse strand, counting down.
AGAAGAAGACGTTCCAATTGACGGTTTTCAGTTATCATCAGGCTATTGTGCAGTAGAAACAGAAGAAGGGATAAAAAGATGTAGTTTTACATGGAACAATACAAGATTTAAAGACCCAGCCGACTGGTTTGCCAAAATGAAAGAGCAAGGAGTTGTTGTATCACCAAATGTTAAACCGGGAATGTTACTTGTTCATCCATATCTTGAAGATATGAAAAAGAAAGACATGTTTGTTTATGACAGTGTAAAAGATGAACCGGGAAAAGGAACATGGTGGGGCGGAACTGGAATTTTTGTGGACTTTACAAAGGCAGAAACAAGAAAGCATTGGAAAGAGTATTTAACAAAAGGATTGTTGCAATACGGTTGCGAGTCTGTATGGAATGACAACTGTGAATATGACTCAATGGTTGATAAAGATGCTAGAGTATATTTTGAAGGCAAGGGAAGTACAATAGGACAGCTTAAACCAGTAATGAGTAATATCATGTGTCAATTGTCTAATGAAGCTATTGAAGAATACAATCCCGATGTAAGACCATTTTCAGTGTGTAGGTCAGGTCACGCAGGAATACAAAGATATGCACAAGTTTGGACCGGTGATAATTTAACTTGTTGGGACGCACTTAAGTACAATATAGCAACAATGCTTGGAATGGGACTTTGTGGTGTGGCAAATGACGGTAGTGACGTAGGTGGTTTCTATGGCGAGTCACCAGAACCAGAGCTTTTTGTAAGATGGGTTCAAAATGGAATATTTATGCCTAGATTTTCAATTCATTCAGTAAATACAGATAACACAGTTACAGAACCGTGGATGTACACAGATATGAAGCAGTATATTACAGAGGCTATAAAGTTAAGATATAGAATGTCACCATATCTTTATTCACTTGAATACAGAGCGCATAAAAGAGGCTTGCCAATTATGACACCTATGTTTATGGCATTTCAAAATGACACAAATACATATAACGAAGGTGTTGACTTTATGTGGGGCGACTCACTTTTAATTGCAAATGTTGTTGAAAAAGGTGCAAAGACTAGAAAAGTTTATTTACCTAAGACACAAGATAACAATGTAAGATTTTATGATTTTAACACAAGACAAGAGTATAGTTGCGGTCAGACAATAGAAAAGTACGTTGAGATTGATACAATTCCTATGTTTATAAAAAGTGGTGCTATTATTCCAATGGCAGGAAATCAGATATACAACCTTATGAATGATGTTGTCAATTCGCTTCATATAATATTTGCACCTGATGTAGACTCATCATTTGAAGTTTATGATGATGACGGAAAGACAAATAATTACAAAAATGGTGATTATCTTAAAACAAATATTGATGTTAAAGCAGGAGCAAAAACATATATTGATTTTACATATGAAGGTGATTATGAAAATACAGTTGAAAGCATGGAACTTGATGTAATTCACAGAGAAAAAGCTCCATATTATGTGGAACTTGATGGCAAAGAAATACCTCATTTTCTTCATAGAAGTAAGTATGAAAAGGCTGAGTGTGGTTGGTATTACAGCCAAAGCTTAAAGTCAGTTCAGATAAAATATCACAATCCAAAGCAAAACCATCAAGTAATGATTTCATTTGAGGTATTTGACATGATTGGAATGTAAATGTAGATTAAGGAGGTTACTATGCTTAAAAGATTTAATGCAATAATTATTATGAGTGTACTTGTTATTGTTAATGTATTCACAATGACAGGATGTGGTGCTAATGAAGGCGCAACTTCAAGTAAAAATGCAACAGCTGATAATCCAATGATACTTACATTAGCACATGGATTATCAGAAAGTCATACAGTACATATTGCAATGACGAAGTTTGCAGAAGAAGTAAAAGAAAAAACAAATGGCAGAATTATAGTAAAGATATTTCCAAATGGACAATTAGGTTCAGAAACAGAAAACTTAGAGCAGTTACAGGCTGGTGTTATTGCTATGACTAAAGTTTCAGCACCGGGACTTGCAACATACAATGACGCATATAACACATTTGGACTTCCATATATATTTGACGATACACAAGATTTCTATAATATTATGGACTCTGACGAAATGCAAGATTTCTTCTTATCAACAGAAGATGACGGTTTTGTAACATTGACATATTACACATCAGGAGCACGTTCATTTTACACAAAGGACAAAGCAATCCGTACTCCTAAAGACCTTGAGGGTATAAAGATAAGAGTACAAGATATGAAGTCACAAACAGATATGATGACAGCATTAGGCGGAACACCAGTTGCTATGTCTTATGGTGAGGTATACACAGCACTTTCAACAGGAATAATTGAAGGAACAGAAAACAACGAAACAGCACTTACAGTTGGTAAGCATGGTGAAGTGTGTAAAGTTTATTCTGTTGACCAACATGCAATGATACCAGATGTAATGGTTATGAGTGCAAAGGTTTGGAATAACATTGAAGCAGATGACCAAAAGATAATATTAGAATGTGCAAAAGACGCAACAAATGCACATAAAGAGATGTGGGAAGAAGCTATTGACGAAGCTGTTGAAGAAGCAAAGAAAATGGGTGTTGAATTTGTATACGATGTAGACAAGCAGGCATTTAGAGATGCAACAGCAGATATGATTGAAAGTTATAGAGATAAATATCCGGGAGTAGATAAACTACTTAGTACAATTGAGAAAGTAAGAAAGGGGAATTAGACATGATAAAAACTTTAGCAACAGTTAAAAATATAATGAATAAAGTATTGTCAATAGCTTGCTCAGTATTACTTTCATTTATGACTATACTTGTATTATGGCAAGTGTTTACACGTTACATATTAAATAACCCTGCGGCATTTACAGAAGAACTTGTTAAATATTCACTTATGTGGACTGCGTTTATAGGTGCGGCATACGCATTTTTTACAAGAGACCATATGGCACTTACACTTGTAAAAGATAAGATAACAGGTCTTAAGCACAAGATTTTAGTATCATTTATAGATATACTTATTCTTTTACTTGCAGTATTTGTATTTATAATCGGTGGATTTATGCTTGCAGTATCAGCAAGACAAGAGTTTTCAGCACTTCTTGGTATTCCACGTTCTTTAGTATACGCAATAACTCCAATATCAGGAGTATTTATAACAATAGCACAAATTATCAACTTATATGAGGATATCACAGGAAATAAAGTTGAGTAAAAATTATTACCAATATTAGAAAAATATTAATTTGCTTATTAGTATAAGTGTTAAGTATAATTTAACAGGAGGTTTTTATGAGTATAGCAATAACTACTATTATATTATTTGTTGTTTTCGGAGTTTTACTTTTCTTAGGTGTTCCGATTTCAGTAAGCATTGTTGTATCATCAATTGTAACTGCTATGTCATCACTTTCATGGGACCAAATTACGTTTATTACAATGCAGAAAATGAATACAGGTGTAGAAAGTTTTTCATTATTAGCTGTTCCATTGTTTATCTTAGCAGGAAATATTATGAACAATGGTGGTATTGCAAAAAGACTTGTAGACTTTGCACAGCTTTTTGTAGGTAAAATTCCAGGAAACCTTGCACAAGCAAATATTCTTGGCAATATGCTTTTCGGTGCATTATCAGGTTCATCAGTTGCAGCAGCTTCAGCCATTGGTGGTTGTATCAGTCCTATTGAAAAAGAGCAAGGCTACGACCCAGCATTTTCAGCATCGGCTAATATAGTATCAGCACCAACAGGACTTTTAATTCCACCAACATCAGCTTTTATCGTGTATTCAACAGTTGCAGGTGGTGTTTCAATATCAACATTATTTATGGCAGGCTATCTTCCGGGTATTCTTATGGGACTTGTTTGTATGGTAATAGCTTTTATATTGGCAAAAAAACTTGGTATCAAAGCAACAGGTCGTGACAAATCAGTAGGTGTAGCAAAGACAGTTTGGAATGCCATTCCATCTTTATTACTTATTATCATAGTTATTGGTGGTATTGTTTCAGGTATATTTACAGCAACAGAAGGAGCAGGTATTGCAGTTTTATATTGTCTTGTTCTTTCAATAATTTATAAGAGTATTACTTTTAAGAGTTTTATCAAGATTTTGGAAAATTCAGCAAAGGTATCAGGCGTAATTCTTTTCCTTATAGCAGCTTCTTCAGCAATGTCATTTATCATGGCTTATTCAGGAGTACCTGCTGCAATCAGTAGTGCTTTATTAGGAATTTCAACAAATAAGTATGTTATTTTCATCTTAATGAATGTAATTCTTATGGTAATTGGAATGTTTATGGATATTACACCAGCTATATTGATATTTACACCAATCTTTTTACCAATAGCACAAAGTTTTGGTATGACAGATATTCAGTTCGGTGTAATGCTTATATTTAATATGTGTCTTGGAAATGTAACGCCTCCGGTTGGTTCAGTTCTATTTGTTGGTTGTGGTATAGGTAATGTTTCAATTGAAAAGGTTACACCTAAGTTAGTTCCTTACTTTATTGCGTTATTTATATTACTACTTTTAGTAACATTTGTACCGGCATTATCATTAGGAATACCACAGCTTATGGGCTTGATTTAAAAATAAAAACTAATTACCCAATAGTTTTAAATAATTACAAAATATTTATATAAAAGCTTAATTAAAAACACTCTATATGCAAAATAATAATAAGAAATGTATAGTTATTATTATTTTGTGTATAGAGTGTTTTTGTTGTTTATATACTATTATAATTTAGGAAGATTAATTGTAAAATGTAAAAAATAAGAAATAAAAATCTTGAAAAAGTTATATATAAGTGCTAAAATACAAATAACTTTTAATAATGTATTTTATAAAAGATAGGATTGAAAAATATTAGGAAAGGATATGTCATTAATAATGGAGATTAAAAAGGTTAATTCAAAAAATTTTAATGTATACGGGAAAATAATTAATTTGAAAAATTCTAATGAATTGATAGAAGCAATGGAAAATACACCATTGCCAGAAGACGTTATATATGTGCCATCAGATAAAGTACTTGAAGAACTTGATACATATAAGCAAATGTCAAAAAGTGTATATGGTGATATGCCAGTTCAGATAGGTTACTGCAATGGTCACAATCAAAAACTTAATGCACTTGAATATCACAGAAGTTCAGAGATTGATATAGCAATTACAGATTTAATTCTTCTTATTGGAAGACAGCAAGATATACAAAAAGATTATACATATGACACTTCTAATGTAGAAGCATTTTTCGTGCCAAAGGGGACAGGTGTTGAACTGTATGCTACAACACTTCACTATGCACCATGTGGGATAGATGGTAGTGGCTTTAAATGTGTAGTTGTACTTCCAAAAGGAACGAATTATGAAGTTACACCTATAAGCAATGAAGGTGAAGATATGTTGCTTATGGCGACTAACAAGTGGCTTATAGCACATAAAGACGCACATATAGCGGGCGCATTTGAAGGGCTTAAGGGTGAAAATATAAAAGTTTAATATTTTTATTATAAATAGCAAGCAGTAGAACGTAAGATTTTAGTATTTAGGATAGGATGGAGTGCTTATTTTTATAAAATGTGATAATGGTAATAGCATTGCTAAGTAGCAAAGTTGAGTAATAATTAAAGAAATGGAGAAGTAAAATGATTAAAAATAATATACCACAACTTAAATTAGGAATTGTATCAGTAAGTAGAGATTGTTTTCCAATGTCACTTTCAGAAACAAGAAGAAATAATGTAGTAGCAAGCTACAATAAAAAATATGGGGATATTTATGAATGTCCTGTTTGTATTGAAAATGAAAAGGATATGAAAAAAGCACTAGAAGATATTAACAATGCAGGTTGTAATGCACTTGTAATTTATCTTGGAAACTTTGGCCCAGAATCAAGCGAAACACTTCTTGCAAAATATTTTAATGGCCCTGTAATGTTTGTTGCAGCAGCAGAAGAAACGGGTGATAATCTTGTGCAAGGCAGAGGTGACGCATATTGCGGTATGCTTAATGCAAGTTACAACTTAAAGCTTCGTAATATCAAAGCATACATACCTGAGTATCCCGTAGGAACTTATGATGAATGTGCAGATATGATACATGAATTTGAACCCGTAGCTAGAACGATTATTGGACTTAACAACTTAAAGATTATATCATTTGGGCCTCGTCCACAAGATTTCCTTGCTTGTAATGCACCAATTAAGCAGTTGTACAACTTAGGTGTTGAGATTGAAGAAAATTCAGAACTTGACCTTTTTGAAAGTTACAATAATCACGCAGGTGATGAAAGAATTGCGTCAGTAGTAAAAGAAATGGAAGAAGAACTTGGAACAGGTAATAAAAAGCCAGAGATATTATCAAAGCTTGCGCAGTATGAGCTTACTTTACTTGACTGGGCAGAAGCTCACAAAGGTTCAAGAGATTATGTTGCAATTGCAGGAAAGTGCTGGCCAGCTTTTCAGACTCAGTTTGGTTTTGTGCCATGTTATGTTAATTCAAGACTTACAGCAAAAGGTATTCCAGTGTCATGTGAAGTAGATATCTATGGAGCATTAAGTGAATTTATTGGAACAGTTATAAGTGAAGATGTAGTAACACTTCTTGATATTAACAATTCAGTTCCTATTGACCTTTATAAGCAGGATATTGAAGGCAAGTTTAATTATACATTAAAGGATACATTTATGGGCTTCCATTGTGGTAATACAGCCGCTTGTAAGTTATCTTTCCACGAAATGAAAAATCAAATGATTATGGCTCGTTCACTTCCAGAAGAAGTTACAAATGGTACGCTTGAGGGTGATATTGTTCCGGGTGATATAACATTTTTCAGATTACAGACAACAGCAGACGCAAAGCTTAAAGCTTACGTTGCACAAGGAGAAGTACTTCCAGTAGCTACAAGGTCATTTGGCGCAATTGGTATATTTGCAATTCCAGAAATGGGTCGTTTCTATCGACACGTTCTTATAGAAAATAATTTCCCACATCATGGTGCTGTTGCATTTGGTCATTTTGGCAAGGCGTTGTTTGAAGTATTTAAGTATCTTGGAGTTGAAGACATTGGATTTAATCAGCCTAAGGGAATGTTATATAAGACAGAGAACCCATTTTAAGACTATCAAATAAGTTGCTAACTTTTATTTATTAAGCACTTCGTTGAATTCTGTGCTTGCACAAGAGCTTGAAAGTAGCAAAGTGGATTGTGAAAGTTTATTTTACTAATTATATATTAGGAAAGGATAAGAAATGTATTATATAGGAGTCGATTTGGGAACATCGTCAGTAAAGCTTTTATTGATGGACGATGACGGAAATATTGTAAATACAGTAACAAAAGAGTATCCAATATCTTTTCCAAAGCCTGGCTGGTCAGAGCAAAATCCTACGGACTGGTATGAAAAAACGGTAGAGGGAATTAAAGAACTTATATCAAATATAGATAGCTCTAAGGTGGCAGGAATAAGTTTTGGTGGTCAAATGCACGGACTTGTTATATTAGATAAAAATGATAATGTAATAAGACCAGCAATTCTTTGGAATGATGGAAGAACTACTAAAGAATGTGATTTCCTTAACAATCAATATGGAAAAGATAAGCTGACAAATAATACTGCGAATATAGCATTTGCAGGTTTTACAGCACCTAAAATACTTTGGTTAAAAGAAAATGAGCCTGATAATTTTAAGAAGATATCAAAGATAATGCTTCCAAAAGATTATCTTGCATATAGGTTAAGTGGAGAGTTTTGTACAGATGTATCAGATGCTTCGGGAATGTTATTATTTGATGTAAAAAATAGATGTTGGTCAGAAGAAATGCTTGAGCTTGTTGGAATAAAAAAAGAGCAGATGGCAAAAGTCTATGAAAGTTATGAATGTGTAGGTAATCTTACAAAGCAAGCAGCCAGTGAACTTGGACTTTCAACAAGTGTAAAAGTTATTGCAGGTGCAGGGGATAATGCGGCAGCAGCCGTTGGAACTGGTACAGTTGGTGATGGAAAATGTAATATTTCACTTGGAACGAGTGGAACAATATTTATAGCAAGTAAGAATTTTAGTGTTGATGATAACAATGCGCTTCATTCTTTTGCTCATGCTGATGGATATTATCATCTAATGGGTTGTATGCTTAGTGCTGCCTCTTGTAATAAGTGGTGGTTAGATGATATAATAAAAGATAAGGACTACCAAAAAGAACAGGCAGAAATTACAGATGATAAGCTTGGAAATAACAAAGTATTTTATCTGCCTTATCTTATGGGTGAGCGTTCACCACATAACAATCCGCTTGCAAGAGCTTCATTTATAGGAATGACAATGGATACAACTAGGTCAGATATGACACAAGCTGTTTTAGAAGGTGTTGCATTTGCTATAAGGGACTCCTTTGAAGTTGCTAAGTCACTTGGAATTAAGATTGATAGAACTAAGATATGTGGTGGCGGAGCTAAGAGTCCACTTTGGAGAAAAATAATTGCTAATGTACTTAATGTCAAGGTAGACATCCTTGAAAAAGAAGAAGGCCCATCACTTGGAGCTGCTATGCTTGCGGCAGTTGGAACGAAAAGATTTGAAGATGTGTCCGAAGCTGTTGATAAGATTGTTAAAGTAGTAGATACAATAGAGCCTGATAAAGCTATTGCGCAGAGATACGAATACAAGTATAATCAATTTAAGAAAATATACCCAGCATTAAAGCCAGTATTTGACGAGATTGCAAGAGAATAGTATCGTAAAAAGTACATTTGTGAAAAAATTATATATTTGCTGATATATTATAAAATGTATTATATAATGAGTAAGAATTGTCTATAAGTTATGTATTTATAGATAATAATGCTATTTAAGTAAATCACATACATTTAAAAATAATAGTTTACTTATATCAGAAGAAAAAGTTTTTTCTGATAAATTAAGATAGCAGTAATATTTTAATTTCAGTGTAGTGAAAGGAGATTTTAAAAAATGAAGTTTTTTATTGACACAGCTAATGTAGAGGATATTAAGAAGGCTAATGACATGGGAGTTATATGTGGTGTTACAACTAACCCATCACTTATTGCTAAAGAAGGTAGAGATTTTAAGGAAGTAATCAAAGAAATTACTCAAATAGTTGATGGCCCAATAAGTGGTGAAGTTAAGGCAACTACAGTTGATGCAGAAGGTATGATTGAAGAAGGAAGACAGATTGCTGCAATACACCCTAACATGGTTGTTAAAATTCCTATGACAGTTGAAGGCCTTAAGGCTACTAAAGTACTTTCATCAGAAGGAATTAAGGTAAATGTAACTTTAATATTCTCAGCTAATCAAGCACTTCTTGCAGCAAGAGCAGGTGCGGCTTATGTGTCACCATTCCTTGGAAGATTAGATGATATATCACAGCCAGGGATTGACCTTATCAATACAATTGTTGATATATTTAGTAACTATGACATACAGACAGAGATTATTTGTGCAAGTGTTAGAAATCCAATACATATTACTGACTGCGCATTAGCAGGAGCAGATATAGCAACAGTTCCATATAAGGTTATAGAGCAAATGGTACATCACCCATTAACAGATGCAGGTATTGAAAAGTTCCAAAAGGATTATAAGGCTGTGTTTGGTGAATAATATCATATAGTTTAATTTTTGTATTTTGCATTGTTAAAGACTTTAGTAAAATTAAAAAGTATTATATAAACTAATGCGTTATTAAAAAGAACATTCGGCTATATTTATGGCTTACAGTAAACGTGTTTGTTTTGTTAAGACATAAAATATAGCTGATTGTGCTTTTTTTGGTTGTTTATATAATACTTTTATTTTAAGATTTACGATATCGTTCACTTAAGTATTAAAAAATAAATAAGGTAGGGTTAATTAATGATTACAGCAGAAAAGATAACTACAACCGATGTAAAAAGACTTAATAAAAATAGAATATTTAGACTTATTCATTATACTGATAAGATATCAAGACAAGAAATTGCTGATATTTTACAGTTATCGCTTCCAACAGTAAACCAAAATCTTAAGTTACTTACAAATGATGGGCTTATTGAATTTGAAGGTAATTTTGAGTCTACAGGTGGAAGAAAAGCACAGGCTATTATAGTTCGTGGAATGTCTAAGTGTGCAATTAGTGTTAATTTATCTATTTCTGATATAAAAGTAGCATTAGTTAATCTAAAGGGTAATATTATCTGCTCAGAAAAAGCAAGTGTTGATTTTTCTGATAATGATGAATATATTGACACTATTGTAAAGCTTGTAGATGATGTTGTTGTAAGAAATAATGTCGATAGCGAAGATATACTTGGAGTTGGCATAACAGTTCCCGGTATATTTGATATGAATAATGAAATTATTGTATCAGCTCCGACAATGGGGATTCGCAATTATCCAGTAAGTGCAATAACTTCAAGAATACCTTATAAGTGTATTGCAATGAATGACGCAAAGGCAAATTCTTATGCTGAATACTGGTTTGGTAGAGAAAGCAAGGATAATAAGAATATTACAATAGAAGAATTTAACAAGCACCTTATGACTTCAAGTGAAGATGGCAAGTTGTATCTTATGCTTAATACGGGTGTAGGTGGTTCTTATATTTCTAATGAACGTATTATGCAGGGAAAGCATAACCGCTATGGTGAATTTGGTCACATGACACTTCATCCTAATGGCAAGTTGTGTACTTGTGGTAAGTTGGGTTGTTTTGAAGCTTATGTTTCAGCGAAAAAGTTATCAGAAGAATTAGACGTATCTCTTGTAGAATTTTTTTGCCGTCTTAAAAATGGTGATGAAGGATTTGCAAAGGTATTTGATGAATATCTTGATAATCTTACTACAGGAATTAACAATCTCTATATAATGTGTGACGGTGATATTGTTCTTGGTGGACCAGTTTCGTATTTCCTTAAGAATTATGAAGCTGAGATTAGAAAACGTCTTATTAGTAAGTATTGTTTTGATACGGATGCTTCTTATTTAAGTTTTGCAAAATGTACAGTAGAACAGTCCGATACAGGGGCAGCACTAACATTTTTAGGGGACTTTATAAGGGGGATATAAGGCTTTCATATTTTGCTTTGGTGGGGAAGATAGCAGTACTATATAAATACACACACCAGTAAAAGTACAACCAACTATATTTGTATGCCATTATCGAACAAGGGTGTTCGCTACTGTCATACAAATATAGCTGTCTGTTCTTTTAATGGTGCATTTAATTTATATAGTACTGCTATCTTCCATTTACGTTGGTGACTTGGGTAAAATGTGAAAGCTTTTTTGGTGAGAGTGGTGGTGGTACTTTATGAATATATATCAATAAAAGTAGAATTAACTATGTTTGTATGGTATTATGGAACAAGAGTGTTCGCTATTGTCATGCAAATATAGTTAATTGTTTTTTGATGGTGTATTTGATTTATATAGTGGGGCAGAGTATGAGATGTTGATGGTGAGAGTTGGAGTTTTATGGTGTTTGGTGGAATTGGAAAGTTGTTTTTTAAATTGAAGAATGGGTTTTCGTTAAGACACTGCGTTATAAGTATAGTTATGGCGTGGTGTTTTGTTAGTGTTGTGCAGACATTTTTTATTAATATTAAGCAAGGGTATACGGTAGATAATTTGAACTTTACAGGGCAAGTTAATTATTTATTTGATATTATTTGCATAATAGGACTTGCTGTGATTTTGTATGCTGTATACATGAAACTAAAAAAGCCAATGCTTGAAAAAGTTATGCTTTTTGTAGTAACATTTTTCTATAGTATTATAATAACAGCACAGTATGATAATACATTTTATTGTCTGTTAGTTGCAGGGCTTATGGTGTTTAGTGTAGCTTATTGTTTTGAGGGTGTTAATACACAGCTTATTAAAATACACAGTGTCACATATAAGCTAATACTTGCGATAGGCTTTGTTACATTTGTAGGTGTTATAGGTGGAAGTCTTGTGTTAAAGTATCTTACATATTCTTCACCTAATTTTGATTTGGGACTTTTTTCGCAAATGTTTCACTATATGAGTAGTGATTTGTCAATGAAAACAACAAGCGAACGTGATGTGCTGCTTTCGCATTTTTGTGTTCATATTTCACCAATATTTTATTGTATATTGCCTTTGTATATGTTGTATAAATCGGCGGCTACACTTCAATTTGCGCAGGCTTTAGTTATAGGACTTGCCGTTTTTCCACTTGCGGGAATTTGTAGGCATTTAAAGCTTTCAAGGTTTGAAACAGCTCTTTTTTGTATAGCTTATTTATTATATCCCGTTGTAAGTGGCGGTTGTTTTTATGATATACATGAAAATATTTTTCTGCCACTTTGTATTTTTACTTTGCTTTATTACTGTGAAAAGGAAAGTTGGATTGGAATTATAATAAGTACTGTATTTTTGCTTGGTGTAAAAGAAGATGCAGCAGTATATGCAGTTTGTATTGGATTATATACTTTATTTTATAAGAAAATGTATAAAAAAAGTATATTTATTATAGTAATATCGGGTTTATATTTTATATTTACAACAGAGCTTCTTTCTAAAATCGGTGAAGGTGTGATGTCATATAGATTTGACAATATGATATATGGTGGCGGTGGGAGTATGGTTGGTATAATACGAACAGTTATTACCAATCCTGCCTATATACTTACACAGATAATGCAGCAGGAAAAAATAGAATTTATCATACAGACACTTGCGCCACTTTGTTTTATGCCATTGTTTTCAAAAAAGTGGTATAGATTTATATTTTTTATTCCGTATGTGCTTTTTAATCTTATGTCAGATTATCAGTATTTTCACAGTATATATTTTCAATATGTATTTGGTTCGGGAGCATTGCTTTTTTATCTTTCAGTAAGAAATGTAGCCGATATTGATATAAAGCTTAGAAGCCGTATAATACCAATGGTGACAGTAGCTTCATCATTGTTTTTTATAACGCTTGTATCAGAAAAAGTGGAGAAGTATTATAATTATTATTCTGACAAATATGAAAGGTCTATATACAAGGTGCTTGACGAAGCTGTAAGTTCAGTTCCAGAAAATGCGTCGGTTACTGCGACAACATTTTTATGTCCTGCACTTTCTAATAGGGATGTACTTTACGAATTGTATTATACTGATAAAGAAAGTGAAACGGAGTATACAGTACTTGATTTAAGAGTGGCGACTACGGAGTATAATGTCAATACATATCTTGATAGTGAAGATTATGAAGTTGTATACTATGTGCCTTTTAGAGTTGGTGTGTTTAAGAATAAAAAGTATTGATTATATTTTTAATATTAAGTATAATATACGTTAGTGTAATACAGTAAATATTAAGGACGGTGGAATTAAACGATGAGAGAATGGGAAAATAATATAAGAAAAGTTGAACCTTATGTTCCGGGAGAACAGCCAAAGCAAGATAACGTAATTAAGCTTAACACAAATGAAAATCCATACCCCCCTACACCAAAGGCGTTAGAGGCAGCTAACAGATTTAATATGGATAGGTTAAGACTTTATCCTGACCCAGAAGCTTCTGACCTTGTTAATGCAATTGCAGATTATTATGGAATGGATAAAGAGCAAGTATTTGTTGGAGTTGGTTCTGATGATGTTATTTCAATGTGTTTTCTTACATTTTTTAATTCTAAAAAGCCAATACTATTTCCCAATATAACATATTCATTTTACAGTGTATGGGCAGACTTGTATAGAATACCTTATGAAACACCTGAACTTGACAGTGATTTTAAGATTAAGCCAGAAGATTATTACAAGGAAAATGGCGGTGTAATATTTCCTAATCCTAATGCACCTACAGCGCTTTATATGGAGCTTGATAAGGTTGAAGATATAATTAAGCACAATCAAGATGTTGTTGTAATTATTGATGAAGCATATATTGACTTTGGTGGAAAGTCTGCGCTTGAGTTTGTTAATAAGTATGAAAATGTACTCGTAGTACAGACGTTTTCAAAGTCACGTTCTATGGCAGGTATGAGAATTGGATATGCTTTTGGTAATAAGGCATTAATTAAAGCACTTAATGACGTTAAGTATTCATTTAATTCATATACTATGAACGCAACTTCTCTTGCTTATGGAGTTGAAGCTGTAAAAGATAAAGAATATTTTGAGAAGTGTGTTAATGAAATTATAAACACAAGACAGTATAGTGAAGAAAAGCTTGGGGAATTAGGTTTTTCATTCCCAGACTCAAAAGCAAACTTTATATTTGCAACACATAAAAGTGTGCCAGCTTCAAAGATATTTAAAGAATTAAAGAAAAGAAACATTTATGTAAGATACTTTAATAAGCCGATTATTGATAATTATTTACGAATTACAATTGGTACAAAAGAACAGATGGATAAGCTTTTTGAAGCACTTGCAGAAATTGTTGCATAGGGAAAATGTAATTTAGAATGGAGATTATATATGGCAGTTCCATTTGAACAGAGAAATTTTCAAAAAGAATTAGAAAAAAAGATACAATTATTTCAAAAAGATGGAGTAGTTCCTAAGCTATTACTTCACAGTTGTTGCGCTCCTTGTAGCAGTTATGTAATTGAATATCTGTCACAGTATTTTGAAATAACAGTATTTTACTATAATCCTAATATTTCAATGGAAGAAGAATATAAAAAGAGAGTGGCAGAACAGCAAAGGTTTATAAAAGAATTTCCTGCAAAGCATAAGGTTTCATTTATTGAGGGTGATTATGATACGAAAGTATTTTATGATGCTGTAAAGGGTTATGAAACTTGCAAAGAGGGTGGAGAACGCTGTTTTATCTGTTATGAGTTAAGATTAAGAGAAACAGCTAAAAGAGCCGCTTTAGGTGATTTTGACTATTTTACAACAACACTTACAATAAGTCCTTTAAAGAACAGTGTTAAACTTAATGAAATAGGTTTAAAGCTTTCTAGCGAATATGGAGTTGAGTATCTTTTATCTGATTTTAAGAAAAAAGAAGGTTACAAAAGGTCAATACAACTATCAAAGGAATATAATTTGTATAGACAAAATTATTGTGGTTGTGTATATTCTCGCTGATTGTAAGTTATAATTAAGTATATTCACATTTAAGTTACTTTTGATAAAAAGGATTAGTAGTAATAATGTTATTAGTAAGAAAATACAATTGTGAATATTTGATTGACTTTTTAATAAATTATATAAATTAAAAATTAGATATTAAATTATAAAATATTAGGAAAGGAAAAGCTATTTAGGTGAATACTTATAAATAAGAATTTATAAATTAAGTAATCTAACATATACATACTTGTATATGATTTTGGTAGCAGGATTGTTATTATGGCAAAAAAATTAATGAAAACAATAGCAGGAATAGGTGCTATTGCAGTAGCAGGTAAAGTGGGCTACAATAAGTATAAGAATGTAAAGAAGCAGTTTATTCAGGAAGAAAATGATAGCATAGACGCAGAAGTTAAGAAGTATAATTCTATTTTTGACAAGAAGATTGTAGAAATAGAAGATGAAGAATTTACAGGCTGTGAAGTTAAAGCTATTGGTTCAAAAACTGTAATTGATTTAGGACTTGCAGTATTTGAAAAAGATGTATATATTAATTTCACAAGTAAAGCAAGTAATGTTACAATTATTCTTCCAGAGGGTGTTAATGCAACAAGTGATATTGAAAAGACATTAAGCGGTGTTAAAAATCTTGTTGACAATGTTGATGAAGAAGGAATACACACAGTTTATGTTATTGGAAAGGCTGTGTTAAGTAATATCGAGATTATACCTGTTAATTTTTATGTAGATGATGATGACGACTTTGAAGATATTATTGCGAAAGACGATGATGAAGAAGTCAGCGAAGAACAAGAAGAAAAGCAGGAAAATGAAAAGGAGAATATTTAATTTTAAAAGGTATTTAAAAAAGTACAATATTGTTATTTACAAATGTGATTGTATACAGTATAATCTGTGACAAGTTATATAATAAATATAACTAATACAATTAATTAAAAGCAGAGTAGAGTTATGTGCGTTAAGTGCTAAATGAACAGGGAGTTGTCATTTGGACGAAAAGTTTTCTTGCGGTACATAGTTCGCATCCCGCTGCTACATATCGGATAATTCAATAATTATACCTCTTATGTAGAGCTCGAGTATCTGCAAAGGAGGTATTTTTTTATGAATGTTTTTATCAAAAGTTTCACAAATTCTGCAAAAGAATTTAGAAATCTCAAGTCAGTAGTAACTGCTGCACTTCTTGTTGCTGTTCATACAGTTATGGCAGTATTTTTGTCAATTACTGTAACACAGTCCTTAAGAATTTCAATATCATTTCTTGCAAATGTTGTAACAGGAGCGTTGTTTGGCCCTATCGTTGGTATGATTTGTGGCGGTATTGGTGATATCGTGCAATATGTAATTAAACCAACGGGTGCATATTTTCCGGGCTTTACTATAAGTGCTATGCTTTCTGGGCTTATATATGGAACAGCATTTTACAACAGATTTCCAAAAAGAAAAGAAAGTAATGTAACTGAAAAAAAACATGGCTTTTCAAGAGATGTTATATCATTTGGAAAGACAAAGGCTAATATTTTAAGAATATTTACAACTGTAATATCAGCCGTTGGTATTATCATATGGTTTACAATGCCATTTGCAACAGTAGTTGATAAGCAGTCTAATGAGCTTATAGCTACAGGAAGTGCATTTAATATAGCTTCAAATATAAAGTTATGTCAAAATGCAGCTATTATTTCAATAATCATGTTTGTAGTGCTTGCTATAGCACTTGTGATGAATATATGGGCAAAACACACTATTCCACTTATATGTGTTACTATTGGTTGTTTTATTAGCGGACTTTCTATGTATACAGACAAAAAATTTACAACAATACATCTAGGTTATTGGGCTATTACAGCAGTTATGGTTGTGTATATCGCAGTACAGATATATATTCTTTGTAAGCGAAGTGAACTTGATGTGAGATTTTTAGTAAGATGTGTTATTGCAATGACTATTGTTAATTGTCTTGTAAATGGTCTTTTGGGGACTTACTGGGTTTCAATGCTTTATGGAAAAGGCTTTAATTTTTATTTTGTATCAAGAATGATAAAAAATCTTGTACAATTGCCAGTTAATATAATTCTTACATATTATCTATTAGGTTTTGTTGGAAATATTAAAAGAAAAGGTGTATTATAAATTTATATTCAAAATGGAAGAAGGTAAAAGTATATGAAAAAAATTATGATTGCATCAGATATTCATGGTTCAGCTTATTATTGTAAGAAGTTATTAGAAAGATATGAGCTAGAAAAGCCAGATAAGCTTGTGCTTTTAGGTGATATTTTATATCATGGTCCTAGAAATGATTTGCCAAAGGATTATGCACCAAAAGAAGTAATTGCAATGCTTAATCCATTAAAAAATGAAATTATGTGCGTAAGAGGTAACTGTGATACAGAAGTTGACCAGATGGTGCTTGATTTTAATGTATTATGTGAACAGGCGTGTATGTATGTTAATGATAAGAGTCTTGTATTTGTTCATGGTCACAAGCTTGATGACAAGAATATGCCAGCCGTAAAGCAAGGTGATTATCTTGTCTGTGGTCATACACATATTCCTAAGTGTGAAAAAAGAGATGATTATACATATATTAATCCCGGCTCAGTGTCTATTCCTAAAGAAAATAGCGCACATAGCTATATCATATTAGAAGATAAGTTCTATTGGAAAGACCTTGATGGAGAAGTTTATATGACAGAATAAGTTTAAGTGAAATTTATTCTACTTATTGTTTGACGTAATAAGTAAGAGTATGGAAAGCTATTTGTTAAATTGAGATATTATTAAGTATTAAAATAGAAAGGTTGAATATTTATGGAAATTAAAAAAATAGTAATAGTCGGAGCAGGAACAATGGGTTCGTCTATGGCGCAGATTTATGCAAAGTATTTTGACAATGTTGTTCTTTACAACCATAGAGAAGAAACCTTAAAAAAGGCAGAAGAAAATATTAATAATAATGTAAAGACGTTAGTTGATACTAACAATATGACACAAAAAGAAGCTGATAAGTTACTTAGTGCGTTATCATTTACAACATCAATGGATTGTTTTAAGGACTGTGACTTTATAGCCGAAAATATTGTTGAAAATATTAACGTTAAGCATGAATTTTATAAGCAGTTATCTGAAATAGTAAAAGATGACACTATAATTACAACTAATACATCAGGACTTTCTATTAATGAAATTGCAAAGTCGGTTAAAAAGCCAGAAAGATTTATGGGTATGCACTGGTTTAATCCACCACATCTTGTACCACTTATTGAGATTATAAAGGGCGATGCAACAAGTGATGAAGTTGCTAAACAGGTATACGATTTTAGTCTAGTTATTGAGAAGAAGCCAGTTATTGTTAATAAAGATGTAGCTGGTTTTGCGGCAAATAGATTACAGTTTGCTATACTTAGAGAAGCTCTTGACCTTGTGGATAAAGGTGTTATTTCAGCAGAAGGCATTGACGATGTAATGAAGTATGGTCTTGGCTTTAGATATGCTTGTCTTGGCCCTTTAGAGGTTTCTGACTTTGGCGGTCTTGATACATTTTATCATATAAGCGAATACTTAGTACAAGATTTATGTGCAGCTAAAGAGCCACCAAAGCTTCTTAAGGAGCATTTTGAAGCAGGAGAATATGGTGTTAAGAGCGAAAAAGGCTTCTATGATTATTCAAATGGCAAAGCTAAAGAAGCGACAAATGCAAGAGATGAGAAGTTCTTGAAGTTATATAATGCGTTATACAAATAGTGAACAATAAGTGGATCTTGTTTTTATTTATTTATGCTTTAAAGATATCACAAATTTTTTATATAATTTTAATTGATTTTAACTACAAGTATGATACAGTAAATATAAGCATTTAGAAAGGTTGCGAGTATTCGCTGTAGAAAGATATGGGAAATTTTAAGGATAAGATTGCAAGGTTTATGTATGGCAGATATGGAATGGACCAATTGTCAAGATTGATTATGTATATAACTTTTGCATTGTTGATTATAACTTTATTTGTTCATAGTGGCGTGCTTTATATGGTAGCACTTGCAGGAATTATATATGTTTATTATCGAGCTTTTTCTAGAAATATTTCAAGAAGGTATAGTGAGAATGAAGCGTATCTTAAGATGAAATATAAAGTTATTGGTAAGTTTAATAATTTTAAATTTCGTATGAAGGATAGAAAGACACATGTTATATTTAAGTGTCCTAATTGCTCGCAAAAGATTAGAGTTCCTAGAGGAAAGGGAAATATTAGTATTAAGTGTCCTAAGTGTAGGATTGAATTTACTAAGAAGACTTGATTTTTAGTTGTGAGGATAGCCGTAGTATATAAACAAACACACACCAGTAAAAAGAACAATCAGCTATATTTGTATGCCATTATCGAACAAGTATGTTCGCTACTGTCATACAAATATGGCTGGTTGTTTTTTTAATGGTGCATTTATTGTTTATATACTACGGCTATCTTACGGTAGGTTGTTTCTTCCTCCCTTTGTAAATTAATCCTATTGGGGTTTGCAAGAAATTTTAGATGTGATAAAAATATGTATATTAAAATTAATAATTGGTTGTGTTTATTTTATATATTCTTGATATCTTATGGTGAGTGTAATGGTGCAAAGTAAGGTTATTATTTGCAAGAGATAGATAATTATTTTGGGACTTTCTTGTTTGGTGGAAAGAGATTTTAGAGAGATTGAAAAGGTGGACTTTGTGGGGGAATAGGTGTAAAATGTTGGTAGTGTTTAAGGTTTCGGATTTTTAATTTTAAGGTTTTAATTTAAGAAGGGAGTGTTAGTATGAAAAAACATTTTTTTAGGAATTTGTTTGGAATTATTTTTTTGGCAGTATGTATTGTGTGTTTAAATAATAATTCTAATATTGTTAAAGCTGACACTAATGGTTATTATGGCAGGCTTTTTGTAAATGGGAATACTATTACGGATAGCTCAGGTAATAATATTCAGTTGAAGGGAATTAGTACGCATGGGATTAACTGGTTTCCTGAGTATGTGAATGAAGATTGTTTTAGACAGCTTCACAATCAGTTTGGTGCAAACGTTATAAGACTTGCTATGTACACGTCTGAGTATAATGGATATTGTACAGGTGGCAATCAGGAAGAACTTAAGAACCTTATCAGAGATGGCGTAAGATATGCTACAGAAAATAATATGTATGTTATAGTAGATTGGCATATTTTATCAGATAATAATCCTAATATTTACATAGAGCAGGCAAAACAATTTTTTAATGAAATGTCAGCAGAGTTTGCAGACCATGAAAATGTCTTATATGAAATATGTAATGAGCCTAATGGTGGAACAAGTTGGTCTGATATAAAGTCTTATGCAGAGCAGATTATACCTATAATTCGTGCAAATGATGAAAATGCTATCATTATTGTTGGAACACCGAATTGGTCACAGTATGTAAATGAGGCAGCAGCTAATTCTATTACGGGATATTCTAATATAATGTATTCACTCCATTTTTATGCAGCAACACATACAGATTATCTTAGAAATACTATGGAAAGTGCGTTAAATAATGGATTGCCTATATTTGTAACAGAGTATGGAATATGTGATTCTTCTGGAAATGGTGGAATTGATTATTATCAGTCACAACAGTGGATTGATATAATGAACAAATATAATGTAAGCTATTGTATGTGGAATTTGTCTAATAAGTCAGAAACTTCAGCAATAATTAATAATTGGTGTAATAAGACTTCCGACTTTACAACAGATGATTTGAGTGCGTCAGGACATTGGCTTTTAAATGTGCTTACAGGAAGTGACGAGTTAAAAGACCGAGTAATGTCAGATGGTCTTAATTGTGATAGTAATGGTGTATGGAATTATTATATAAATGGAGTTGTTGACACAAGTTATAATGGAATGGCAGAAAATGAGTACGGTTGGTGGAAAATCACAAATGGCACAGTAGATTTTAATTACAATGGATTAGCCGAAAATGAATACGGTTGGTGGAAACTAACAAATGGCACAGTAGATTTCAATTATAATGGATTAGCCGAAAATGAATACGGTTGGTGGAAAATCACAAACGGCACAGTAGATTTCAACTATAATGAAATGGCAGAAAATGAGTATGGTTGGTGGAAGCTAACAAACGGTACAGTAAATTTTAATTACAATGGACTAGCCGAAAATGAATACGGTTGGTGGAAAATCACGAATGGTGCAGTAGATTTTAGTTACAATGGATTAGCAAGTAATCAGTATGGAACTTGGAATGTTGTGAATGGTCATGTTGTAGAATAAGTTATGCTGCATATAATATAAAAACAACTATTTCATGGCGTATTTATGAATGAAAAAATTGAAAATCTTTTAAACATAAGCCTTAATGTTAGTGAGGCAGAAAGAGAAAAATCTCCCAGTCTTAGTACAGGATACAATGATGTACTAAAGATTTGGGAGATTATTGTTCGTTATACGGGAGATATTGAAAATATTTTAACAAAATATACAATTCAAGATAACAATATCACAGTAAAAAAACTGATTAATAATTATGCAATAATTCACACACCACAACAATATGTGGAATTGATAGCTTCTGAACCTGATATAGAGTTTGTTGAAAAGCCTAAACAAATGTATTTTCAGTTAGCATACAGTAAGTCACAGTCGTGTATTAATACGGTGACGAATGTTAATTCTTTGT
This sequence comes from uncultured Eubacterium sp., assembly GCA_900551945.1. Lineage (GTDB taxonomy): Bacteria > Bacillota > Clostridia > Lachnospirales > Lachnospiraceae > Lachnospira. Next base: position 3,496 of record URYE01000030.1, on the reverse strand, counting down.
ATGGACTTATGGGAGAGGGGGTTATTGTAGCTGTAATTGATACGGGAATTGATATAACAAGTATGCAGTTTAGAAATAAAGACGGTTCGACAAGAATATTAAACATATTAGACCAGACACTTAATTCAGAATGGTCACAGGAAGACATTAATAATTATCTTGGTGTAAATAATAATGCTTCTGTAAATATAGGCTCACCAATAGGGGTAGATGTAGTTGGTCATGGGACAGATGTGGCAGTTATTGCTTGTGGGAGTGATGGCGTTGCGCCACTGTCAGATATAATTATTGTAAAAATGGCAGTACCATCACCTAATTCATTTCCACGAACAACAAAGCTTATGGAAGCATTAGACTATGTGATTAACAAAGCGCAAATGTATCAAAAACCAGTTGCAATCAATATAAGCTTTGGCAATAATTATGGCGACCATACGGGAAGTGGAATACTTGAACAGTTCATAAATGATATTGCAGGAAGTTGGAAATGTTCTATTTGTATTGGGACGGGTAACGAAGGGCTAGGTGCAACTCATGCTAGTGGTTATGTGAAAGAAAATGGAGAAAATATAGTTGAACTAGCTGTAGGTGAGTATGAGTCTAGTCTTAATATGCAGATATGGAAAGCTTATTGGGACGACTTTGATGTACAGATAATAGCACCAAATGGTGTCAATTTGGGAATAATAAACAGATATAATGTTGTAAATAGAGTTAATATATTAAATACAACTCTGCTTACATTTTACGGTGAGCCAAAGCCATTTTCTACAAGGCAAGAAATATATATTGATATGATACCGCAAAGGGAAGGTGGATATATACAATCTGGAATTTGGAGTTTGCGATTTATTCCTAAAAAGATTATTAATGGGCGATATGATATTTGGCTTCCGTCAATTAGTGAGCTAAATAATAGTACGGGATTTTTAATACCTGACAGTGAATTGACATTTACAATACCATCTACAGCGACTAAAGCTGTATCAGTGGGGGCTTATAATGCAGGAACGCTCGCACCTGCTTCATTTTCGGGGAGAGGATATGTGTCAGACATTGGGGCAGATATCGTTGCAAAACCTGAGATTATAGCACCTGGAGTAGCAGTTAGGCTTAGTACAACTCGAAGTGTTACAGGAACGTCATTTGCAACGCCATTTGTGACGGGAAGTTCAGCACTTCTTATGGAATGGGGGATTGTAAGAAAAAATGATATATACCTTTATGGAGAGAAGCTGAAAGCATATCTAATAAGTGGAGCTAGGCAGTTGCCACAGTATGAGCTGAACAATCCTAATGGGGTTACGGGGTGGGGAGCATTATGTCTTTTTGATAGTTTTCCACAATAAGTTTTTGAAAAATATTTTAGGACGGACATACGTTTGTCTATATGGAATGATATTATATAACTAAAGGATGAAATAGATATATTAGAAACATTGCAATGATTGAAGAATACAAGAAAGAAGGAAGGATTAAGATGGATAATTCTACGGTTGATATGCTTCAAAATATATTTTCTGGAATTGAACCAGTAATTAATAAGATAGAAGGTGGCAGAGAATATACAGAAGAGTTAAGTATTAAATATCGTTGGGTACTAGACGCATTGATTATTACATGTGTAAAAAAACAGGAAGTTGAACAACTTACATTAGTAGTACAATTTTGTGAAGCATTAGAGATTACAAAAAATGAATTAAAATATATTGCTACAATGGCAAGTGCAATTATAAGTATGAGTGAAACTAAGTATGTAGATGCTTATGAGATAAAGGTAGATACAATTCCAGATAGTGTTTTTAGTGATTATATGTACTTGATTTCTAAAAAATGTATAATTAGTAACGGACATATGACAATTTTTCAACCTACTTATGAAAATGATGTTACAGTGCAGGTGCTTGAACAAATTAACAAAATAAATACTCCTTATATAAAGATAATTGGAGCAATTATCCATGCCGATGATTATAAACTTGTTTTTAAAGATAAAGAAAAAGTAAGTTTAGAAAATTGTACTTTTATTGGTGGATATAAAAATGCTATTTTCTTTAATTCTTGTAAAGAAGTAATGTTAAGTAATTGTCGATTTGAAAATTTTTCAAATAGAACTCTTGTTTTTGATGATAGTAATTTAGTTGTTGTCGATAGTTGTTTATTTAAAAAGTGCAATATAGATTATGATGACGACTATTATTGGGTTAAGAAGGGTAGTGTTTTTTATTCTGAGGATGTTTCATCTATAGGAAGATTTGAGTTGATTAATTCTTCGTTGATAGATTGTGGTGTTAGTCATTTATATGACGATGTTTTTGGATTTATTTCAAATATAGATAGCTTTGTTGATAATTGTAGCTTTGAAAATTGTTTAATAACAAAATATGGTAGAGATGAATGGAAAAAAGGTTGTATGTTTACTGACGATTCGTTTGCAACAAATTGTAATTATAAAAATTCTTCTGTATTTAATTAATGAAAAACAAGTGTAATATAAAAATAAAATTATTCAAAAAGAGTTAAGGAAGATAATTATATATTTTAAATATAATAAGCAAGTCAAAAAGTAGATTGCAAATATCTGTTTTAATGAGAAAACCAATCACTTATCTATATTGACTTTAGATAAAAAGTTTTATATGATTAACTTAAGTTAGAAACAACTAACTTATAAAAGTTGATATGTCTTTTTGTTGTATATGATATGCAAAAAGAAAGTCTGGAGGTATAAATATGGATAAGGTAACAGTAGTATATTGGTCACAGTCAGGTAATACACAGGCAATGGCAGAAGCCGTAGGAGAAGGAATTAAGGAAGCTGGAAAAGAAGCTGAAGTTATATCAGTAGATGCAGCATCAGTTGATAGCTTAAAAGAAGATACAGTATTTGCACTTGGTTGTCCTGCAATGGGAGCTGAAGTGTTAGAAGAAGCAGAGATGGAGCCATTTGTTACAGAACTTGAAGCTTTTGTGTCAGGTAAGAAGATTGGTTTATTTGGTTCATACGGCTGGGGTGACGGTCAGTGGATGCGTGACTGGGAAGAACGTATGAAAGCAGCAGGAGCAGAGATTGTAACAGGAGCAGGCGTTATTTGCAATGATGCACCAGATGATGAAGCTGTTGCAAGTTGTAAAAATCTTGGAAAAGAGCTTGTTGCATTAGCTTAAGAATTGAATTTTTATAAGAATACATAAATAACAGTCGCTAAGTTTTCGTGCAATCACGAATTTTGGCGACTGTTTTTATATTTATAAAAATGTGCAAAAAGCTCACTTCTTTAGATGTAGGATGGACAGCACAAATGTAAAAATTATGGTTGTTAAATTTGAATAATATGCTATAATAAGCATATGTTTTGATACGAGCCTTATGCTATCGTTAATTTATTCGTAAACGAGTTTTAGCTATTGAAGTGTCAAAAATAATAGAATATGAAATATAGTGAACTACCACAGACCATAAAGGTCTGTGGCTTCTGTTAAATGGTTTACCAGA
>URYE01000029.1 GCA_900551945.1 uncultured Eubacterium sp. | reverse complement strand
TTTCGCAAGAGATTGTTGAAAAATATATCCAAAATCAAAGGTAATGGTAACGAACACTGTGTATCCACACACCTAAAGGTATGTGGTTTTGCAGCTGTTAATATATAAAGTGCAGATATTAGGGATTATTTCTTTGGTATCTGCGCTTTTTTATATTATAAAATAAATATTCTATGTATTATAAAAATATATTATAAAAATACCATTTGTAACAAAATTGTAAGATTATAATGTGATATGGTATGGTATAATAGCTTTGTTATTTTTATTATTTGCAAAATAACATAATTAATAAGTGTGTGTTAATGCGCATTAGAACGGAGGGAGTGTAATTGTGGCAGGACTGTTTGAGATATTTACCAGAATGACAGATGATGACATAAGAATGCAAATAGCATTTTTAAAAAATATCACATTGGCGAATGTTGCAAAAGAAACTGGCAACAAGATGTTAGGGGGCTTTGCCGGTTTTGCTAATTCTATAACAGAAGCATTTTCTGGAAAGACACCATTTGCATATCAAGCAAAAAATGTTTCAGATATGGTCAATGATGATTATGAAAGAATGGCAGTTAATGATAGAATACAACTTGATTATGAATTAAAAAGACTTCTTTTGCAAAAGTGCATAGAGCTTAATCCTTCGGTTAATAAGGAGGGAAATATAAGCGATGATAGACTTATATTTTTGGTAGTCAATGAAGCTGCGAAAGTATATCCATCAATTGAAAAATATGCAGGTTGTGCAAATAAAATGCAACAAATACACATAGAATATAATAAGGCGTTTATAAATAGTCTACACATTTACCTACAAAAACAGCAACAAGAAGATATAAAAAGAATGGATAATCAGATACAAATGCGTTTAAATGAAGTATCTATGGATACAAAAAGAGAACTTCAAAAGGCGTTGCTTCCTAAAGAGTTTAGTGGAAGAGGTATTGGTAGAATATTAAGACTTGAAAAAGGCACTAAGTATTTAACAAGAACAGTTGAATGTTTAGGAATAGATTGTTTTGATATGGTTAATGTCAATATAGAGACAGCATTAGTAGGTGTTAGAAGTCTAAAAAGAATATCAAGATTGCTATTTGCTGAATTTATATGGAGAGCAACAGCTTCAAGTCTTGAGAAGTTTACAATTGATAGAACTATATTACCATCTTATGTGCAGACAGATATGATGATGGAGCATCTTGAACAGGAAAAGAAGTTAAGAGTGCTTTTATCAGACAGAATTGAAGCTGAAAATAGACTTAACAAATCAGAAAAAGAGCTTGAAAAAATAGAAGCGCAAATCCAAGATAATACAGATAGACTAGAGCTAGAACAACGAGAATATGACGAGATACAGATGAGCTTTATGGGACTTGAAAGTAAGAAGGATGAATATATTTCAGGTAAACACACAGACTCAGAAACAAAGAGTTATTATAATCAAGTTAATGAAACAAAACGTAAGTTAGACAGTGCTAAGAATGATTGGGCAAAAAGACAACAAAAGCTAAAAGAGCTTGTAAATATTAAGAATAGAATTGAGTCAGAAAGAAATACAGCAAGACTTAATTTTGAAGTTGTCAAAAGTAAGTCTGATAAACAAGTTAGTGAAAAGGCACAAAAGCTAAAGTCACAATGGGAAGCCTTTTTTTATAAATTAAGTATAGATAGTGACATTATTGAAAAACTTGTAATTGAGTTTACAGACGCAGAAATAATAAAGATTGAAGAATTCTTAAAAGAAATGCAAGACAATGGTGATATGTCATCATTTGCATACGAAACTCAGCAGATAGAAAACAAAGATATCGTATTTGGTGAAAATATTAACGATATTGATAATGTTAATGATACACAGTTAGAGTCAGATAATGCAGACAGTATGTTTGAGAATAATAGTAACACATATAATGATGATACAATAAAAGCTGAAAATCAAGACAAGTTACAAGGACTTATAAGTGATATATATTCAGAAAATATGGTTACATATTGTAATGTGGCAGCTGGAAAGAATGTAAGAATAGTATATAAAGACAATGAAATTATAAGTATAGAAAGAAAGTAGTAATATTTAAAGTATACAATATACTTATAAATAGTAATATATTTACAAATATTATTAGAAATGAAATAGTGTGCGAATGGAGAAGTATTAAGTGAGTGACAATATTATAGACAAGCCATTATTTGATACAATGGAAAAGATAGAACATTTTCTTAATGGAATACCGCAATTTGTAAGGCTTACAGGAGTAGAAAGGTGTAAAAGACTTTTAGAATATCTAGGTAATCCGCAAGATAAGTTAAAAATAATCCACGTTGCAGGTACTAATGGAAAAGGCTCAGTGTGTTCATATATTAATGGTATACTTAATTTTAATGGATACAAGACAGGCTTTTTTACATCACCACATCTTGTAGATATAAGAGAACGTATAAGAATATGTAATGAACTTGTATCTGAGGAACAATTTATAAAGTATTTTAATATAGTGTATAAGGTTTCATTAGAGTTAAAAAAAGAAGATATTGATATTGCATATTTTGATTACTTTTTTGCAATTGCAATGTGTGTGTATGCACAAGAACAAGTTGATTTTGTAGTTATGGAAACAGGATTAGGTGGAAAGCTTGATTCTACTAATGTTGTAGCACACCCCGTCTTGTCGGTAATAACGACAATAAGTCTTGAACACACAGCAATTCTTGGTGACACTTTAGAAAAAATAGCGAGTGAAAAGGCAGGAATTATAAAGTCTAAAACACCAGTTGTATTTTTAGACAAAAATAAAGCTGTAACAGATGTATTTGTAAAAAAGGCCAATAAAGAAAATACAAGCTATATTGCCATAACACCTAAAGATTATAAAATTAGGCAAAACACAGCAAATTATATTGATTTTTTGATTAATAATGAGTATTATAAGAATGATTGTTTTGTTTTAGACACTAAAGCAGTTTATCAAGTTGAAAATTGTACTCTTGCTTTAACCGCAATGGCAGTATTGCAAAAGCTTAAAGTAGTAGAGCTTGATATTAATGAGTGTAAGCAGGCAGTTAAACAGACACATTGGGAAGGCAGAATGGAAGAAGTTCTAACAAATGTATACGTTGACGGAGCACATAATCCAGAGGGCATAGAAGCATTTATTGCTTCTGTAAGGGGAATATGTAAGGATAAGTCATGTGTATTATTATTTTCAGTGGTAAGAGATAAGAATTTTGAAAAAATGATACAAGCACTTTGTTTAAGTCAATTGTTTGATGAATTTGTAATTACTCAAGTCGGTGGAGTAAGAAAGCTTGATGACAAGAGTATGAAAGATACATTTAAGCATTATACTGATAAGAAGGTTACTGAATTTGAAAATGTATCACAAGCATTTTCTTATGCGATGGATAAGAAAAAGGATATACTTGTATGTGCAGGCTCATTGTATCTTACAGGTGAGATTAAGTCGATTATAAGCAGAAAAACTGCGGAATAGAGGTATTTATGATAGATTTTGATGAAGAAATTAAGAAGTTTAAACCAAGTCTTGAAGTAGAAGACGCAGAAGAAGCTATTTACAATAATGATGTTCCAGATATAGCAGACCTTATTAACAAGATAATAGCAGGAAAGTCAAATAAATAATATGGTCATGTATGTATACGGAGGAATGTTTAAACGATGAGATGTTATAAATGTGGCTGTGTATTATCAGCTAGTGATAAATGTCCACAGTGTGGCATAGATGTGTATGTTTTTAAAAGAACAGCAAAAGTGTCTAATTTGTACTATAATCTGGGACTTTCAAAGGCTCGTGTAAGAGATTTGTCGGGAGCGGCTGAAAGTTTGAGAACAAGTGTTGCAATTAATAAATATAATATAGAAGCCCGTAACTTATTAGGTCTTGTATATTGTGAAATGGGAGATGTTGTAGAAGCTTTGAGTGAATGGGTGCTTAGTAAGAACCTTAAGCCAGAAGATAATCCAGCAAGCTCATATATTACACAAATTCAGTCTAATCAAGGCAGATTTACGGCGGTAACAACATTAATAAAGAAGTATAATCAGTCATTAAAGTATGCAAAAGAAGGCAATATTGATATGGCTGTTATACAATTAAAAAAGATTGTTACACAAAATCAAAAGCATATTAAGTCTATGCAGCTTTTAGCTTTGTTGTATATGAAAAACAATGAGCTTAATAAAGCCAAGAAGTTACTTAATAATATTTTAAAGATTGATAAAAATAATACACTTGCAAAGCTTTATCTTGAAGATATAGAAGCAGATATTCAAGCAAAGAAGAAAGAGTCGCAAAGCACTACATTTCTTCCTAAGAAACGTAATAAGATTGAAGAAAGAAAGCCGCTTAGTGGTGATGATGTTATTATGCCACGTTCTTCATACAAAGAACCAAGTAATGGCGCAGTCACTATAGTCAATATACTTATTGGTGTAGCAATTGGTGCAGCACTTATATGGTTCTTAATAATACCATCTAAGTATAAGGGAATGACAGCTGATTATAATAAGAGTATTCAAGATTATAGCGAACAATTGTCTAGTGGAAATGTTGAACTTAATTCTTTAGAATCACAGCTTAATCAAGTAAAGAGAGAAAAAGAAGCCCTAGAAGAAACTTTAGAACAGTTAGGCGGAGATGGTGGAAGCAACAAGTTATTAACTTCTGTAATTTCAGCGGCTAATTCATATATTGCAAAGGATTATACACAGGCGGCAGAAGACCTTTTAGACGTTGAAGTAAGTTCACTTCCATCAAGTGAAGCTAAGGACTTGTACAATACAATAGCGGAAGAAACAATGCAGTCGGCTTCTACTGAGCTTTATAGCAGGGCAAGGACAGCATATAATAAGTCTGATTATACAGAAGCAGCAGAGTATTTTGTCAAGGCTTACAAATGTGATACAACAATGGTAGATGCAGTTTATTATGCAGCTAAATGTTATGACTCTTTAGGACAAGAAGACAATGCTGTAAAGTACTATCAATATATAGTTGATGATTTTCCATCAAGCTCATATTACAGAGAAGCAAATTCTTATGTAAATTCCCATTAAATAAAATTATATAAGATACTAAGGAAAGCTCTAAAAGACTAAAAGTCTTTTAGGGCATTTTTTATGCCAGTGCAAGAACGTAATAATTTTTGTTACTGGCATATATTTTACTATATTATAAGTATATTTGAATTTAGGTATATTAAATTTATACCAGAGTGGAGGGGTTATGGATATATTAAATCCAAATACAAATGAAGATGAAAAAACACGCACAGATTACATATATATGGTGACGGGGCATACAATGGTTATAAGTCTTAATGCAGAGCTTGACCATCATCTTGCAGATGAGATGAGAGAAATTATTGATGAAGTAATAGAAAGCAGAGGGGTACAAGATATCATTTTTGATTTTGGAAAGATAAGTTTTATGGATAGTTCTGGGATAGGGCTTATTATGGGAAGATACAAAAAGCTAAGAGATAAAGGTAAAATATATGTAGCATCAGCTAATGAGAGTATACAAAGAATACTTCTTATATCGGGGCTTCATAAGCTTGTAGGAGTTTGTCAAGATGTCAATAGCGCAATATGGGATATAAAGAGAAAGGATAAGTAAAGAGAGGGGAGAGAAATGGTGAGTTATAAGAATAATGTATACAAAAATAAGGTTAAGTGTGAACATGAGATGGAGCTTGCATTTGATGCAAAATCAGAGAATGAGAATTTTGCAAGGGTAGTTATTGCGGCTTTTTGTACAAGGGTTGACCCTACAATAGAAGAAATAGCTGATGTAAAGACAGCAGTATCAGAGGCAGTTACTAATTGTATCGTACATGGTTATGCTAATAGTGAAGGCAAAGTTTACATGAAATGTATATTAAAAGACAGGCAGGTAACTATTATTATTAAGGATAAAGGCGTTGGAATTGACAATATAAATCAAGCTATGGAGCCTTTATACACTTCTAAACCAGAGCAAGAAAGGTCGGGCATGGGATTTTCATTTATGGAAGCTTTTATGGACGAGCTAGAAGTAATATCTAAAAAAGACGTTGGAACAACTGTAATTATGAAGAAAAACTTTTTATAAAACTTTTTTATTAAGTTTTTTTTGAGTATTTTTTATAAAATTAAGATTTGTGTAGAAAATTAATAAGATAGGGTGTGATTGCATGAATAATCATACGAAAGAGCTTATTGAAAACGCACACAAAGGAGATAGAAAGGCAAGAGAACGTTTAGTGTTAGAAAATATGGGACTTATAGGAAGTATAGTAAAAAGATTTGCAGGCAGGGGGTATGAACAAGAAGACTTATTTCAGATAGGAAGTATAGGACTTATTAAGGCTGTTGATAAGTTTGATACATCATTTGATGTAAAGTTTTCGACCTACGCCGTTCCAATGATAACAGGAGAGATTAAGAGATTTTTAAGAGATGATGGAATGATAAAGGTGAGCCGTACTTTAAAAGAAAATGCAGTTAAAACGGCAAGAGCAGTCGATGAATACCGTAAAAAACATTTAAAAGAACCAACAGTTGAGATAATATCACAGATGACAGGGATATCCGTTGAAGATATAGTGATGTCTTTTGAAGCATCTGCGGATATAGAGTCCATTTATAAGACGGTATATCAAGGTGATGGAAGTGAAGTACAGTTAATAGACAGACTTCCAGAAAAAAAGGACTTTAATGATGAAGTAGTTGATACAATGGTTGTACATGAACTTATTGATGGACTTACAGAAAGTGAGAAAAAGCTTATAACTATGAGATATTTTGAAGAAAGGACACAGACAGATATAGCAGGAGAGCTTGGAATATCGCAAGTTCAAGTGTCAAGGTTAGAAAAAAGAATATTAAAATCTATGAGAGAGAAAATTTGTTGATATTATAAATAAAGTTCCCCAATTCCGTTGTATAAAGTAAAGTTCGGAATATGGGGGACTTATTTTATTCTAAATATGTATAAGATATATTACGCAGGGAATAATTATTTTAATTAATAAAACTAACGAATGGTGGAAAAAGGTATGAGTGAAACTGTGTATATACAAATAGATAAAAATGTACAAGTCAACAAATTAGATGTACATTTATCAGATATAGCAGATGTTTTTTGTAAGGATAAGAATATACAGGCAAGGATAAATGCTATCAAGCTTATCAAACTTCCCGATGTACCAAAAAAAAGAGTATGTTTTTCAATTATGTATGTAATTAAAAAGATAAATGAAATATATCCAGACGTTGAAGTTAATAATATAGGGGAGTCTGATTTTATAGTAGATTACATTAAAGAAAAGAAAAAGAGTACATTTGTTCACAAGCTTATTATTGCTATAACAACGGTCTTTGTATTTATTGGAAGTGCTTATGCGATTATGGCATATAACAATGACGTAAGTACGAATGAAATATTTGAAAAATTCTATGAAATGTTTGAAACACCAGAATTTATGGAGTACAAGATAATTGAAATAATGTATGCTGTAGGCTTAGCTGTTGGAATTATTGTTTTTTATAATCACTTTGCAGGAAAGAGAATTACAGCCGACCCAACACCGCTTGAAGTTCAGATGGATAAGTATAATACAGAAATAAATGATGCTTTAATTAATCACAGCAGTTCAAGTAAAAAAGAAAAAGAATAGGAGTACATTATGTATTGGCTTAAGCTTTTTTTAGAAATTGTCATCGGAATTGCGGCAGGCAGTTTTACGGCAGCAGGGTTATTTGCTGTAATTAATAGTATACAGATTATTAATAGAATAGCAGACGTTACAAACACAAAAAATATTATAACATTTTATGAAGAAATAGTTACATGGGGAGCAATACTTGGTAATGCAATATGGATACTAGGAATACACATACCTTTAGGAATTGTGGGGAGTGTATCATTTGGATTGTTTTCAGGAATGTATATAGGGCTTTTTCTTGTAAGCCTTGCAGAAATGGTCAACTCTTTTCCAATATTTTTAAGAAAAGTTCGTATAGGCAAAGGGCTAGGTGTCATTATATTGTCAATCGGACTTGGAAAAGCAGTAGGACATCTAGTATATTATTTCTTTTTATATCCATAAAATGTACTTTATATTGATTAAGTATTGCTGGTTAAAAACACTAAATAGTAGAATGGAGATTATAATGTATGCAGGACAAGCAGATTAGAGATAAACAGTATAATGATTACGTTAAAGAAATAACACCTAAGCCAGATAGAATTGGCAATTGTGTTAAGGCGTTTATTACTGGTGGTGCTATTTGTACCGTTGGTCAGCTTATTATGGAGCTTCTTAAAAAATATGGTGTGAGTCAAGATGATGCTTCGCTTTGGACAACACTTATTCTTGTGCTTACAAGTGTTATTCTTACGGGACTTAATATCTATCCGCTGGTTACAAGTTGGGGTGGAGCAGGAAGTCTTGTGCCAATTACAGGCTTTGCAAATAGTGTTGCTGCACCGGCAATTGAGTATAAAAAAGAAGGACAAGTATTTGGTATAGGCTGTAAGATTTTTACTATATCTGGACCAGTTATTCTTTATGGAATATTCAGCTCTTGGGTTTTAGGGCTTATTTATTGGATAGCATTAACCATCGGTATTGTGAGAGCATAAATTTATAAGTTTATGATTTTAGGAGAATTTGGTGATTATAGCAGTAACTTGAGAAATTAAACTTGCATGGGTGGTTCTCATAGTTATTAGTAACTTAGAAATGAGGAAGAGTATGATAGCTGGAAAACAAAGTATTTTATTTGATACGCCTGTATACGTTGAACAGTATGCGAGTGTGGTAGGTAAAAAAGAAGGACAAGGGCCTCTTGCAAATGGATTTGATGAGATAATAGAAGATGACATGATTGGTATGAATAATTGGGAAGAAGCCGAAGGAAAATTACAAGCAAGAGCCGTAAGCAGATTGTTAGAAAAATCACAAATATCAAAAGAAGATATACGTTATATGTTTGCTGGAGATTTATTAGGTCAGCTTATTGCTACATCTTTTGGACTAGAAAAATTTAATATACCAGTATTTGGACTTTTTGGAGCTTGCTCTACTATGAGCGAGGCTATTTCGCTAGGAGCTATGACAGTAAGCGGAGGCTTTGCGGAAAATGTAATTGCGTTAGCATCAAGTCATTTTGCAAGTGCAGAAAAACAATTTAGATATCCGCTTGAGTATGGCAATCAAAGACCTTTGACATCAACATGGACAGTTACGGGCTGTGGGGCATTAATTGTCACTTCACAAAAGACTAATATACGAATAAAGGGGATAACAACAGGAAAGATAGTTGATTATGGTGTTAAAGACTCTATGAATATGGGAGCATGTATGGCACCTGCGGCAGTAGATTTGATACTTACTAATTTTAATGATTTTGGTGTTGATGAAAAATATTATGACTTGATAATTACTGGTGACTTAGGTAGTGTAGGCAAAACAATAGTAATAGATATGTTAAAAGAAAAAGGATATGACTTATCGACAGTATATACAGACTGTGGAATAGAAATATTTGACCCTAAAACACAAGATACGAATGCAGGAGGAAGTGGTTGTGGTTGTTCGGCAGTAACTTTGTGTTCTTATATTTTAGATAATATGAATAATGGAAAGTGGAAACGTGTACTTTTTGTTCCAACAGGGGCGTTGTTATCAACAGTAAGTTATAATGAGGGAAAAAGTGTGCCAGGTATTGCACATGGTGTTGTATTTGAAACAACAGATATGTGTTAAAAAGATAACAAATAAGGAATTTAGATAGGAGTAGTATATGGTATTTATTAAGGCATTTATAGTCGGCGGAATTATATGTGTTCTTACACAAATTCTTATGGATAATACAAAACTTATGCCCGGAAGAATAATGGTTATTCTTGTATGTCTTGGGGCATTATTAGGAGCTATAGGGCTTTATGAGCCACTTGTAAAGTTTGCTCAAGCAGGGGCGTCTGTTCCGCTTTTAGGCTTTGGAAATACATTGTGGAAAGGAATGAAAGAAGCAATTCTTCAAGATGGTTTTTTGGGACTATTTAAAGGAGGATTTAAAGCTTGTGCTGTTGGAGTTTCAGCGGCATTAGTATTTAGTTATATAGCTTCGTGGATATTTGAACCAAAGATGAAGAAGAAGTAAATTAATATATACTTTTATACAAAAAATAGTATTGAATTTTACGCAAATAACAAGCCAAAGCCTGTGCTTGCACAAGACTTTGGCTACAGTCACATTGTTATATATAACACTTATGGAATAATGACATTATTAGCAGTTTGAGCTGTGTTATTATTATCAATATTGTCATTAACTGTGTTGTTATTTGTATTAGTGTTGTTACTACTATTGCTATTATTGGAATTATCAGTATTATTGTTAGTTGTATTGTTGCTATTAGTAGTATTGCCAGTATTATTGTTGTTGCTATTATTAACATTGCTGTTATTGCTATTAGCACTGTTATTATTAGTGTTGTTATTAACATTACTGTTATTATTGTTATTAGTATTAGCATTGCCAGTATTGTTATTGTTTGTATTACCATTACTTATTGCAGGAGCATTAAGTATTGGACCACTATTTAAGGTGTCGTTAGCATCAGTCTGAGTATTATTTGAAGTAGTGGTTTCATTAGAAACTGTTGTTTCTTCATTAGAATATGAATAACTGTGTACACCATCACATACATCTGACATTAATTCATCAGATATTGCATAGGCAGCATCAGCAGCTCCCATTCCAGAAGATGATTTCTTTATATATACTCTTGTTGAAAGATTAGTACAAGCAGCAGAAGCAACTTTTCCTGAGTCATTACAGATTGTAATTGCTGCATGAGTATCACAACTTTCAGTTGGTACATTGTCAGAAGCAAAATATTCAGTTACAAGCTGACTACCTCTTATATCACTGTCACATAATCCGGCAACAGGAAGTTTACCAGATTGTGAGCATACTGTACGTTGTACAATACCATCAGGCTGTGGGAATGAACCAGTTGGTTGGTCAGCACTTATTTCACTCATAATATCACGCCATATAACTCGATGGTCAATTGAAGTTGGAAGTACCTTTGAGTTATCATCATAACCAATCCATATAGAAGCTGTGTAATAAGGTGTAAATGCACAGAACCATTTATCTGTTTCATTTTGTGTTGTACCTGTTTTACCAGCCACAGGTTGATTAGAAAGTCTTGCGGCTCTTGCTGTACCACTGTTTACAACAGACTCAAGGGCGCTAGTAAGCAACCATGCAGTTGTAGGCTTAAATACTTCTTGTGTTTCTGGTTCAGTATTATCTATTAAAAGATTGCCATTGTGGTCATATACCTTAGTATAATAAACTGGTTTGATATATGTTCCTTGATTGGCAATTGTTGCATAAGCAGCAGTCATATCAATATTTTTAACGCCATAAGTCATACCGCCGAGTGCAAGAGATTGAACAACATCATGACTTCCATTTACAGCATTTTTAGCAGAAACTAAAGTTGAAAAACCAAGTTCTTCAAGGTAATTAAAACCAACTTGCGGTGTTATTTGAGTAAGAACTTTAACAGCAGGTACATTTTGTGATAACATAATAGCTTCACGAACACTCATAAGACCTCGATATTCACCTTTTGTAAAGTTAGTTACAAGCTGTGAATTACTTCCAGAATAATAATAAGGAGCATCATCAATAGCTGTTGCAAGAGTGATAGCACCTGTATCAAGGGCTGGACCGTAGGCTGCGAGTGGTTTTATTGCAGAACCGGGCTGTCTAGTTGTTCCCGTAGCTCTGTTAAGTGTTCGATTACCTGTCTTATCGCCACGACCACCTACAAGAACTTTAACATAACCAGTGTGTTGGTCCATAAGAGAAAATGATACTTGTGGTTGTATTGTAAATGTAAGCGACTCTGATAATACAGTGTCATCATCACCAACTATGTGTTCTTTATATTGTTCAACATATTCTTTTGCAGTATCTTCATCAGTCTGTGTAAGGCTAAAATCAGTATCACCTAGTTCATTTTTATACCAGTTAAGCAGACCATAATGTGTATAATAAGAAACTTTACCATCTGAGTCCTTAACACTCAATGAATAAGAAATAGAAAATTCAGTTGAGCGAGGATAGTAGGAAGGGTTGTTAATAATTGAGTCTGCTGTTTCCTGCATAGAGCTATCTTGTGTAGAGTAAACCTGAAGACCACCTTTGTATATAAGGTTAGTTGCTTGAGTTTCAGTGTATCCTTTTTGAGTTTTTAAGTCTTCAATAAGTTCATCAATAAGAGCATCAACATAATAAGAATATGTTGTTGAAGTAGAAGTAGCAATATCAAGACTTTCAACTCTTGCATATACATCATCTTCTATAGCTTCGTCATATTCTTCTTGAGATATATAGCCTTGAGCAAGCATATTTCTTAATACTTTTTGTTGTCTTTCCTGATTGTAGTCAGGGTTTTTAACAGGGTTAAGCTTTGTAGGGTTTTGTGTAATTGATGCAATAACAGCACATTCACTAAGTGTAAGCTCTGATACATCTTTGCCAAAATATCCATTAGCAGCAGCTTGAACACCGTAATAACCATTACCAAGATTAATTGTATTAAGATAATCTTCTAAGATTTCTTGCTTATCCATATAAGTTTCAAGTTTAACAGCAAGGTATTGTTCTTGAACTTTACGTTTTATTTTTTCGATAGTTGTTTCGTTGTATGCGTTAAATACATTATTCTTAAGTAATTGTTGTGTTAAAGTACTAGCACCTTGAGATAAATCGCCGTTGCTTAATGTAATATAAGCTGCACGAGCTATACCTTTAATATCAATACCATTATGTTCATAAAAACGCTCATCTTCAATAGCAACAAAGGCATGTTGTAATTGGAGCGGAACGTTTTCGATATCAACAGATATACGATTAGAACCAGATGTTGATAGCATTTGAATTTCTTCACCATCGTCATTATATATCTTAGAGGCATAACCTGTAGGTGATACATCAATTGTTGAAACGTCAGGTGCGTCTGCAATAATACCTTCAATCGCACCAAATATAAGGCATGAGCCAGATACAATAACAGCAATTGCCATTATAAGTAGAAATTTAATTGAAGTAATTCCTACTTTTGTTCCGAATTTTTTAGTGGCTGAATTAAGTAGCTTTTTCTGATGTGTAATGCTTTTTCTGCCATAATCCATATAGTATCCTCCTTTTCCATAAATAAAATTATATCATAAATAAATAATTTTGACAAATGGATAAGGTATAATGTACTCTTATATGGTGCTAAATTGATTGTACACTAATATGTATATTAAACAAAATGTAGATAGCATATGGAAGCACAATTACAATCAATTAATTAAAATACGAGGAGAATTTAACTTATGAAAATAATATATAAAAACGGAACAGACGAAATAGTAGAAAAGAAATCAAGATTTATTGCAAATGTATTCAAAGTTGAAAGTGAAGAACAGGCAGTAGATATTATTAACAATATGAAGAAAAAATTCTGGGATGCAAGACACAATTGTTACGCATATATAATAGGAAATAATAATGAAGTACAAAAATTTAGTGATGATGGTGAACCATCAGGCACAGCAGGTAAGCCTATTATGGATATTATATTGTCAGAAAAGATACATAACTGTCTTATAGTTGTAACAAGATATTTTGGTGGTACACTTTTGGGTACAGGTGGTCTTATAAGAGCATATCAAGAAGCCACTAAAAAAGGTATTGCACAAAGTGAGGTAATAGACGCAATTGAAGGAGTAAGTGCATATATAGACACAGATTATAATAATATGGGTAAAATACAATATATATGTGCAGAGCAAAATGTACTAATAGAAGACATAGAATACACTGACAAAGTGCATATTAAATTACTAATTCCAAAGGAATACTATATGCAATTTGTACACATAATAACTGACCGTTTTTCAGGAAATGTTGAAGTGATAGAAAATGGAGAGCAAAAATACAGTAAAATGGCTTCAGGAGAGGTAATATTGTTGTAAAAATGTGAATAAAAAATTAACAGTAGTAATAAAGCACAAAAGAATTACAAAAAATAAGAAATCTAAACAAAGTATTGTAAATCTGATGTAAAAATAGACATAAATTTAACAACCAATAGTGCAAAATTTACATAAATAGACAAATTCAAATACTTTAAAAAGTATTTTTAAACTATAAAAAGTTATAAAAATGAATAAAATGTTAAAAAAAAATTAACACTGAAAACCGCATAAACACTAGATTTTCACAACAAATTCAAAAAAAGTACAAAATTTGTTAAAAATACTCTTGTTAAAATAGTACAAAAATGCTATTATACTAATGTCAAATAAATGACCGGTGGGGGTGGTTCCCCATTAAGACCAAAAAGGAGGGTTTATAGGTTTATGAAGAAAACAGTTAAAAAGCTTACTGCAGTAGGTTTAACACTTACTTCAGTAATGGGACTTGTTGCTTGTGGAAGTGATGCAGGAACTAGCACAAATGGTTCATCAAGCGCAGAGGTTACAAAACCAGACAAATTTACAGTAATGGCAGATAGCACAATTGTTACAGAAACTAACGGAGCTCAGGCATTCTATGATTATCTTAAGGAATTAACAGGACTTGATATTGAATGGAAGCGTCCAGACCACTCAGGTTACTATGATGCAGTTGCTAACGCATTCAACTCAGATGAAACAATGCCAGATGTATGTATTCTTTCATCAGATTATTATGCTTTATATGCTTCTAATGGTTTCCTTTGGAACATGACAGACGCATGGGCTAATTCTGAAACAAAGAATTCAGGAAGACTTATTGATACAGCAGAAAGTGTTCTTTCAGCACTTATGGTTAATGGTGAAGATGGAACACAGGCTATGTATGGTTTCTCACCATATCGTGGTAATGGATGTTGTACATATATCAAGAAGGCTTGGTTAGACAAGGCTGGTATTGATGCAGATAAGGTTGCTAATGACCAGATGGATTTCGATACATATTATGGTATCTTAAAGCAGTTAGCTGCTTCAGCTGGACACTATGTAATTTCATCACCAGGTTTTGTAAGTACAGAAGCTCCATATACTAACTACTTACCAGAATTCTTCCAGAAGGCTAATTACACATTCTATAAGAATTCTTCAGGACAGTATGTTGATGGTTTCTCAGAAAAGGCTATGGAAGAAGCTTTAACAAGACTTCAGACAGCTGTATCTGATGGCGTAATTGATAAAGAATCAGTTAATAACTCAACAGCAAATGCTCGTGATAAGTTCTACTCAACAGATGCTTCAGCTGAATCAGGTGTATTTACATACTGGGCTGGTACATGGGCTTATACTCTTAAGACAAACCTTAAGAACAAGGGCCTTAACGATGAGCTTATTGCTATTAAGCCAATTAAAGAATTAGGTTCTTATGTAGAAAGAATTGCACCAGCATGGTGTATTACAACAGCAGCTAAGAATCCAGAAGGTATCTTTAAGTACTTTATCGACACAATGCTTGATGGTGGTGATATCCAGACAGCTTGGGAATATGGTGCTAAGGGAACTCACTGGGATACTAAGGCTGAAACTGTAACATTACAGGGTAAGGAAGACCAGGGTAAGACATATGAAGAAGGAACATTCCATATGTTACCATCTCCTGAAAAGCCAAACTCATTAATGCAGAAGAACCATATCGACCCAATTCTTGCTCTTGCTAAGTTCAAGAACGGAACAGACCCAGGAAGTGCAACAATGGATGAGTCAGCTATTTCTAATGGTGAATTCTTCGCTAAGAATTCTAAGGTAGCAACAGCTCTTCCAATGACTACTGAATTATCAGAAAATATTACAGATATCAACACAGCTAGAAACTATGTTATAGCTCAGGTTGCTCTTAATAATATGACAGTAGAACAAGGTATGGAATACTACAAGACAACAGTTGGTTCAGCAAGCGAAACAGTACTCAAGTCTTTAAATCAGTAATTTAACTAAGAGTAAGCATTTATTTATAACCTTTAAGTATGTAGCTATCAGATGTATTTCTGATAGTTACATACTTATAATAAATGTTTACTAACATTTAAGAATCCACTCGAGGGTGGGCGACTATCCCGTTTGGGTTCTGATTTTTAACTTATTTTTAATTATAAAATAAGTATTAACTTATTAACTTTTTACAAAATATATTAGGAAAGAGGGTATGAAGAGATGCAATGTAAGTCTTGTAACACAGAATTACCTAAACATGCAAAAGTTTGCCCAAAGTGCGGAGCTAAGGTTGGAAATAGAAAGTCTGACAATATAATGGTAGTAGCTATCGTGGGATTAGTAATTGCATTTATAGGCGGTATGTTGCCATTTGTTCAGAATACTGACCCAGATCAGATATCTGACGCTTACAGCTTTATGAATATCGACATTTCAGCAATGTGGTATTTATATATGCTAGCTTTAGTAGTAGCTATTGTATTAGTTGCTGTTAAAAAAGAATTTCTTTCAATTATACCTACAGCTATAGCAGGTATAATCTTTATTGTTTCATTTGTAGCTATTAACTTTAGAGCTTATACAGGAAGAAAGAGCTTTTCAGTTGTTTCATTAACAAATTTATTATCACAAGGTGACTATGCAGTCGGCTGTGGTTTATTTATTGTTATTATTGGTCTTATCATTGGCGTGGCAGGTTGTTTCTTTGATATTATGAAGTATTTCAAGAAAGAAAACCATGTTGATGCAAAGTATTTGACAAACTCTATCAACAAGAATATATGGGCTAAGATTTACTATTATAGATGGTTCTACTTAATGCTTTTACCAGTTTTTGTAATGGTACTTCTTTTCAACTACTGGCCAATGCTTGGTTGTAGATATGCCTTTACTAAATACATAATCAGAGACCCTTACTATGTAGGTCTTAAGCATTTCTCTCAGATGTTTACCAACGATACATTCTTCTGGCAGGCATTTAGAAACACACTTGTACTTTCAATTGTTAAGTTAATTTTAAATACAGGTGCTGCAGTTATTATTTCACTTCTTCTTAACGAGCTTACTAACATGGCTTTCAAGAAGACAGTACAGACAATCGTTTACTTACCTCACTTTATGTCATGGGTTGTTGTTGCTTCTATCTTCAGATTAATCCTTTCAGTAAATGGTTCAGGTATGGTAAACCAGTTCCTTGTAAACATTGGTGCAATAAAAGAACCTATCTTCTTCTTAGGAGATGTAAAATATTGGACAGGTACATTCTTCTTCATCAACGTATGGAAGGATACAGGTTGGTCAACAATCCTCTTCCTTGCTACATTATCAGGAATTAGCCCTGACCTTTACGAAGCAGCTCAGATTGATGGTGCTAACAGATGGAAGAGACTTATTTACATTACACTTCCAGCATTAGCTAACACAATTATCACAGTATTCATTCTTAACCTTGCTAAGGTTATGAACCTTTTCGAATCAGTATTCGTTACAATGAATGATGCCGTACTTAATGTTTCTAACGTACTTCAAACTTATGTATATCGTAAGACATTCGGTAGTGGTAACTCAGATTACGGTTATACAACAGCCGTAGGTTTATTTAAGTCATTTGTAAGTATGATACTTGTATTAGGTTGTAACTATGCAAGTAAGAAAGTCCGCGGACGCGGTATTGTATAGGAGGAGGGATAGATAATGAGTAAAGAACAAGTTGTAGTTACAAAAAAGAAGAAAAAAGTCAAAATCTTCCCTATTGTTAATGCAATTATATTTATATTAATCGCACTTATAATCATGGTTCCTATTTGGAAAGTTATTGTCGATTCTTTTGATAAGACAGCTGGATATGGTATGAATTTCTGGCCACAGCAGTTTACATTTGGTGGTTATGGCGAAGTTATTTCTAAGTCAGCATTATACAGACCATTCCTTATATCATGTATAGTAACAGTTGCTGGTACATTCTTTGGTTTATTATTAGCTACTTTAGGTGCTTATGTACTTATTCAGTGGGAAATGCCAGGAAGAAACCTTTTCGCTTACATGCTTTTATTTACAATGATTTTCGATGGTGGTATGATTCCTAAGTACCTCGTTATGAAGAACTTACACTTACTTGATACTTTATGGGCAGTTATTCTTCCACTTGCTATTAACATTTATAACTTGGTATTAATGAGAAACTTCTTTGAAGGTATACCAGAAGCTTTATTTGAAGCCGCTGAAATTGATGGATGTTCACCAATGGGTACATTCTTCAAAATCGTTCTTCCACTTTCTAAGGCAGCTTTAGCATCTATCGGTCTTATGTTTGCCGTACAGTTCTGGAACGATTATACAAACTTTAAGATTTATGTAACAAACAATAACCTTTTCAACTTCCAGATTAAGTTGCGTAACATGGTTATGGATAATGATATTCCTAACAATGGTGATGGTATTGACCCAAATACTATTGCGAATGCAGCCGTTATCGTTGCTATTTTACCATTCGCTATTATTTACCCATTCTGTCAGAATTACTTTGTACAGGGTGTTAATATCGGTGCTGTTAAGGAATAATAAAACAATACGAAATTTTGTACCCTGGGGTTTAAAAACCCTGGGGTTTTTTGTTTATACAAGCAACTGCTGTAATTGTAATAACTTGATAAACTAGCAGCGCATATTTTTTATAGTTTACACTAAATTTCTGTAATATATCATTATAGTTACAGTAATTATGTAGAAATCACTAGAAAATTAAGTTATAATATTTTTAAAATCTAGGAAAGGAAAAGCTATTAAATCAAAATGACACTTAGAGATGCTATATATTTTGAAGATATTTCCGAAGTAAAAAAAATTCTTGAAGCTGAACCTAATCTTATTGATGAGAAAGATGAAAAAGGCGTACTTATGGCACTGTTAGCAGCTAAAACTGGTAATCTTAAGCTTGTAAGATATATTGTAGAGTATTCAAGGGCAAGTATGAATATTACAGATAATAATCAGAAAAATATGCTTCATTATGCAGCTATGTCAGGAAATGTTGATGTGTGCAAATATCTTGTAGAAAGGGTCGGAATTTCACCTTTGAGTGGGGATATTAATCTTTTAACCCCTTATGAAATTGCAAGGCAGAATAAGTTCTTTGACTTAGAGGATTATTTTAAAGAAGTAACAGGTGCTTCATTAGAGAATATGTATCATAATCCAATAAGAACAGGAATGTATCCTGACCCATCAATTGTACGAGTTGATGATACATACTATATGGTTAATTCAACATTTATATATTTTCCATGTATACCAGTATCAATGTCTAAAGACCTTATCCATTGGAAAATAATAGGTTATGCCATTACTAATCCAGAGTGGGCTAATATAGATAATCTTGAAGGTGGTAGAGGATATTGGGCACCAGACATTTCTTACTACAAAGGGCGTTTTTATATAACTGCTACATATAGGTTAAATGATGATGACAACGTATACAGAAAGCAGATAGTAGTAAGCTCAGAGCATCCAGAAGGACCATATAGTAAGCCTGCTATTATAGATGAAGATGGCATTGACCCATCAATATTTAATGATGATGATGGAAGAAGATATATGCTTCTTAATAGAGGCGCAAGAATATTTGAGCTAAATGAAGATGCTACAAAGCAAATATCAGAAGCTACATTGTTATTCTATGGTGATAATAAAAGAGCACCAGAAGGCCCACATATTCTAAAAAAAGACGGTTATTATTATCTTTTTCAAGCAGAAGGCGGAACTGGACCGGGACACAGAATAACAGTGTCAAGAAGTAAGACTCTTATGGGAACTTATGAACAATGCCCATATAACCCTATTATGCGCCAGACCGATGAAAATGCAATAATTCAGCGCTGTGGTCATGGTAAGCCAGTACAGACGCAAAATGGTGAATGGTATATGGTGTATCTGTGTGGTCGTAAGATTGGTGACGGATATAGTATATTAGGCAGAGAAACAGCACTTGACCCAATTATATGGACAAAGGATGGTTGGCCAATAGTAAATAACTTAAATGGCCCTAGCGCAATGCAGATTAAGCCAAACTTACCTGAAACTGTATGGGATTTACAACTTGAAGATGACTTTGATGGTGAAGTTTTAAGTACAAATTGGCTATTTCCAAGAACGCCAGAAAAAGACGGGGTTATTATAAGTAATTCAAGAGTATTTATAAAGGGAAGCAAACAAGACCTTAATTCAATGCACGCAAAAAATATTCTTCTTAGACGACAGCAAGATTTTAAGTTTACTGTTGAAGCTAAAATGGATATGCCATTATTATATCCTGGTCAAAATGTAGGACTTACCTGTTATTATGATGAAAATACATTTTTAAAGTTTGGAATATATGCTACACAGACTAATCCAGTGAGGCTTATTGCGAAAGTAGAGGAGTACATTGGTGATAATATAATATCAAGTGATGAATTTGAAATTGATTATACTAAGAAAAATATTTATTTTAAGATAGAAACAGATTATCTTAAGAGAAAGTTCTTTATAAGTTATGATAATGATAACTATTATCAAATAGCTAAACTTGACAATGTATATTATCTTTGTGATGAAGGCTTAAAAAAAGGCAAAAGATTTACGGGTGCAATGGTTGGTATGTATGCTTACGCTGGCAATTGGGCAGAAAAGTACACAGATAACGAGGGCAATCATGTAACAGAACAACTGTATGCCGCATTTGATTATTTTAATTATATTGTATAAATTAGGCTATTTATCTGAGTAGTAATAAAGTGATTTTGGCAAGTTGTTTGTATTTGTGAATTGCGAGCAATAGTTAAGTTAATTGTATATATTTTAATAAAATATTAAGAAAGGAAAAACTATATAAATTACATTTGAATATATAACAAGTGATTTATATAGCAGTAAAGTGATGATTAAAAGAAATATTATTTTGGAAGGCAAAATAAAGAGCTGGCTTAATAATTTGTCCGATGTTGAATTTGACAATATGGATAATGTGAAAAAAGCATTACTATTACAGGCTGTTGAAGTACTTTACAAAGGAACAGATGATGAAGACTATCTTTCATTTGTAATGGAAAAAGCAGATACACTTGTAAGTAATGAGGGTAAAGTTAATTTTAAAAAGGGTGAAGAAGTTAGCAATCTTTATCTTGGCAATGCGCTTGTATTTGTAAAAAATACAGTTGATGCTGACATTGCACAAAGAGCAGCTAAGGCTTGCGGAGCAGATTCTAAAGATATAAAGGATACATTTAACAAATATACAAGTGCAGTAGTTGAAGTTGCAAAACAGTTTGCTACACAAAGAAAGAACGCCATTGGTGTATTTGCAAATGACAACGAAACAGATGTAGATATACTTGCTGCTACTTTAAAGAGTCAAGTGTTCTATATGAATTATGAGACACTTCTTGGTGGCAAGGAAAGATACAACGATATAATCGCACAGTTTAATAATTTGCAGAGTGATACATATAACAAAGTATTATCACAGCTTAAAGACGAAGTTAGCAATGGCGCACTTTATAACACAGCACAGTATGAAGCTATAGTTTATTATATGTGTTCACTTATTGACACAATGGAAGTAATGGCACAGCCTTTATATGAAATCTATGATGCACTTAAAAGCTATTTTAAAGTTGTCGTTAAGGATACACTTGATTTACAAAAGAAATGTACACAAGAAAAGCATATTTGTGAAGGAGGTGTGTGTGCATTTACTAAATCTGCGGTCAGTGCAAAGGAATTATATGAAGTATATGCTATATTAAAGGGCTGTAGAATGAAAGCACTCCATACAGAAAAGTATGAGAACGAACAGTTAGAAGTTATTAATGCGACTATTGAAAATGTTTGCAAAGACTTTGATAAGTTTGACAGTGAATATATTATGGCACTTGTAATGGCTTATGGTGAAAGTTTAAGAAATAGAGAATATCAGGATTATGGAAGAAATAAGGGAGGCGTATTATGGAGTTAAAATTAGTTACAAATACAAGTAGAAATGCAGTTATAGAGCTTACAGAGTCAGGAAAATATTATACAGAAAAACAATACGAGATATTTGTAAATGACGAAAAATTTATGGATAGTGATAAAGTTATAACTTCACTTTATGGACTTACTCCTGATACAGAATATAAAGTAAGTGTTATATATGATGGAAAGACAATTGAGCCAATTACATTTAAGACAGATTATGAATTTGTTACATTAAATGTAAGAGAATTCGGTGCATTTGGTGATGGTGTTCATGATGATACTAATGCAATTCAATGTGCAATTATGGCTTGCCCTAAAGACTCAAGAGTTCTTGTTCCAGAAGGTGTATACAAGATTTCAAGTATCTTTTTAAAGAGTGATTTAACATTAGAGCTTGCTAAGGGAGCTGTTCTTTCAGCTTATACAGAAAGAGAAAAGTTCCCAATCTTACCGGGAATTATCGAATCTTACGATGAAGAAAAAGAATACAATCTCGGTTCATGGGAAGGCAATCCTATAGATACATTTTCAGCGATAGTATGTGGTATCAATGTTAAAAATGTAGTAATTACAGGTGAGGGTATTGTAGATGGCAATACATCATTTGACAACTGGTGGAAGAATTGTAAAGAAAGAGTAATCGCATGGCGACCACGACTTTTCTTTATTAATCACTGTGAAAATGTGACAATGCACGGTATTACAGTGCAGAACTCACCATCATGGACTTTACACCCATATTTTAGCAATCACCTTAAGTTTATAGATGTTAAGATTAAAAACCCTGCTAATTCACACAATACAGACGGTCTTGACCCTGAAAGCTGTCAAGATGTGCTTGTACTTGGAACATATATTTCAGTAGGTGATGACTGTATAGCAATTAAATCTGGCAAGATATACATGGCTAGAAAGTATCAAATACCAACATCAGACATGACAGTAAGACAGTGCTGTATGAGAGATGGTCATGGTGCTGTAACAGTAGGTAGTGAGATAGCTGCTGGTGTTAAAAATGTTCATATTACAGATTGTTTATTTATGAATACAGATAGAGGTTTACGAGTTAAGACTAGACGAGGCAGAGGAAAGCTTTCAGTGCTTGATGATATTTCCTTTGAAAATATTGATATGGACAACGTAATGACACCATTTGTTGTAAACAGCTTCTATTTCTGCGACCCAGATGGTAAGACAGAATATGTAGGTACAAAGAAAGCCCTTCCTGTTGATGACAGAACACCTTCAATTGAAAGACTTACATTTAAAAATATTAATGCAACAAATTGTCACGTTGCAGGTGCGTATATCTGTGGTCTTCCAGAAAAGAAGATAACTAGACTTACATTTGAAAATATTAATTTTGAGTATGCAAAAGAAGCAAAATCAGGCGTAGCCGCTATGATGTTAGGCTGTGATGAAGCTTCTAAGCAAGGTCTTGTAGTAAGTAATGTTGAAGAACTTATTCTTAAGAATGTAAACATAAATGGCTGTGAGGGCGAAGCAATTGTGGCAGAAAATGTTGATGTAATTAAGAAAGATAACTAAGTAATAAATGTTAATTTATTACTTGTAGAGTTTTAATATTATAAAAATATTAATAAAGTGCAAAGCAAAATTACAACATTGTTGACCTGCATATATTAAATATTTTAATTTCAAAAGCTTTCAAATATTATAAATTTAGTATTTATTAAGATTATATTTATTAAATAGCAGGGGAAGTATAGATTTATATTCTCCTGCTATTTTTAAAAAGTTAGGTTTTATAATGTTGTCAAATTTTTATAATCACCTAAGTTATAATAAAAAAATATGAGGAGATAGACTTATGATGAATTTAAAAGCACCAAAAGGGATTGACGTAGAAAGTTGGTTTATTGAGTGCTATAAGAAATATAAGGGTCACCCACTAAGGATATTAGTGGGTTTGTATAGGGGCAATTACAATAAATTCGTTTTAGCAGTTATATTTTTCTTTATAAAGCACTGTCCTGTATGGGTACTTCCTATAATTACAGCAAATATTATTAACGATATAACGTCAGGAGCACCAGATACATACATAAATATTATTATTGAGTCAATTATAATGGTAATTCTGATAGCAATTAATGTACCGACTAATTATATGTATACAAGATACAAGTCATTAGCGACAAGATATGCAGAAACAGGGCTTAGAAAGGCTTTAGTAAGAAAGCTGCAACAACTGTCAATTTCTTATCACAAGGAAACACAGTCGGGGCGTTTACAGTCAAAAATAATGCGAGATGTTGAAGCCGTTGAAACACTGTCAACACAAATGTTTCTTAGTATATTAAATATTGCCTTAAATATAGGAATAGCACTTGCTGTTACTATATCAAAGAGTTTAATGGTGTTCGTATTCTTTCTTCTTACAACGCCAATTGCTGCGCTTACGATGGTGTTTTTTAGAAATATAATGCGAACAAGAAATAATGAGTTTAGAAAAGAAATGGAAGAAACTTCTGCAAGAGTTATGGAAATGGTTGAGCTTATACCAGTAACTAGAGCTCATGCACTTGAAGAAGAAGAAGTTCACAAAATGAGTGGACAGCTTTTTGCAGTTGCAGAAAAAGGCTATAAGCTTGATATTATACAGTCATTATTTGGCTCAGTAGGTTGGGCAATTTTTCAAGTATTTCAAGTAGTATGTCTTGCGTTTACTGGTATGCTTGCATTAAAGTCAACAATCCAACCCGGAGATATTACACTTTATCAAAGTTATTTTGCCACAATAGTAGCACAAGTTTCATCACTTATGTCATTAATACCAACAATAGCAAAAGGTGTGGAATCAGTTAATTCAATTGGTGAAGTATTGTTGGAAGAAGATATAGAACAAAACGAAGGCAAGGAAGTTATAGACGATGTAAAGGGAAGTTTTGAATTTAAAGATGTACATTTAAAATACAATGCCGATGGCAAAGACGTATTAAATGGCTTAAATTTAAAAGTAAAACAAGGAGAAACAATAGCGCTTGTAGGGGAGTCGGGAGCAGGAAAATCAACTATTTTGAACCTTGTAATAGGCTTTAATTTTGCCAATTCTGGTCAAGTGTTATTAGATGGCAAAGATTTAAGTACGATAGATTTAAGGTCATACAGAAAGCATTTAGCGGTAGTACCACAGACTTCTATTCTATTTTCGGGAACAATAAGAGATAATATAACTTATGGAATTGAAAATGTAGATGATGATATGCTTGAAAAAGTAATAAAAGCTGCTAATTTAACAGATTTAATAGCTTCACTTCCAAATGGAATAGATACAATGGTAGGAGAGCATGGCGGAAAGCTCTCAGGCGGTCAAAGACAAAGAATATCAATCGCAAGAGCACTTATAAGAAATCCTAAAGTGATAGTCTTAGATGAAGCCACATCAGCCCTAGACAGTATTTCAGAGAAGTTAATACAAGATTCACTAAATAACTTAACAGAGGGCAGAACAACATTTATAGTAGCACACAGGTTGTCGACAATAAAAGATGCAGATAAAATAGCAGTAATAGCAGATGGAAAATGTATAGAATACGGAACATTTGACGAATTAATGGCACTAAAAGGCGAGTTCTATCAAATGAAAGTTATACAGTCATAAAGTATAATGATTGTATGTCAGCTCAAAAAGAATTTATTTTAAAAGTGCTAGAGATGTAAAATACTTTTATTATGTTAAAGCTGTTTTGCAAAAAAGCCAATAAAAAATATTAGAGAGTTTATAGTTGATAGATAAACTCTCTAATTATATATATTAATCACATAAAATATTATGCGTTTTGATTACCAAACCAAAGTCTTAATGTAGCGATAACCTTTTCCTTCTGTTCAGAATTTAACTTATTAAGAATAGATGTAATTTCGTTATCAAGAGCTGTATTTTGATATGTCTTATCAACACTACCTGCAAGATAGTCAAGTGAAACTCCAGTAAGTTCTGCATAATATGATAACATTCTAAGAGTCATAAGGTTACGACCATTTTCTACGTTACTAATATAACCAGGAGTAACATCAAGTGCCTTAGCAACGTCTTCCTGTGTAAGTCCATGAGAAATTCTTAACTTTTTAACTTTTGCGCCTAAATCGCTGTCCATCATAATTATTACCTCCATCAATGCGCAGTTCATTGCGCTCTATCTTAAATTTTAATTAATATAATAAAGGAAACGGCACATAAGCATAAAGCAAATGTGCTTCTTGCTTCAACCTTTATAATACTTATTAATTAGTATTTTAAATAAAGTCCACAAGCGTATAAGTTTGGCTAGTTCCTAACCTACTATTAAAATAATTGAATACTAAATATTATTTTTTATTAGCTCTGTATCTAGCTGTAGAATCAAGAATTTTCTTACGAATTCTTAAATGTTCAGGTGTAACTTCAAGAAGTTCATCTGTATCAATATAATCAAGAGCTTGTTCAAGACTAAGAATTTTAGGTGGAACAAGTCTTAATGCTTCATCAGCACCAGAAGAACGAGTATTAGTAAGGTGCTTACCCTTACATACATTAACTTCAATATCTTCTGTACGAGGGTTTTCACCGATAATCATACCAGCATATACTTCTTCACCAGGGCCAACGAAAAGAGTACCTCTGTCCTGTGCATTGAAAAGACCATAAGTTAAAGTAGTACCACTTTCATAAGCAATAAGTGAACCAGTCTTTCTATAAGAAATATCACCCTTGTATTCTTCATAACCTTCAAAAGAAGTGTTAATAATACCATTACCCTTAGTATCAGTCATAAATTCACCTCTATAGCCGATAAGACCACGAGAAGGAATAGAGAACTGTAAACGTGTATAACCACCATTAATAGGAGTCATACCAAGAAGTTCACCTTTTCTTTGACTAAGCTTTTGAATAACAGCACCAGTACAGTCATCAGGAACATCAATATAAGCAAGTTCAATAGGTTCAAGCTTCTTTCCACGTTCATCAGTATGGAAAAGAACCTCAGCCTTACTTACAGCAAATTCATAACCTTCACGTCTCATATTTTCAATAAGAACTGAAAGATGAAGTTCACCACGACCAGATACCTTAAATGAGTTTTCTGAACCAGGGTTTTCTTCTACTCTTAAGCTGACATCAGTATTAAGTTCCTTGAAAAGTCTGTCACGAATATGTCTAGAAGTAACAAACTTACCTTCTTTACCAGCAAGAGGACTGTCATTAACCATAAAGTCCATAGAAAGAGTAGGTTCAGAAATCTTCTGGAAAGGAATAGCCACAGGGTTTTCAACGGAACAGAGTGTATCACCAATGTGGATATCTGCAATACCTGAAACAGCAACTATTTCACCAACAGAAGCTTCAGAAGTTTCTACCTTTTTAAGACCATCAAATGTATAAAGCTTAGTAACTCTTACTCTCTTTTTAACACTTGGGTCATGGTGATTGACAATCATAACTTCCTGATTAACTTTAATCTTACCATTATCAATTTTACCAACGCCAATTCTACCAACAAATTCATTATAGTCAATAGTAGAAATAAGCATCTGAGTATCAGCATCAGGGTCACCCTCTGGAGCTGGGATATTATTGACGATACATTCAAATAAAGGCTGCATATCTTTAGGTTCGTCACCTAAATCAGCCATAGCATATCCAGATTTAGCTGAAGCAAATATAAATGGACAGTCAAGCTGGTCTTCATTAGCATCAAGGTCTATAAATAATTCTAATATTTCATCAATAACTTCATTAGGTCTTGCTTCTGGTCTGTCAATCTTATTGATACATACAATTACAGAAAGATTAAGGTCAAGAGCTTTCTGAAGAACAAACTTAGTCTGAGGCATAACACCTTCAAATGCATCAACAACAAGAACAACACCGTTTACCATTTTAAGAACACGTTCAACTTCTCCACCAAAGTCAGCATGGCCTGGAGTATCAATGATGTTGATTTTTGTGTTTTTATATGTGATGGCAGTGTTTTTAGAAAGAATTGTAATACCTCTTTCTCGTTCAATATCGTTTGAGTCCATTACACGTTCTGCAACTTCCTGATTTTCACGGAAAGTACCGCTTTGCTTAAGAAGTTCATCAACCAA
Organism: uncultured Eubacterium sp.; assembly: GCA_900551945.1. GTDB lineage: Bacteria > Bacillota > Clostridia > Lachnospirales > Lachnospiraceae > Lachnospira. Next base: position 452 of record URYE01000029.1, on the reverse strand, counting down.
AGTAGTCTTACCATGGTCAACGTGTGCAATAATAGCGATATTTCTTATGTCTTCACGTTTCATTTTCATAAAATTATCCTTTCAATATGTTAAATGATTGCGTTCGATATGATTAGCAACTTTTATATTCTATCACAATATTTTTAAAATACAATAGTAAACATACAAAAAGAATTGTATTTCAATAAGAACAATTTTAAAAAATGGCTCAAAAACCACAAAAATTAAAGAAAATAAAATTTTTTTATCAAAAAATATTAAAAAAAATTTATGAATTTAAAAAAGATAGATTAGGTATAAGCCCAGTATTTAGGCGGTAGTTATAAAGTTTATATAATGTGATATTAATATACTTATAAGCATTAAAGTGAACTTACCCATCACCTAAAGGTAATGGGCTTCTAAGATACTAATGTATCTATTTAAGAAGTTTGATATTTAAGTTTCCACCT
>URYE01000028.1 GCA_900551945.1 uncultured Eubacterium sp. | reverse complement strand
CTATATTTGTATGACAATAGCGAACACCCCTGTTCGATAATGGCATACAAATATAAACCTGTACTTTCATAAATATATCCATTCGTATCTGTGTTCGTTTTATAATTCTGCATTGTAAAAAACTCTACTCCGCCGTAAGCTTTCATATTGGAAGCATAATTATTGTTATAATCAGCCTTTTTTACAACACAAACAATTTCACCTGTCTTTATAATCATCTTTAAACATATTCACCACCAAGCCTTAATATGTTCTCCCGTTTCAAACTGATTTGAACTTGTATATAATTTTAAAAACACACTTTGATAAATGTCTTTGGCATGGTCAGCATTTCCACCCCTTGTATAAGCTAGTCTAAAAACATCATCGCCATAAGTTCTTACCACCTTTTCAAATTCTTCTTTTGAATACTGCCACGCCACGCTGTCTATCCTCCCAACAAAATCTAATCACAACATACACCTATACGAATACACTTTGCGAGTTTTTCAACTTCACATACAAGCACAGACTTCGGCTCGTTGTTGACATAAAAAAATAATTCGTATTATCAGCTTCTACTAATAATACGAATTATCCTTAAAAAATGTTGCATTATATCAACAAATATTTAAAATTTTTATAAGCCTGCATAAAAGTCATCTTCTGGAAGTTTTCCACCAACAGATGCTTCATTTTCATCATACAATACCTTAAGATAGTTGTTAATATTAGTCTTCATTTCATTTCCATTAATAAATGTAATGTTACAATTAGGTATTGCTTTTTTAGCTATTGCTGCCTTAAATATATCAAAATCTTCTACAAGCTGTGCAGCACTATCTACATTATTATTAACATACTCTACAGAATTTTTATATTCTTGCACAAACTTGTCAACTGCTTCTTTATTATTTTTATAATATTCTGTATTAACTACTACAACGCCAGTAACAACTGTACTATCACTACCAGAAAGCTTTTCCCATTCCTTAGTAACATCAAGTGCTATTCTTACATTTTCATTGTTAGCCATAACAGTTGTAACATAAGGCTGTGGAAGCATAGCAATTACTTCTTCACTACTTTGTGAAATAACAGCCGCAACTTCAGAAGCTTCTGACTTAAATTCTATATTAACATCATTATCAGGGTCAATTCCTGCTGATTTAAGAAGATGTCTTAAAGTATACTCAGGTGTTGTACCCTTACCAGTTGTATAAATAGTCTTACCCTTAAGGTCTTCCACGTTCTGAATGGAATTACCAGTGTCAAGCACATAAAGTACACCTAATGTATTAATACCAAGTACTTGAATTTTACCATTGCTCTTATTATAAAGAGTAGCTGCCGCATTACATGGAAGTGCTGCAAGCTGAATATCACCTTTAATAAGCTGTGCTGTAAATGCGTCAGCCGTAGCTTCAATATGGAAATTATAATTATTTTCAGCTACACCATTTTTAGCATTATCCATAATCTTAACCATACCGATAGCTGTAGGCCCTTTAAGTGCCGCAACCTCAATATCCTGCTTAACATATTCAACCGAAGTAGTCATTTGCGTCGTACTACTCTGTTCAGTAGAAGCACTATTACTAGCACCCCCACACCCTGCAAGCGCAGTAACGCCAAGCAATACAGCAGTACTTATCGCTGTAAGTTTCTTAAATAAATTCATTTTCATTTCTCCTTTCAAACCAAATCGCAAAAGCCACATTGTAACCACATCACAACTAAGCAATACCGTCACACCACAACATAATGCGCCCTTTATAATACCTTGTATACACTATAACTGTCAATATTCTTCTCTCTAAATCATAATATTTTGTCAAAAAGCCACCAATCTTTTACCATATCCAATAACCCCACAATTAATATCAGTATTCCAAAACACACCATAATCATTTAGCCTTAAACAAAAAACTATCTCCATACTATCTATTAACTAATCACCCATATTAACATGAGCATTTTACTCTAATCAACAAATAAGCTATTTTTCATTAACCCATCTCCCCCATAATATCTAACCCAGTATTTTGCCCTAATCAACAAATCAACAAGAGAGTGCGTTATTTGATAAAACAATGAATACACCATTTAAAGAACAATTTGATAGATTTGTATGACAACAGCTAACACTCTTGTTCGATGTGGGCATACAAATATAGCTAATTGTACTTTCACTGGTGTGTGAATGTTTTATCTAATCCTGCTATCCTTCACAACATATCCTATCTTACAAAATACAAAAAGTCCCCTTTTATTCTTCCCACGGACGTATTCTATAAGTTGCTCCTATGCTTTCACATATCTTTCTACATTCTTCTTCTTCCTCATGTGAAATAGTAGTATCAACCGTTGTAAGCACTACGTTAGGAATGTACTTTGTACACTTCTTTGCAAAGTCAAGCATTTCATCAAAAGACTGTTCACCGAACTTACTTCTTACAAGTGCAAGATATTCGTCTTTGTGCGGATTGTTAAGACTTATTGAAATAGTATCTATAAGTCCCTCCATCTCTGGTGTAATATCCCTTTTATTAATAAGACTACCAACACCATTTGTATTAATACGAGTCTTTTTATTAAACTTTTCCTTTACAAACTTTGCAACTTTTATAAGGTCGTCAAATCTTTCTGTCGGTTCACCAAAACCACAAAATACTACTTCTTCAAATTCGTTCATGTTGAATTTGTCAAATTCTTGACAGACTTCTTCAACAGATGGCTCTCTTTCAAGCCACAATCTGTCTGACTCACCTATTCTATCCATTGTCTGTCTAAGACAAAATGTACATGAATAAGGACATTTATTAGTCATATTAACATATAAGTTGTTATGTACTTTGTATAAAATTTCCATATCTATACTCCTTCTATTTTCTATATTATATCAAACTTTTAAATTAACTTTACTTAACCTATTTAACTATTACATTCAAGCTTTCTATAATAATTTCAAAACTAAAATATATATTTATATAATATTTTACTTTAATGTTGTAAGTAATTCTTCAAAGCATACTCCATCAGTTAATGGTATGTCAAGCTCTATAGATTTTAAGATACATTTTTTAATAAATATAGAAGCTTTCCTAACAGATGTGTGAAAGTCAACTCCATTAACTGCGTCTGCTGCTATAATTGATGTAAATATATCACCCGTTCCAGACCTTTGAGTTCCTACTTTTACTGTTCTTATCATATAACTAGCTTTGTTCTTTTCATAACAAAAATTAGCAACATACTTTCCCTGCTGTATTCCCGTAATAACTATTTTTTCAGGTCCTATACTTGAAAGCTTTTCTGCCAAAGTGTCAAGCTCTTTTTTTGACCAATTGTCGTGATACTGAGTATCTGTAAGTATACAGGCTTCTGTAAGATTAGGTGTTAAAATGTCAGCATATCTTACTAGCTTTTTCATTTCCATACAAGTTTCCTTTGTGTATGTAGGATACATTTTTCCATAATCCCCCATAACTGGGTCTATTATAGTAATGTTCTCCTTAGTCTTAAAATGTGAAAGAAATTCCTCTACTATTCTTATCTGCTTTTCAGAACCTAAAAAACCTGTACATATACCATTAAACTTAAGGTCAAGCTTAATCCATTCATTCATATAGCTAGTCATTTTATCTGTGTAATCATCAAAGAAAAAGCTTTCAAAACCTGTGTGATTTGAAAATATTGACGTTGGCAGCGGACAGCATTGCACCTTTAGAGCTGATATAATTGGAAGCTCAACTGCAATAGAACACCTTCCAAAACCAGATATGTCATTAATAACTGCAATCTTTTTCTGATTATTGTGATTTTTATTTACCATTTTAATTTCCTTCTTTATTTCACTAATATTACTTAGGAAGCATTTCTTCTGATTTCATTTTCTTATCAAATGTTACTGCCCTTATTCGTCCTAGTACTAGCCTTAATTGTGCAAGCACTTCATCTGATACAACAAATGTAAAAAGCTTTCCTATTGGCGTTGCTATTATAAATTGTAATGTATAAATCGTTGAATTGTTAAGGATAACTGCGTCTTTTATATTGCTCTTATTTAATTTAACACATTCACTACAAAATACAGACTCATACTCCATTGAAAAAACGGTTAATCGCTCACTGTTACCACAACATTTGCATTTAAAAAATTCGGGACATTCGCCATTAATCCATATAAGTCTTAATTCGTATATATATCTTACAAGCTCATTTGGCAGCCTTTCATTTGTAAGTGCTTTTAGTGAAGCATACAAAAGATTAATCATTTCACAAGCGTCAAGATTTTCCTTTGCAAAATACTCTGCCATTTCAGCAAAATAACAAGCATAACACACAGCATCAAAGTCTGTAACTACATTTTCAAAATAATTACTAATCTGAGCTTGAGTTATATTATAAGAGCTTCTACCTTCATATAAACTAAAATTTCCAAAAGCAAATGTTCTTGTAACAGCAACTAAATGACTGTTAGGTCGCCTTGCTCCTTTTGCAAATGCGGCTATTTTGCCCCTTTCTTTTGTAAGAAGCACTATTCTTCTGTCATATTCACCAACAGGCATAGAAGATATAACTATGCCTGTAACTTCTATAAGGTCATTCATTGATTTTCCTTTTTATAATTTGTGATATTACATGTCATCTTTTTTCTTGTCATAACCAAAGTTCTTAATAAGAATATCACTGTCACGCCACTCTTTTTTAACCTTTACCCAAAGCTGTAAATTAACTTTCATATCAAGCTGTTTTTCGATTTCATATCTGGCATTTGCACCTATCTTTTTAAGCATTGCTCCGCCTTTTCCGATTATAATTCCCTTGTGAGAATCTCGCTCACAAATTATTGTAGCTTGAATATCTGTAATCTTACCATTTCTGCCCTTACGTTCTTTCATACTGTCAATAACTACTGCAATACCATGTGGTATTTCTTCATTAAGTGCATGAAGTGCCTTTTCTCTTATAAGCTCTGCTACTATCTGACGCATTGGCTGGTCAGTAATTGTATCTTCATCGTAATACATAGGGCCATAAGGAAGATACTTAAATATTGCGTCAACAAGTTCATTAGTATTGTCACCATTTCTTGCTGATATAGGTATTATTTCCGCAAAATCAACTTCTGTTCTGTACTTATCAATTACTGGAAGCACTTCTTCTTTTTTAACTGTATCGACTTTGTTGATAACAAGAATAATTGGTGCATTAACTTTCTTTAATTTCTCGATAATATGCTGTTCACCAGCTCCGATAAATGTAGTTGGCTCAACAAGCCAGCATATTACATCAACTTCACCAATAGTTTTTTCAGCAGTTCCAACCATGTATTCACCAAGTTTATTTTTTGCCTTGTGAATACCTGGTGTATCAACAAATACTATCTGACCTCTTTCGTCTGTGTATACTGTCTGTATCTTATTTCTTGTTGTCTGTGGCTTGTTTGATGTAATGGCAATCTTTTGTCCGATAAGTCTATTCATTAGTGTTGACTTACCCACGTTAGGACGACCTATAAATGTAACAAACCCTGACTTTGTATTTCCATTAACGGCAGCAGCACCTCCACTAATACCACTTGCCGCAAGCATTTCATCTAAATTCATAATTTTCTCCATTTCATTCTATCATTATACATAATAAACCAATATCTAAATATAAAATTACTGTTTATAAATTCTCAAGTTATTGCAATACTCGCCAAAGTCTTTTGTAAGTACAGACTGTGACTAATTATTTGCATAAATCATATAATAGCTTATATATAATATTAAGAAATAAATAACGGTACTATCTCATCAAACATTTCGCTATTTTCATTAATCTTTGTTTGACTACCTACAACACTTAAATAATTCTCATCAATTGCTGATTTAATAAGCGGTGCAAGATTTCTTATATCTTCAACTGTTGCGTCTATAACCTGCGCTCTTTCTTTTTTAAGTGTTTCATAATCACTATTACAAATATATGCACTGAATGAACGTGAACCTTTAGCCGCTGGGTTCATAGGTGTATCCATATCGCCAATTGTTCCAATAATAAACTTAACCATATCTCTGTCACTTACATTAAAGTTAGCAACATAGTCTGCTGCCTGCTCAAATATCTGATTTGTTTCCTTAAGATTAGGGTCACGATATGAAACCATATAAGTGTCACCATTTCTATAAAAACCACTCATACAACCGTAAGCTCCACCCTTAACACGCACATTAAGCCATAAATAATCATAAGAGAAAATAATCTTTAATAATTTAAGTGCACCTGTATAGCTATATCCATTTTCAACAAAGTTACCACATCTTGCAACATACTGCACCTGTGATGATGAAGTAAATGCTTTTTTATTATTAACTTTTTCAAATGCTCTTACAACTGCCTTGTCACCTATGTCCGATTTATTCAATGTCTTTATAAATGTATCAACTGGTTCAACAAAGTCTTTATAACCTACTTCGTCTGCTGTCAAGCTTACTTTAAGATTATCTCTTGTAAATATAAGCTCAACTGTCTTTTTAAGATTATTAGCGATTTCTTCTTTCTTTGCTTCAAAGTTCTTATCAAGGTCTTGTATAAGTCTATAGAACTCATAACCTCTTATCTTATTAGAATAGAAAGAAGTTTCTGAAAATTGTGCCATACCGTTAAGCATTGCTACTGTATGTCCAGAGCTTGTCATTGTACTTTCAAGTCTTGACTTAATTCTTGCGATAATCTCTTTAAGTCGCTTATAATCTGAATACTTAGTGTTAAATATTATTTCATTCATCATATCAAGCACAAACTTCATTTTTTCATAAAGTACTTTGCCCTTAATCTCAAATCTAATACTGTACTTATCAAGTTCTTTGCTATCTGTATAAATAGAAGCATCTGCTGTTATTCCACCGCAGTTAATATTTATCTCATTAGTAAGCTCTGGATATGTGAAATTTTCAGTATCCATAAGACCAATAGTTGCACTTAAAAGTCCTATATATGATATAAGCTCGTCTGGTACATTTTTACAGTCAAATGAAAGAATAATATATGCTATCTTATTAGTAAACATATTGTGATGAATAACATCAACACCATTAATATCTTTCTTATCAATATAAAACTTCGCAGGATTTCTATTTATATCTGAAAGCTTAAGCATTGGTATCTTTTCCAAATCTTCCTGACTTGATGGCTCATCTTGATATAGCTTTAATGCCTTAGTTTGCTCAACTAACTCATTTATTTGTTCGTCTGTTAATGAAGCTTTATAATCTGCCAATCGCTTAGCTTCTTCTTCAGCTCTTATCTTTTCTAAACCATGCTCAGGAACTAGACTTATTACAGACGCATGATTATTGTCAAGCATATATTCTTTTATGATATTTTCAAAAAGCCCTTCACTTGCTTCTTTTCTTATTGTGTTAAATGTATCTCCTTCTTCAATGTGAATAAATGGCTTATTCTCATCATAAAGCCAGCTATCCATCATTGTAAGATAATACATAAGTCCCTTTGGATAAGGCCCAAAATCAGCTTCTCTGTACTTAAATTCATAATAGTTAATACCTGCAAGTATCATTCTTTCATCAATACCATTTTCCACGATATCAGTTAAGACTTCTCTTACAACCTTAACAAATTCATCTCTTTGGTCTTGTTGTGCATTCTTTGCAATAATAGAATACATAGGCTGATACATTGATGACTCGTAACTACTTTCAATATCTGTACCTATTCCCTTATCAAGAAGTGCCTGCTTTAACTTAGCACCCGGTGCTAGAATTAACGCATAATCAAGTATCTGCATTGCAAGATATAACTTATCATCTAAGGAAGTACCAACAACCATATTGTATGAAAGATAAGTGTTGTCCGTTAATGGTTCATCGTCTGTTATTGAATATTTATGTGTTTCATATTTAACTTCATCAAATGGCTTTTGAAGCTCTATATCTGAATTAATTGACACACTGTCCTTGTCAAATGCACTTAAATAATCTTTATCAAGATAGTCAAGTCTTTCCTGCACATCAATATCACCATAAATGTATATATATGAATTAACTGGGTGGTAATAATTCTTGTGATAATCTAAAAATTCTTGATAAGTAAGGTCTGGTATCTGTGATGGTACACCGCCTGACTCATTTTTATACGCTGTATCAGGAAATAATGATACAAAAGTTTGTCTTGAAAGTACATCGTCTGGTGATGAATATACGCCCTTCATTTCATTAAATACTACACCATTGAACTTTATATCATCTTCTGCATTTTCAAGCTCATAATGCCAGCCTTCTTGTTTAAATATTTCTGGCACTTTATAGATGTTAGGATAAAATACTGCGTCCATATATACATCTGTAATATTCTTAAAATCAGCGTCATTGCAACTTGCTACTGGATACACTGTCTTATCTGGGTATGTCATAGCATTTAAAAATGTATTAAGTGAGCCTTTGCATAATTCAACAAATGGGTCTTTTACTGGATACTTTCTTGAACCACAAAGTGTTGAATGTTCTATAATATGCTGTAATCCAGTATTGTTATATGGTGGGGTTTTAAAACCTATTGAAAATACTTTATTCTCATCGTCATTTGTAATTATAACAACTCTTGCACCACTTTTCTTATGCTTAAGAAGAAGACCAATACTGTTAATGTCTTCTAACTTTTCTGTCTTTATCAAATCATATTTACTTAAATCTAATGTAGAAAGTTCTTCTAATCTTTTATTCAATTCCATTAAAGCCATTACCTTTCTTAATTCTAACAGGCTTATATATAAACCTTTTTTAATAAATATAATATCACATTTTAGGTATGTTATACAAGTTTCTAACACATACTAAATTAAAAATCCCCCTACTCATTATTATAAATAATAAATAGGGAAATTTTATTCAATCTTCAATTGCTCTTATTGTTACTTCATTAATAATATCCAACTTTAATATATCCATTATAAATATCTTAATAAAATTAAAATGCGATATTAAGAAAATCAACTTAATACCGCAGTTTAAAATATTATCTATTAAAAAGTCCTTTTCTCTTATGAGGTCTTTCATTTCCTGTAAGAGCCTTTTCATATTCAACAAGCAAATCTTTTTGTTCAGATGTAAGCTTCTTAGGAATATCAACAACAAGTGTGATATAGTGGTCACCACGAACTGAAGCATTTCTTACTGTTGGCATACCCTTGCCTTTAAGTCTTACTCTTGTACCAGAGTCTGTACCCGGCTTAACATCGTATAACACTTCACCATCAACAGTCTTTACTTTAATTTCACCACCAAGAACTGCTGTTGGATAGCTTATCTTTACATTAGAGAAGATATTGTATCCATCTCTTTCAAATTCTGGGTCAGCAGAAATCATAACTGCAACTAAGAGGTCACCTCTTTGTCCGCCATTTACTCCCGGTTCACCCTTTCCTTGAATACGAACACATTGACCATTATCAATACCTGCTGGTATCTTAACTTCAATAGTCTTTTTAGAGCTGATATATCCTGTACCATAACAGTCTGGACACTTCTCTTTTATAATCTTACCTGTTCCGTTACAGTCTGGGCATGGCTGTACATTTCTTACCATACCAAGCATTGACTGCTGTGTATAAACGACTTGACCTTTACCACCACACTTGCTACAAGTTTCAGGGTGTGTTCCCGGCTTTGCACCAGTTCCGTTACACTTGCTACAAGGGTCTTTTAAAGTAACGTCAATTGTCTTAGATGTACCAGTTACTGACTCAGCAAATGTTATTCTTACATTTACTCTTATATCAGCACCACGTCTTGGGCCATTGTTATTACGGCTTCTACCACCGCCAAACATACTACCAAAGATATCAGAGCCAAATATATCTCCGAAAATGTCTCCCATATCACCAAAGTCAAATCCACTAGCTCCACCGCCACCGCCATTTTCAAATGCGGCGTGACCAAATTGGTCATACTGTCTACGTTTCTCAGAGTCACTAAGAACAGCATATGCTTCTGATGCTTCTTTGAACTTAGCTTCAGCTTCTTTATCTCCGGGATTAGTATCGGGGTGGTATTTCTTAGCGAGCTTACGATATGCTTTTTTAATTGTTGCTTCATCAGCATCTTTTGAAACGCCTAGCACCTCATAATAATCTCTTTTATCTGCCATGATTATCCTCCATGTCTAATTAGTCTTTATTTTATAACACTAAAACTGCACAGGAACTATAAGCTCCCATGCAGTTTATAAATCACAACAAAATCAAATAAATTCAATCTGCTGTTTATTGCTTATAGTTATATTCGTTATATAAGCATAAATTATTTATCTAATATAGTCAACTGTTATTTAAAATCACTTTACTAATTTAGTAATTAGACTTCTTTATAATCTCCGTCAACAACATCATCACCATAAGCATTAGCACCTGCGTCTGTTCCTGCACTTGCACCAGCTCCCATATCAGGGCCAGCTCCTGCAGCACCTGCTCCTGCCTGTGCTTCATATAACTTAGCGAAAAGCTTCTGAGCACTTTCCATTAACTTTTCTTTAGCAGCCTTGATATCATCAATCTGAGAATCTGTCATATTTTCAGCATCAGAGCCATCAACTAATGCCTTTAATGCGTTAAGGTCAGCTTCTACAGCAGCCTTATCAGAAGCATCAAGCTTATCACCTGCTTCATCAAGAGCCTTCTGTGTCTGGAATACCATTGAGTCTGCATCATTACGAACTTCAATTCCTTCCTTACGCTTCTTATCCTGAGCTTCAAATTCAGCAGCTTCCTTAACAGCCTTATCAATATCTTCATCTGACATGTTAGAACCAGCAGTAATTGTAATATGCTGTTCCTTACCTGTTCCTAAATCCTTAGCAGATACATTTACGATACCATTTGCATCAATATCAAATGTAACTTCAATCTGAGGTACACCACGTCTTGCTGGTGGAATACCATCAAGTCTGAACTGACCGAGTGACTTGTTATCCTTAGCGAACTGTCTTTCACCCTGTACTACGTTAATATCAACGGCTGTCTGGTTATCAGCGGCTGTTGAGAATACCTGACTCTTCTTTGTAGGAATTGTTGTATTTCTTTCGATAAGTCTTGTAGCAATACCACCCATTGTTTCGATAGAAAGTGAAAGTGGTGTAACATCAAGAAGAAGTACTTCACCTGCACCTGCATCACCAGCAAGCTTACCACCCTGAATAGAAGCACCGATAGCAACACATTCATCTGGGTTAAGAGTCTTACTTGGTTCATGTCCTGTTAATTGCTTTACCTTATCCTGAACTGCTGGTATTCTTGTAGAACCACCAACTAATAATACCTTTGAAAGGTCTGAAGCTGTAAGACCAGCATCATTTAATGCGTTTCTAACTGGTTCTGCTGTCTTTTCTACAAGGTCATGTGTTAATTCATCGAACTTAGCTCTTGTAAGAGTCATATCAAAATGCTTTGGACCTTCTGCTGTAGCTGTGATATATGGAAGGTTGATATTTGTCTGTGCAGCACTTGATAATTCCTTCTTAGCCTGTTCAGCAGCAACTCTTAATCTTTGAAGTGCCATTGTATCTTTAGAAAGGTCAACACCTTCCTTAGCCTTAAAGTCATCTAACATATACTGTGTAATCTTGTTATCAAAGTCATCACCACCAAGTCTGTTGTTACCTGCTGTAGCAAGAACTTCAATAACACCATCACCGATTTCGATAATAGATACATCGAATGTACCACCACCGAGGTCATATACCATAATCTTTTGTTCTTCTTCATTATCAAGACCATAAGCTAAAGCTGCAGCTGTTGGTTCGTTGATAATTCTCTTTACATCAAGACCTGCAATCTTACCTGCGTCCTTTGTTGCCTGTCTTTGTGCATCGTTAAAGTAAGCAGGAACAGTAATAACTGCTTCTGTAACCTTTTCACCGAGGTAGCTTTCAGCATCTGCCTTTAACTTCTGTAAAATCATAGCTGAAATTTCCTGTGGAGAATACTTCTTATCATCAATTGTTACTTTATAATCTGTACCCATGTGTCTTTTAATTGATGAAATAGTCTTATCTGCATTTGTTACAGCCTGACGTTTTGCAGGGTCACCTACTAATCTTTCACCATTCTTTGTAAATGCTACAATTGAAGGAGTTGTTCTTAAACCTTCTGTGTTAGCGATAACAACAGGCTTACCACCTTCCATAACTGCAACACATGAATTTGTTGTACCTAAGTCAATACCAATAATCTTACCCATAATATTACTTCCTTTCTTGATTTTCATTCTTCCTAAAATTATTTCTATAAAAGAATATTGTTAATACTGTTAGTTAGCTACTTTTACCATACTGTGACGAATTACTGTTTCTCTGTATGTGTAGCCTTTTTCAAATTCTTCAACGATTATATTCTCGCCTACACTATCATCTTCTACGTGCATTACTGCATTGTGTAAATCTGGATTAAATTCTAATCCAATCGCTTCTATAGGCTTTACTTCAGCATCTTCAAGCATTTTCATTGTCTGCTTGTATACCATATCCATTCCTTTTGCAAATGGAGTTTCTTTTTCTTCGTCTGTTATAGACTTGAAGCCTCTTTCAAAATTGTCAACTATTGGAAGAAGTTTCTTTATTATATCTGAAGCACCCATTTCAAACATAGCAGATTTTTCTTTCTCAGTACGTTTTCTGAAATTATCAAATTCTGCCATCTGACGTTTAACTCTGTCTTGAAGTTCTTCAATCTTAACATCTTTAGCATCTTTCTTTGAAGCCTTAGAATCAGTTTTTGAATTATCTTCACTTTCCTTTGTTGCATCGTCAGCCTTTTGTGTGCCATCGTCATCTGCTTTTGCAGTTTTAGCGGCATCAGCGTCTTTTGCTTCATCTGTTGAAGTTGCTGTATTTACAGCTTCTTCTTTAATTTCAGCATCATTTTTCTTCTTTTTCTTATCTTCTTTTTTAGACACCTTTAAACCAACCTTTCCTATGTTTTCTTAAACATATCATCTAACTGCGCTCGGATTGTTTTTAAAGTTCCTACAACTTTTTCATAATCCATTCGCTTAGGACCTATAATTCCGATTGTTCCCTTCATACCATCTTGTAATTCATATGTTGCTGTAACAACACTACAATCTTTCATCGTTTCAATCGGAGTTTCATTCCCTATATATACCTGAATACCATGGTTGTCATCTTCGTCTTCACTATTCTTTGTCACAAGACCAGTAAGACTTTGTTTTTCTTCCAAAGTATATATAAGCTCACTAGCTTTAGTTTTATCACTCAGCTCAGGGTACTTAAATATATTAGTTGCACCACTTGTATATATCTTGAGATTATCCGCACTGCTTATTGTTTCCACAATTGCTTCTAACACTTCCTTTATAAGTGCTGCGTGTTCTCCTGCCTGACTTTCCATTGCTGACACCATTGCCAAGTTCATTTGTTCAAGTGTAAGTCCATTAAGACTTGTATTAAGAAGAATATTAAGCTTTAATAAGTTCTCTTGTGTAAGTTCTTCACTTACAGTAATTACTTTATTTCTTATAATATTGCCTTCCATTACTATTACAGCAAGAATTTTTAATGGTTCAAGCTGTGAAAGCTGTACGAACTTTAACTTATTACCCTTAACTTGTGGTGTTGTAATCATTGTTGCATAATTAGTATCTTTTGCAAGCACCTTTGCAACATTTTGAAGCAGTTCTTCAACCTTGTCAACCTTTTCAGATAACATACTTTTCATTGTTTCGACTTCTTTTTCTCTGTCAGACACTTCTGCTTCTCTGAAATCTAATTCAAATTCCTTTTGACTCATCATATCATCAACATATAATCTATAACCTTTATCTGTAGGAATACGTCCTGCTGATGTATGAGGCTGTATAATATATCCAAGTTCTTCAAGGTCTGCCATCTCATTTCTTATTGTTGCAGAACTTAACTTTAAGTCTGTATACTTTGAAATGGTTCTTGAGCCAACAGGTTCTCCTGTCTCAAGATAGTTCTGTATGACAGCTTTAAGTATTCTTAATTTTCTATCATCCAGTTCCATCATACCTGCTCCTTTCTTTTCTTATTAGCACTCATTAATGTGGAGTGCTAATATCAATATAATTAAAATATCACTACATACATATAATGTCAACACTTATTTTAAAAATTTTAAAAATTTATATTTTGATAACAAAAATAAGCCTGTATATATAATAGATATTTTACTTATCTATTATACATACAGACTTAAATATTATGTATATATTAATTTACATGAAGTGTAAATGTCACATGATTAGATTGATTTTTATCTGAATCTGTACAATACACATCTATAGTATATGTACCCACTTTTGAAGTGTCATACCTTCCATTAGTAATAACTCTTCTTGATAAAGCGGCAGAAGTATCTTTATCATCAGATATTTCAGATATGTAATCTATAATATTAAAAGCAGAACCTGCTTTAATCGTATCTTCTGTCTTTTCAAAAACAAGCAATGGGCCTCCCTCTACTGTAACAGGCTCTGTTTCATCTTCTGAATTAGCTTCTGATGTTTCATTTTCTGCTTGACTTGTTGTAGTACTTACACTCTTATTGTCTTTTGAAGAAGTATTATCAGCAGTTGTTTGTGTCTCTTCATTTTCTTCTAATTGCTCTAATTCTTCTTCTGTAGCATTATAATCAAATATATATGAAATCTTACTTACATTTCCGCTATTATCTCTTGCAGCATATATAACAGTTGCTTTAGATAAATCAGAAGACATATATATATTTTCAACAATTACATTTTCAGATACATCTCCATCTTTCTTATCAACAGCTTTAACATATCCTTTTAGCACATTTTCACCTTGTGCTTTTGAATAAGGCTTTATCTTAGATGTATCAATAGTTAATACAGGAGCTTCTCTATCTTCTCCCAAATATATTATCGCAAATATTACTGCTAAAATACATGCAATAATAAGATATACTATAACGGATTTATTTTTCTTCATATATTTCTCCCACAATAACATTATTTTCAGATTTATTTAATACCTTATGCCCCACTTATTACTCTTTATATAGAAATACAAGTGGGGCAATTTTAAAATTATAATATAAATCTCTTATAATATTATTTTATTCTTCGTGTTCTTTTCCATAATTGCCATAATACTTACCATAGTATTTTCCATAATACTTACCATAGTATCCATCGCCAGATAAGTCAACTTTATTAAGCACACAACCTAAAATCTTACATTGTGTTAATCTTAACTGTTCTAGTGACTTTTGAACAAACTTATAACTTACCATATCAGCAGCAACTACAAGAACTGCTCCATCACACTTTTGAGCTACAATTGAAGCATCAGTTACACTTCCAAGTGGTGGTGTATCAATAATTACATAATCATATATATCTCTTAATGCTTTAATTAATGTATCAAATGATGAATTATTAAGAAGTTCTGATGGGTTAGGTGGAACTACACCTGAAAATACAGCATATAAATTTTCCACATTAGTTGTACATATAACTTCATCGAACTTATTCATTCCAGAAAGATAATGTGTAAGTCCCTTTGTAGAGCTTGTAATCTTATATCTATTTACAAGAACTGATTTTCTTAAATCGGCATCTATAAATATTACTTTCTTTCCTGACTCAGCAAGTGAAACAGCAAGATTGAAAGACACACTCGACTTTCCTTCATTCGGAGCTGTACTTGTAAACATTATAACCTTCATATCAGAACCACAAAGCTGTATATTAGTTCTTAATGTCTTATATGCTTCGTTACATCTATAATCTGAATCACTAATTTTTTGTATCTTAACTGTAGGCATTATTTTTATCCTTTCTTTGAAGACTTTTTCTTTTTCTTACCTTTTTTTCTTGATGATACAACCTCATTACTATCATCAAGTTCTTCTGATACTGGAATAAGAGCAAGTGTGCTTATTCCAAGATACTTCTCAATATCTTCAGATGTATTAATTCTGTCGTTCATAATAAACTTAACAATAACTACTGCCATAGCAATAATAATTCCAAGTAAACCAGCAATAATACCATTTTTAATTACATTTGGGCTTACTGGTTTTTCTGGAAGTTGAGCCGCATCTATTCTTGTAACCTTTTCTGTCTGCATAATCTCGCCAATTGAATCAGCAGATACCTCTGCCACCTTATCAGCTATTTCCTTTGCTTCATTCTGGTCGTGACTTGATACTGTTATCTCAAGAACTCGTGTATTAGTTGGTGTATTAACATTTATCATTTTAACAAGTTCTTCATTTGTTAAATCAAGCTTTAATTCACTAATAACTTTTTCTGTAACACTTCTACTTGTAACAAGTACAACGTAATCTTGTGTCAACTGTGTTGATGATTGTAAATCACTGTAAGTTGTAGTTCCTTGACTCTGTCTGTTTAATACATAGAGACTTGTTGTTGACTGATAAGTAGGCTTTATAAGAAGCTTACTTCCAATTAAAGCTGCCAGTCCAAATATAATTCCGACTAAAACAATTATTACGATTTTACTAAGAATAATCGAAAATATCTGTCTTAAGTCTATTTCAACTTCATCACTACGTCTTTGTTCTTCTCTCATTTTTTTAATTATTCCTCCAAATATTTTCCTTGTAATATTAACTCTGCGTTATCATGTAATATGCTTTTAGCATAATCATATCCAAATTTTTTACAAACATATTCTGCACATTCTTTTATAAGTGGTGCTCTACCACCATTACTATGTGCATCTGTTCCAATGACATCAACCATTTCATCCTTCATAAGTTTTTTAATGAATTTCTTAATATCTTTACCATTAGAACCAATTACCGAACCTGCATTTACCTGAATAAATGCTCCCATATTTTTTAACTCATATGCTCTGTCAATATCTTTTACTATACACATATATCTTTCAATATGTGCAATTAATGGAATATGACCTGTCTGTATAATATTACTTATACTTGTTCTCATATAATTATAATCAACTGTAGGCTGATACTCTACAAGAACATATCTTGAGTCACCCATCATAAGATTTTTACCATTTTCAAGCTCTTCTGGAATATCTGATGTATAATAGATTTCTCTGCCTAATGCCCACTGCATTTCAGGGCATACATTCTTTACTTGTTCTTTAAATACTTCAAATCTCCTTTTAAGCTCTTCATAATCCATACGACACTTAGCTGGGTGATAATGTGGTGTTGCTACAATTTTTCTTGTACCTTCATCATAAGCTGTCTTAATCATCTCAATACTTGTATTGATATTATTAGGGCCATCATCTACACCATACAAAATATGTATATGAATATCTACAAAACTAAAGTCTATCTTTTTTCTCAATTTTTCACCGTTCCTATTCTTAACATTATAATTCAATGTTAATTTCATCAACAAATATTAAAAATCCTATTTTAATTCAAATACTTTATACAATAAAGTATAATACCTAGCCTTAATTTACGTCAAATTGACAGACATTGCTATATAATAGCCTCTGCCTGTCAATATATAATAAAGCAAATTCACAATCTGCTTTGCTATCTGATACTGTTAAATACCAAGAATTTTCTTTACATTATCGCACATTTCATTAACTTCACATACTGTATCATGAAGTACTGGTGCTGTTCTTATGTCTTCTATTGCTTGTGGAACTTTAACATTAGAAAGTTTACAAAGTTCATCTACAAGTTCAAAGTCTGACATTGTATCATACTTTGTATCAATTGAATTCATAACACTTCTTGTAAACTTATATGGACTTGCTGTTGATGCTATAACTGTCTTAGTTTCATCACCTGTTTCTTTTCTATACTTATCATATACTGTCGCTGCAACTGATGTATGAGTGTCGATTATATAGTTATCATTTTCATATATCTTCTTAATAGTTGCTGCATCTTCTGCTTCTGTAGCATAGTTGCCATAAAAATCACTTAACTGCTCTTTCATCTCTTCTGTAACTTCATACTTTCCAGTATCCTTAAGTAACTTCATAAGTTCAGCATTCTTTTCGGCATTATTGCCTGCTATTCTATATATAAGTCTTTCAAGGTTACTTGAAATAAGAATATCCATTGATGGTGATGTTGTAAGAATAAATTCTCTATTTCTATCATAAGTTCCTGTTGAGAAGAAATCATATAATACTTTATTCTCATTAGACGCACATATAAGCTTATTAATAGGAAGTCCCATATTCTTAGCATAAAATGCTGCAAGAATATTACCAAAATTACCTGTAGGTACTACAGCATTAATCTTCTCGCCTGCTTTAATCTCGCCTTTAGCAAGAAGTCTTGAATAAGCATACACATAATAAACAATCTGTGGAACAAGACGACCTATATTAATTGAATTAGCAGATGAGAACTGATATCCAGCTTCATTCATAACTTTTTCAAGTTCCTTATTGCCAAATATATTCTTAACACCTGTCTGCGCATCATCAAAATTACCATTAATTCCAATAACGTATGTATTATCACCCTTTTGTGTAACCATCTGCTTTTCTTGAATAGGACTTACACCATTTTTAGGATAAAATACTATAATCTTAGTTCCCTTCACATCTGCAAAACCTGCAAGAGCAGCCTTACCTGTATCACCTGATGTAGCAGTAAGAATTACTATATCATTCTTTACATTATTCTTCTTAGCTGAAGTTATAAGTAAATGTGGTAGAATTGACAATGCCATATCCTTAAATGCTATTGTTGAACCGTGGAATAACTCAAGAAAATATGCTCCATCAGCTTTAACTATAGGAGCTATTTCTGGTGTATCAAATTTTGCATCGTATGCCTTGTTTATACAGCTTCTTAATTCTTCCTCTGTAAAATCATCTAACATAAGCTTCATAACTTCATAAGCTACGTCAGCATAAGACATCTTAGATAATTCTTCTAAGCTTTTGTCCAGAGTTGGAATACTTTCCGGTACAAATAACCCACCATCTGCTGCAAGACCTTTTAAAATTGCTTGTGATGCAGTAACTTTAACGTTATCATTTCTTGTACTTCTGTAAAATAAACTCATCTCTTACTCCATTCCTGCGCAATAGCGCCAGTTATACAATGTGAAAAATAATTCCACATAAACATTAATTTGCAACTATCTATACCTCGTATACATAGTACAGATAAAATTACACGCAGTATTATACAACAACTTTTATTATTATGACAATAGATATTTACATTTTTTAAAAATTATATTACATTTATATAAAATTGGACAATTTGGGCATAAGAAATGAGGAATTTATGGCTTCTGGTGTATATAAAACAAATAAAAAGGATGGTTCTGTTTACTATCGAGTTTCAATAACACATAAAAATAAACATATAAGTCTTGGTAGTTTTGATGATGAAAATATCGCTTTTGATGTATATAGTGATGCTAAAAACATTTTAAATAGTAATTTATTCTCAATTAATATAGAAACTTTAACCACAACATATTCCCTTTGTAAATCTTTAATATCATTTGATAAATTTATAACATTGTTAAATTATCGTGATAATAACATTTACATAAAGACTCCTATTTATCTTTGTCACAAATATTTTCTTTATTTTTTATCTCAAGAAACTGTTCTTTATTTTAATGTTGACGATTTATTTTATTATTCCAATCACAAAATACTATCAAGAGGGAACTACTACTATGTTAATGACTATGGTATGCAGCTTGCACTTCTTTCAAGATATGGTATTAAGCCACATGCTGTAATGGGACGTGATTACATTTTTAGAAATAATAACCCTCACGATTTTCGTTATGAAAATATACAA
Organism: uncultured Eubacterium sp.; assembly: GCA_900551945.1. Taxonomy (GTDB): domain Bacteria; phylum Bacillota; class Clostridia; order Lachnospirales; family Lachnospiraceae; genus Lachnospira. Next base: position 9,859 of record URYE01000028.1, on the reverse strand, counting down.
GTGATTAACAAGTACTTTGGCGTGACTCAACTTTTAAAAAATGGTCGTGTTATATATAAAACAAAAATTCACATTAATGGTGATTATATTATAGGAACTTATAATACTGAAAATGAAGCGGCTATCGCTTACAATAAAGCTGTTCATTTAATACAAGACTTTGTAAATATAAGATTTACACAAAATTATATTGAAAATATCTCTAAAATAGAATATGCGGCAACTTACAATCGTATAAGAATATCTAAGAAATTCTTAGATTACATTACGAGTATTAGTCAGTTACCGCAATAATAGACATTTAATATTTTATAAAATATATTGGTCTGCCAATTCTTTAATGCTGTCCCAATCTTTATTAGAAGAATCATCTTGTACAGCTACCACGTAAAAGCCTGCATTTTTAGCAGATGTAACACCATGAAGTGCATCTTCAAATACTATTGTATTTTCAACTTCAAAATTCATCTGCTTTGCAGTTTCCAGATATATGTCAGGATTTCTTTTTGACATTCCTAATCTGTCACTTGTGAATATCTTATCAAAGCAACTGTCAAGCCCATTTCTTTTTATAGCTTCACAAGCACAGGAATAATCAGAGCTTGTAAGCACGCATAATTTTACTCCATTGTTATGAAGCTTTTTAATAATTGAAACTATGTGCTTTTTAGCTGGTATTTCATTTTTATACTGCTCTTTTATTATTTCAAGTAATTCTTTTTCTATATCTTCTACTGAAGCTTCTATTGAATATACTTCTTTTATATGCGCAATTGTTTCTTTAACAGTCATTGAAATAGCTTCTTTTTCTAACTGCTCTGTTATAGTAAACCCTTTTAAATTTATATAATTTCTTAACAGATTATCCCAATAAGGCATTGAATTAAGTATTGTTCCGTCCATGTCAAATATTGCATACTTTATGTTTTTAGGTACATTAAACTCACAGCCGACCTTAGAAAAATCAATATTACTTACTTTATTGAAAAGCTGTGAAGTTGCACTGTATACATCTTCATTTGCAAATATCGCAGATATTACTGCTACCCCGTCAACACCTGTATGTGCTAATTTATCAACATTATCATAACTTATTCCACCAATCGCAACGATTGGTATATCTATATTGTCTGTAATCTCAATAAGTGTACTCTTTTCCATATCTTTTGCGTCTTTTTTAGTAGTTGTATGAAATACTGCACCTACGCCAATATAATCTGCGCCTGCTTCCTGCGCCTTTTTTGCAAGCTCAAGTGTCGGTGCTGTAACTCCTATAATCTTATCATCACCTAGAAGCTGCCTCGCCTTTTCATACTCCATATCACTTTGTCCTATATGAACACCATCTGCGTCAATTTCCTTAGCCACATATATGTCATCATTTATTACAAATGGCACGTTATACTTATCAGCAAGCTTCTTAATACGCCTCCCTTCCGCAACAAGTTCTTCGTGTGTCATATTCTTCTCTCTTAGCTGTAAAAATGTAACCCCAGTCTTAAGTGCCTGCTCAACCACCGCCTCAAGCGTTCTCCCCTCAAGCCACTGTCTGTCAGTAACAGCATATAAAAGCATACTATCTTTATCAAATACCTTATTTCCAATACGTTTCTGTGTCATAACCTTACCCTTCTTATCCTGTTTTCTTATTATATACTCATATTATTCTTATCAAAATCATATAACAGTTGTACTTGTCATAAACATAGAATATTATACGCCAGAACTAAAGAAACGTAAACACTAAAGATAATATATTATTACTATACCATATACACTCCTTTTAATAAATCAACAAACATACAAACAATCACAAAAAGTAGCAGGGCGCTTCCACACACTTCCGGTAAGCTAGCAGGGGGAGTATAAAACAGGGAATGCACCATTTAAAGAACAAGTGCCTATATTTGTATGACAGTAGCGAACACACTTGTTCGATAATGGCATACAAATATAGGTGCTTGTACTTTCACTGGTGTGTTCTCGTTTTATACTCCCCCCTGCTAGCTGTACCACCTTACACATTCTCATTTCTAAGAGTTTCAATAATATTCTTCTTATCCATCTGCTTCAAAGAATACTTAGTTATTGAAAGCAACAACACACAAACAGCCAACAAAGATATCCCAATCGCCAAAAAGGGAATATTATACTTAATAACAGTTTCAGCCATATACTGATATATCAAATACGAAAGCCCCGTTCCCAAAAGTATACCTATAATTCCTGCCTTACCACCATAAAATAAACTCTCAAGCGCAACCATTCTATTAAACTCTCGCTTAGTCATACCCACGCAACGAAGCATAGCAAACTCCCTATTTCTAAGTTCAATAAACGTAGTAATCGTATTAAATATATTAGTAATACCAATAAGCGACACAACTACAATAAAGCCATATAAAAATATAGAAACCATCATAATCAAGCTTTGATTCTCTCGCTTACTTGCCGACCTGTTAAATATTTGAGAATTATCAATTGAATAATTATTAACAAGTACTTCTTGTGCTTTATCAGCGTCATCACAGTTAATGCACATATTAACACTTCTTATATACTCATCATACTTGTTCATATACTCGTCACTTACAATAAGCACACCATTACTTAGATTTTTTGATATTGCAAATGGAAGCTCATCTGTAACTGCAACAATCTCTATATCTTGCAATTCTGCATCTTCTCTACCAATTTCTATAGTATAACTTATCTTATCTGATACACCATATTTATATATATCCAAATATTCTTGAGTTTCTTTACCATTTTCATCATAACTATAAGCATTGAACTTGTTATATAAAATACCACCATTTTTAACTTTTTCCTTATCTAGTCCAAGTTGTTTAATATATTCGTTATATTCTTCATCACCTACACTTACTAAACTAATATAGTATCCACTATCTTCATCGTCATTTATCCATTTTTTATATTCATCAGTAAATTTAGGTTTTTCATTAAAACCTACATATAAATTTTTAACAAGTGAATATCGCGTAATATTTGTAACGCTATTTATATCATTTTTAATTTGAGAATAGTACGAGCCTTGCTCTTCTTGTTTTACACTTAATAAGTATACACTCAAATCAAACCTATTATATTCTGCATAATAATTCGCCGAATTAATCATAAGCCCAACAAAGCTATTCATCGCAATAAATACTGTCATACTTACTACTATTGATATTACTACTACTCTGTACTTTCTTTTGTTACGTTTCATATTTTTATATGCAATTATGCCACCTTCACCGAAACATTTCTTAACAAATTTAGGTGTTTTAAGTTTATTTTGTTTAAGCTTTATATCTTCACTGTGAGATATTGCAACTATTGGTGACATTTTTGACGCCCTTATCGCTGGTTTTAATGCTGATAAAAATATAGTTACAACAGCTAATACAATAGATAGTAGTACACCTAATAAAGATGGTGAAAATACTATTGTCATTTCAAAACTTTGTCCCAACAACTTACTTGAAATAATAGTAAGCACATAACAAGCCAAAAGCCCACTTGCAATTCCTAAAGCTATACCAGGTGCACCAATTGCTATTGCTTCAAAGAATACATTTCTTCTAATCTGGGCAGGTGTCGCACCAACTGACGCTAACATACCATATTGCTTTGTCCTTTGAGTTATTGATATTGCAAAACTATTGCTAATACAAAATACTGCAGTTGCTATAATTATAACCATTACAATCGCTGATATTGAATATATAAATGAAATGCTTGAATTACTAAAATCCATAGTTTGATATCTTATAAGCCAATCATTTACATATACATATCTGCCATTCATCTGTTGTTCTAACTTTTCCCATTCTTCATCACTTAAACTGCGATAACTGCCCATATAAGTATTATATAAATTACTGTCAACGTTAAGCATATCTGCAACAATTCCATTTACATCTTTCATTCCTTCTTTAATAAGAGTCATATAGATATTTGACTTATAAAGAGAATTATCATTAACTGAAGAATTAGAATTAATAGATGTTAAAACTGTGTATCCCGGAGCTGACCTTTCTTCTTCTCCATAACACAACCTTTCACATATACCAACTACTGTATATGTCTTTGTGTATTTGACTTGTAACTCCTCATCAGTCATATAAGACGAATTTTGAAGCTGTTTTACTCCATTTTCCATTCTATCTCCAATATCAAGTGTCATCTTATCTCCAATATTATAAGTAACTCCACCATTCCCCTTTATGTGGCTAGAAATAACTAACTCGGTATCGTCTTTAGGAAGTCTGCCACTTACAAGCTTTACACCTGCCTTAGCAAAATCATTTTCATCAAGTGCTTCTACATACAAATATGGTTTATCTTCATTAATACAACCGTCTAATATGGCATACCCTAATTCTTTCATTATAAAAGAACTTTCAACATTCCTATTATTTCTCATAAAATCAATTTCACTGTTATCAATATTGTATACAGCTACTTGAAAGTCACCGTTTTTTTCTTTCTGTCTTAATATAAGACTGTCACGCAAACTCGAAACCATACCTGCAACTGCTGTAAGAAGTGCTGTTGACAACATTATAGCTACAACAATAACCATAGTTCTTCTTTTGTTTAATTTTATATTTTTAAATGTCAATCTATTCAGCAGTTTCATATAATTTACCGTCCTCTATTCTTAATATTCTATCTGCCATCTTTGCAATCTCAAGATTGTGTGTAATCATAATAATTGTCTGTTTATACATTTTATTTGACAACTTTAAAAGCTCCACAATCTCATCACTAGAACGGCTGTCAAGATTTCCTGTCGGCTCATCTGCTAACACTATAGCCGGATGGTTAATCAATGCTCTACCAATAGATACTCTCTGCTGTTGACCACCCGACAATTGATTAGGAAGATGAGTCACTCTATTTTCAAGCCCCAACGATTTAATCATCTCATCAAGAGCTTCCTCGTCTGGCTCTCTACCGTCAAGCTCACAAGGAAGAATAATATTTTCCTTAACATTAAGAATAGGTATAAGATTGTAAAACTGATATATTATACCAACCTGTCGTCTTCTAAATATCGCCAACTTATCATTGTTAAGGCTAAAAATGTCAACACCTTCAATATACACCTTACCACTCGTAGGTCTGTCAACTCCGCCAAGCAAGTGCATAAGTGTAGACTTACCACTTCCCGAACTACCAACAATTGCCACAAATTCTCCTTGATTAACACTAAAAGAAATGTCATCAACTGCTGTCACTTCCATCTCACCCTTGCCGTACTTCTTAACAAGGTGCTCAACTTTTAAAATCTCCATAACTACCTCCAAATTCTAATCCAAACCACAACCTCGTATACTCGTGGCTTCTATGGTGCTTATTATAACTACCTAAAATGACATTTCAGTGACATTTTATAACTAAAACTCCCCAAATATAAAAACACAACCACCAACTTAATACTACTAAAAAGCACCACTTTATAAAGTAAAAACTGTAAACTAGGAAAACAGGGCTAATATTTTATAGTATATGGTAAAAGCTTAGGAGTTCTTAGTTGTGCTGTTCAATAAACAGTGATGACCCAACACGACGTTGGGTCAAGCAATCAGCGGCACGACGTCGCATTGATTGCGTTTACGTCCGTATTTATCACCTATACCAGCACATCTTAGAACTACTTAGCTTTTATCCAACTACTATAAAATATTAACCCTGTTTTCCTCCCCCTTAACTCAATATAGTCAAATATTTTACTATAAATGTAGTCTTATTATCCTGTGAGTCAACTGTAATATATCCGCCTTGTTTTTCAATTACTGCCTTAGCCAAAGGAAGTCCAAGTCCCATACTATTATCATTAAAATTCGCCTTACTATAATACCTTTCAAAAATACTTTGTTGCTCTTTTTTAGTAAGTGTCTTTCCCTGATTTGTTATATAAACTGCCTTATACACATCGTTATTTTCAATTCTAATATCTACACTCGTTCCCGACATACTATGCTCAATAGCATTTTTAATAATATTCTGTAAGGCTTCCCTATTCCAATTATAATCCGCATTTATTGTCACATTACACTCACTAAACTTAGGAGTTATAGCTACACCTTTAATTTCTGCTATTACTTCAAGATTTTCTATGGCTTCTAAAATAAGCTCGTTAAGACTAACCACATCGTTGTGAAATTCTACAACGCCTGCGTCAATTCGTGATAATTTTAACAAAGATATAATAAGCCAGCTCATTCCATTTACTTGATTGAGTGCTTCATATATAAACTTCTTTCTAATACCTTCTTCCATATCTGGATTGTCATTCAAGTTGTCAAGTAATATCTGTGTAGATGTAAGTGGTGTTTTTAATTGATGTGATATATCTGATACTGACTCTGCAAGAAGTACTTTTTTAGCACTTGCATTGTCTGCTTTCTCTTTTAAACCAACCATTAATTTATACAAGTGATTTTTCAAATTACTTAACTCATCTTCTGAATTATTCATAAGGTCAAGTTCATATTCACCACTTGACATTCTGTCAATATATTTTTCAAGTTTTAAAAGTTCTGATTTTCTCTTATTTATATACAATACAAAACACAACAAAAAAAGTCCTAAAAACATTACCATAATTGCAACCCCAGTTATGATAAAGCTATATTTAGAGCCTTCCTGTGCCTTTATATAAAAAGAAGTTTCATTTATTCCATATCTTTTTAACAACGTATCAATCTCACTATTGTTATCTTTTTCTTCTCCTGCTGTATTAAGAAGCATAACAAGTTCTTCACCCGTAACTTCTGGATATTTATCTGTAATACTAACCATAAGCTTAGTTATATAGTCTGCCCCACTTTTTCTGTATAAATTGCTTTGATAAGAAATTAGCCCAATATATAATATTATTCCTACAATTCCTATCACAATACTTAATAATATATATTTTAACGCTTCTTTATTTTTATAATTACTCATAGTTTATAACCAACTCCCCTTACTGTCTGAATTATATTTCCATCTTTATCACCTATTTTGCTTCTCAATCTCTTGATAGTTACAGTTAATGTATTGTCATTTACAAAGTTGCCAGCAGAGTCCCATATATATGACAAGATTTCTTCTCTTGTAAATACTTTCTTTGGATTTGAAAATAATATCTTTAAAATTTCAAATTCTAACTTTGTAAGTTTTATCTCTTGTGAGTTTTTATAAAGTCGTCTACCCTCCATATCTATTTTAAATTCACCAAATACAAGCTCGCTACCATTTCCATTTCGACGAAGCACATTTTTAATTCTTGATAAAAGCTCCATATTTCTAAATGGCTTAATAATATAATCATCAGCTCCCAAATCAAACCCCATAACAACATCTGTTTCTTCGTCTTTAGCTGTAAGAAATATAACAGGAGCTTTGTCCTTTTCCTTTATATAACGACAAAGCGAAAAACCATCTCCATCGGGAAGCATTATATCAAGTAATATAATATCAATCCTACTATCATCATCAATTATTCTAAGTGCTTCTGTTTTACTCTGTGCAATCAAAACCTCATAGCCATTCTCCTTCAAAAGATACTCAAGCCCCATAATAATCGCACTGTTATCTTCAACTAATAATACAGTATACATAACTTCTCTCCTTAACTTCTATATTAACAACTCCAATCAAAAATAACCTTTCATATAAAGCCCCCTAATTCCTATAATTTTTCAATACCACAAAAAAATAATACCTTTTAACAAATATTATATCAAGATACAAACATCTCTTACCATTCCCCCAACTTCTTCCCTCTCCAAAAAAATGTGAATTTACCAAACACTATCAAATCACAGTATTTTGCGCCCAATAAATTTTCGTAAGATAAACGGATTATATAAAACAATGAAATACACCATTTAAAGAACAACTGCGTAAATTTGTATGACAACAGCGAACACCCCTGTTCGATGATGGCATACAAATTTATGTAGTTGTACTTTCACTGGTGTGTGAATGTTTTATATAATACGCCTATCTTCATAATCTAACTTAGCAAAATACGTCATATAAACTAATTTTTAAAATTCACATTAATTTCCATAACTTCACTATCTGTAAATACTCTCATATTAGGCCCATAAAGTCCAACCCCCGAAGTTACAAAATTGTGCATATTTCCAACTTTAAGATACCCATGATAATTCTGCCAAGCTAAAGGTTGTACTATTGTAAGTGGGAAAAACTGTCCTGCATGAGTATGACCACAAAGCATAATATCAACTCCACTGTTTGCAATACCATCAAGATTAGCCGGCTCATGTTCTAAGTCAATGATAACTTTACTTTTATCAACATTTTCCATCAGCTTATTAATAGACATTCTATCAGATGTTCCATCTCCTGCCTTTTCTCTGTCTAATCTTCCAATTAAATAAATATTTCCATTATCAAGTGTTACAATATCATCTGTTAATACAGTAAAACCACACTTTTCAAGAAATTCATTCATTCTTTCATCTCTAAAAGCAAGTGTTCTTGATGTAATTGAAAACCCTCCTATAAGAGTTTCTGTCACATCGTGATTACCATACACAACATAAGTTCCAAGCCTTGAATTTATTCCTTGAAGAATTGCTATAAGTTCATCAGGATTGTCAAGAGCGTCATAATTATTGTCAAATATATCACCTGCAATAACAACAAGGTCTGCGTTCATGTTATTGACCTGCTCAACCATTTGTTCCATTTTCTTACTACCAACATTGTAGCCCAAATGAAAGTCAGCTAATAAAGCGATTTTAAGTGAATCAGTACCATCAATACTTTTATCTACTGTGATATTATAAGATGTTTTAGTAATACTCTGTGCATGAATAAAACCATAAGTACAAAAAAATACACTTGCTGAAATCACAATAATTCCAATAATATAATACCCTTTAAGACTACATAACAAATTAATTTTACGCCTTTTATTTACAAACTTTAACATCAACACAATTATATCTGCAACAAGAATATTAAATACTATGTAAATAAATATACCTAACCAATAATTGCCTAACTTATGTAGAAAAACTTGAAAATCACTTTTCGGCAACAATCCACCTAAAATCATTGTACTAGCGCATAAAAGATATAATAATATCAATACTGCCTGCATACGTTTGTGCTTAAAAAGCGGCACGACTCTTTTAAGCCAATGTATCATACGCCACAGTACATATGCACTTAAAGCTATGTATAATAAAAACATAAACCAAACTAACATATAACCTCCAAAAAATATTAATTTTACTTATTACCTCACACTATTAATAATAAAAGCACATATATTTTGTGAGCCCTCAATATTCCACCGTATAATAACTAAAATAGAATTTTAGAACTTACTAATAGTGTTAAAATAATAATTATTATATCGTCATTTATATTTTAAGTCTACATTTTTATACAATACAAAATCTGTTCTAAACAATATCTAAAATTTAAAATAAAGGAATTAAACATTTTTAGTATTATTGATATTAATTACATTTTGTGATATTGTTTAACAGTATAAATAAGTAAATTTTTGGATTATTAATTTATAAAATATATTTTAAAACTCATTATTTTTCACCGCTCCCTTTTGACATTCCATCTAAGAATCCATCACACATATTCCTAATTCCGTAAACTCTTCTATATCCACCAATATCAATTAAATTTACTTCCTTTTTATCTCCAGGTTCAAATCTAACTGCAGTACCAGACGGAATGTCTAATCTCTTTCCATAAGCTTTTTCTTAATGTCATCATAGATGCAGAAATCACCGCTTTCTTCTAAGGAATCAGATATAATTTCTTCTTCATCAGATTGGGATTTTGCTGTTTTTGCCGGCTT
>URYE01000027.1 GCA_900551945.1 uncultured Eubacterium sp. | reverse complement strand
TATACAGTTAGGTACTACCATTTCTGCATAGGTGTTTTTGTCGAACTCACGTTAAAGTAATAAGGAAAAATGAAAAAGCTTACTTTCTCTTCAAAGTAATCTGCAATAAGGTCTACCTCACTATCCATGCAATAATTTATAAATATTCATTACTAAACATTAGGGATTTTTTAAAATATAGAATTATTTTTATGATATTAGAAATATAGAAAAGACTTTGCTCGTTGTTATCGTAAATTACAAAAACCGCTAAAACTATATTATTCATACAGTTTTAGCGGTCTTTGCTAATTATAATATTTGAAATAAATAATTTATTATTAAATATACGTTCACCATAAAGAACAAAATACTTTCAGATAAGAACAAACTCCACACACCTCTACTTATTTTTCAACACAATAGAAGTATGCAATTACATTATGGTGTTAAATATACATTATTATAAAACAACTTGTCCATTAACTACATTCCATGTTCCGTATTGATTATTTGCTAACCCACTATAGTTAAAATCAATTGTTCCATTTGATATTTTCCACCAGTTATATTCATTTAAAGCTAGTCCTGTGTAACTAAAGTCAATAGCTCCTCCATTAAAGTACCACCATTTATCAGATTCACTATCAAATATTAAACCATTTGCTGTGAAGTCTACTGTTCCTGATGTTACTTTCCATGTTCCATATTGATTAGATGCAATTCCATTATAATTTAAATCTATTACTCCATTAGTTACTTTCCACCAGCCATACTCATTTAACGCAAGTCCTGTGTAACTTAAATCTAATGTTCCATTCGATATTTTCCACCAGTTATATTCGTTTAAAGCTAATCCAGTGTAATTAAAATCAATAGCTCCTTGATTAAAATACCACCATTTATCAGTTATATCATCAAATATTAAACCATTTGCTGTTAAATCTACTGTTCCTGATATTACTTTCCATGTTCCATATTCATTAGATGATATTCCATTATAGCTTAAATCTATTACTCCGTTTGATATTTTCCACCAGCCATATTCATTTAGGGCTAATCCATCGAAACTTAAATCTACTTTTCCATTAGATACTTTCCACCAACCATATTCATTTTCAGCTAATCCAGTATAATTAAAATCAATAGCTCCTCCATTAAAATACCACCACGTAGCTGTTGTTTCATCTAATATAAGTCCATTTGCGTTAAAGTCAACTGTGCCATTAGTTATCTTCCACCAACCGTATTTATTATCGGCTAGTCCATTATAACTAAAATCTATTTCTCCATTAGAAACCTTCCACCAACCATATTCATTTTCAGCCAGACCATTATAGTTATAATCTGTTACTCCATCTACTGTATAATACCAATTACCATCAGCTGAAATTTCTAACTTTTCAGCTTGTGTTGGCTCTTGTATTGTTTCTGTTGTTGCCTCAGTTACTTTCGTTGTCGCTTCTGTCGGTTTTGTCGTTGCCTGCGTTACTTTTGTTGTCGCTTCTGTCGGTTTTGTTATTGCCTGCGTTACTTTCGTTGTCGCTTCTGTTGGCTTTGTTGTTGCCTGCGTTACTTTTGTTATCGCTTCTGTTGGCTTTGTTGTTGCCTGCGTTACTTTTGTTGTAGCTTCTGTTGGCTTTGTTGTTGCCTGCGTTACTTTTGTTGTCGCTTCTGTCGGCTTTGTTGTTTCTGCTGGTTTTGTTGTCACTTCTTTTGTTGTTGTTTCTGCTGGTTTTGTTGTCACTTCTTTTGTTGTTGTTTCTTCTGGTTTTGTTGTTACTTCTTTTGTTGTTGTTTCTTCCGGTTTTGTTGTTAATTCTTTTGTTGTTGTTTCTTCTGGTTTTGTTGTCACTTCTTTTGTTGTTGTTTCTTCCGGTTTTGTTGTTACTTCTTTTGTTGTTGTTTCTTCCGGTTTTGTTGTTACTTCTTCTGGCGTTGTTTCTTCCGGTTTTGTTGTCACTTCTTCCGTTGTTGTTTCTTCTGGTTTTATTATTACTTCTTCTGTTGTTGGTTCTTCTTTTACCATATTTATTGTAAGCTGTGTCATATTACCAGCTTTATCTACAGCTTTTATAATATGTGAACCTGCTATATAGTCGACTTTATAGTTTCCATTTTCATATCCTACGATTTTACCATCAATCTCTAAATAATCAAGATTATCGTCTGTTACTGTTATTTCTACGCTTTCTTTATAACTTTCATTATTTTTAACACCAGTTATTGTAGGCGATGTTGCGTCAAATACAAGTCCGTCTGACGACAAATATTTTTCATTACCACCTTTATCTGTTATTTTTGCATATACTACACAGCTCTTGTCAGGCTTGATTGAAAATTCTTCTTTATATTCAGTCCATTCTAAATCGTTAAGACTTTTTATATCTTCCATTGACTTAGGTTCTTGTGAAATATAGTAATAAATTTTATCAACACCAAGTCCTATATCTTCTGCTGTTATATTTATTTTTTGAGTTTCTTTAAAGAATATACCAAATGTTATTTTATTGCAAAAATCATTCCATTTGTTAGTTGAAATTGTTATCTGCCCTGTTGGTGCTGAAATATCTTTATAAGTTGCTGTAAGCTCAACATCACTTTGAGGCATTATAAATACTGCTGTACTTGAATTAGCATTTGTATCATCAGTATATTCAAATTCAACATTTGATACCCATTTATCAAATGCCATTCCTTGCAATGCTTCCTTCGCTACAATTGTTACCTTATCTCCAACTTTATAATCATTTGTTCCAGTACCATTTCCTATTACTACATGAAATGTCTTTACTTCCTCACGATTAATGGTAACTGTTGTTATATCACTTGCAAAATTATTGTTATCTGCTTTTAAACGCACTTGATATACTGCTGGTGCAAGGTCTGTGATTATATCTGATGTACAATCATGCCAATCAGTTTCAGATACCATTTTATATTCCATAGCTGTTGATACGCCATTAATTACTCCATCATCTTCTCCTGTGGAGCTTGCGTCATTACCTTCAACTTGTGGTGCTTGTCTTCTAGTTGGAATAACAATACTTTGAGCTTCACTATCAATATAATGTTCTTCAACTGCTTTTCTTACAATATTAAGAGTTTGCCCGAAATAAGTTGTATCTAACTGCACAGTTCCATCTTGTGATACAAAAACATCTTTATCATTAATTGTATACTTTCCTGTCGTGTCAAAACCTGTTAAGATTTCGTTAGAATAGTCAATTGATATATTCGGTGTTTCCATTTTTTCATCAACTATTTCTGTATCTGTAAATTCAATTGTCCATTCAGCAAGTATACCATCTAATTTTTTTATATCACCAACTGTTTCAATATTACCCACATCATACCCATTTGGTATAAATAAAAATGTATATTTTCCAGCAACAGCTTCGTTATTAGCTACAAGAAAATACCTATTTTCATAATTTTCTTGAGTTTCTAACCATATCGGAGCTCCCCACTTCTTCTCATCTAAATCACTCTTATCTTTACTTTCCCAGTAATCTGTTTTTATTACTATAACATTGTCAATAATATCATCTGCTATGTTATCATATTCAATTATATTGCCCTTATTGTCATAACAATCAATATAAAATGACGATGTTATATCTGGAGTTTGACTCTCATAATCGTCAGTTTGTATTATACTTTTTACATAAACTTTTTTAGGTGCTGACTTTATTTCTATTCTACCAACAGTCGTTTCTTCGGGTTCTGGTTGCGTTCCTGTTTCCTTTACCGCTTCCCAACTAGCTTCACCATTATCTTTTATAGAATACTTTAAATCCCACCCTGTTTTTCCAGCAACAAAGTTATCTTCCTTCGAAGTTCCAGCCACAGTTATATATGTATAATCTTCTTTAAAATCTTTAGACGGGTGTTTTTCTTCAATTACAACATTTGTTTTACCTAAAACATCTCCAGCTATAATAAGTTGTTTATTGTTATCTGTTACAAGATATGTATTTTCTTGTAAATTACTTTCATCTGTAGAATTGCTTACAATAAAATCTCCTGTTATTTCAACAAAATCACTGTCACTATATTGTGTAATATTTAATGTTGAATTATTTTTTAACTCAATATTTTTAATTGCGCCTGATAATAAACTTAAATCAGCTTCATTACCAAGAATTATATTTTCAACATTATTAATTGACATATCAGCAGAACATTTTTGTAATGTCAATGTTGTATTTTCATTTCCATAAATATTTTGTATCTTACAACTTGCTACACTATTTATCACGCCCTTAATAAGTATATCAGCCTTTGAATTATTTTCAGTATGTATTGTATCTACTACTGTTGTCTTAGCGTCAAATGTCATTTTAATATTTCCATTATATGATGTCTTTTCATCATCTTGTTCATGGCTCATATATATATCTTGTACTTTTGTATTTTCAATTGCATTTAAAATAGTAAGCTCTGCATTTTGCCCTACAGTAGTGTTTTTATATCCACCTGCATATATTGTTGGAAGTAATTCTTTTTCTGTTCCTCCAAATCCACCAAGTCCTGCACCTGCACCACCTTTTACATAAGTATCAACATTGTCAAGTGTAAGGCTGTGACCTGCAAGAAATATTTCTCTATGTATTACACTACCGAGAGCATTTGTTGAAATAAAATGTAACTGCATATCCTTAAAAGTTACATTATCACCTGCAAGCTGTAATGCTCCCCTTAATGTAAGTCCACTATTACTATCTGAACCAGTAAGATTAACTCCTTCTGGTATCATAAATGGAGTTGCGTCTGTCGCTTCAGCTATTGTAATACTACCATTAATTGTAATATTTTTATTGCCAGCATTAAGTGCTTGACGCAATTCACTTTCACTTGTAACAACTACACTATTTTGTACTGCAATATTTTCCTGCGCATAAGTTACAAATGGTACATTTAACAATGGTGAAGTTGCACTAACTGTAATAAAAGCCATTGTTGTAGTTGCTGTAACTGCTCTTTTAATTTGTCTTCTTATGTTTCTTTTTGTATTTTTTCTCAATATGTTATCCTTTCACTAAAAACCCTCGTTTCATTGTATATATTTTGCCATTTCAAGTATCTTTTCAACTGTTATCTTTTGTTGCTCCTGTGATGTTATTGTCGCACTTCCATCACCTTTTTGCTTACCATACTCTGCGAACTCTGCGTGATTGCCACCTTGTATGCAGTATTCTTCATAACTTTCTGGCATATATTTTCTTGTATCGTATACCTTATCCATATTAAGCACGCCATCTTCACTTCCATAAAAGTGAAAGTACTTTTATGGAAGTATTAGACAAATCTTTCATCGAGTATGCCTCAAGAAATATAATTCCGTCTAATTTATCACTATTTTTATAGGAATAACTAGAAGCTATAGCCCCACCAAGAGAATGACCTGATATATACCCATGATCATAATTATATTCCTGCATTACCTTGTCCATTTTATTAACTCCAAATAAAGCAAGGTTACATGGCATGTGTACTACAAAGCAATCAATTCCATTTTCTGCTAGACTTTTAAGATATCCTGTATCTGTTTGTTTTACAATAACATTTTCCGTACTTGCAATATCACTTTCCTTATCTGTTGCATGGTAATAATCATTTACATATACCACCGAAAATACACCTATTCCCAATATCAATATTGCAATGACACATAAAAATATCTTAAGTTTTGACTTTGATTTTTTATTTAATTTTTCTTACTTACCTTTTTTCATTATTCCTTCTGCTACTTGCTGTGGTGTTATAGGAAGCTCATAAAAGCGCTTACCTGCTGCATGACTTAAAGCATCTGTAACTGCTGGAAGTGGTGTATTAATAACAACTTCGCCAATTGACTTTGCGCCAAATGGCCCTGCATTTTCATAGCTTGACTCAAACTCTACATTAATATGACCTATATCCATTCTTGATGGTATCTTATATTGTAAAAATGAACTTTCGTATAATTTACCTTTTTCGTCATAAGTAATATTTTCTGACATAGCCATTCCTATCCCCTGCAAAATTCCACCTTCTGCCTGAACTCTTGCAAGATTTGGATTGACAGGCGTTCCACAGTCAACACAAGCATCATATTCAATTATTTTACTTTCACCTGTCTGTAAATCAACTTCAATTTCTGCCGCACCTACCATATATGGTGGTGGTGATAAAGGTGATGAGTGTGTATTAGATGTAACTAACGCAATATCATTTCCACACATAGAAGCTGTAGCTATATTAACAAGACTAACCTTTTCACCAGTCTTATCACAGATTACATAACTTCCGTCAAATGTTACCTCATCACTATTACATTTTAGTAATTTTGCACCAAGCTTTTCTATTCTACTACGAAGTTCAAGTGCACACTTTTCAACAGCCTTTCCTGTTACATAAGTTGTACTTGAAGCATAAGAACCTGAGTCGTAAGGTGATGTGTCCGTATCTGCACCAAATACCATAATATCATCTGTTGTACATTCAAGAACTTCTGCTGCTATCTGTGCAAGAATAGTATCACAACCTGTTCCCATATCTGCTGCACCAATACTTAACACATAAAAACCTTCATCGTTAAGTTTAATTGTAGCACTTCCGACATCGACTCCCGAAATACCAGAGCCTTGCATAGCCATACCCATACCAACGTATCTTGCCTTATTTTCTGATACCATTCTCATTGGAAACTTTTCGTCCCACTTAATCATTTCACGCACTTTTTTAAGACATCTGTCAAGCGCACAACTTGTATTAACTTGACCATAATAAGCAGGCATTACATCGCCCTCTTTTACTATATTTTTAAGTCGAATTTCAAATGGGTCAATATTTAACATTTGTGCAAGTTCATTTACCGCAGACTCAACTGCAAATAATCCTTGAGTAGCTCCGTATCCCCTATATGCTCCCGATGACATAATATTTGTGTACACTACATCTGTTGTAAAGTGAAATGCTTCTGCCTTTCCATAAAGTGGTATTGACTTGTGACCAGAAAGCCCCACAGTTGTTGGGCCATGCTCACCATAAGCACCAGTGTTTGAAAGTGTATGTAAATCAATTGCTCTTACTATACCATTTTTGTCTGCACCAAGTCTTACGTGCATTTGCATTTCATGGCGAGGCGATGAAGCTGTGAGTGACTCTTTTCTTGAAAATATAATCTTTGACGGTTTCTTTGTCATCCAAGTTACAAAGGCAGGATAAATCTCACATACAGAAGTTTGCTTTGCTCCAAAACCACCACCAATTCTAGGCTTAGTAACTCTTATTTTAGATGGTGATATTCCAAGCGCATGAGAAATAATTCTTCTACAGTGGAAAACTATCTGCGTTGAGCTTACTACATGAAGTCTGCCATAAGTATCTATTTTACAAAATGCCCTAAAGGTTTCCATCATACTCTGCTGACACGCCTTTGTGTGATATGTTCTATCAAGCACAATGTCACATTCACTAAGCACCTTTTCAATATCACCATTTCCACATTCATCATGCGCACAAAGATTTCTCTTATTATCTGCTCCCACTTGACAAAGTGCTTCCCAATTATCTTCTGGGTGAACGAGTATTTTATTGTCCTTAGCCTTAGTAAAATCAAGCACTGGCTCTAATACATCATACTGAACCTTTATAAGCTTCATTGCCTTATCAACGCACTTTTCATCTTCTCCTGCAATAATCGCCACTGGGTCACCAATAAATCTTACATGTCTATCAAGTATCAATCTATCATAGGGACTAGGCTCTGGATAAGTTTGCCCTGCACAAGTAAATCTCTTTTGATTTTGGTCAATATCTTTATATGTAAAAATGGCTTCTATTCCCACTACCTTTTTTGCTATGTCAACATTAATATCTTTAATTATTGCATTAGCATGTGGTGAACGAAGTAACTTTACAACTAGACAATCATCAGGTGCAATATCGTCTGTATACACAGGCTTTCCCAAAAGAAGCTCCATAGCATCTTTCTTTCTTACAGCCTTATTAACCTCTCTCATCGTTATCCTCCTTTCCTTTTTTGTATTCTAAAAATTTAAGTATTCCCCTTAACTGTCCTTCATAACCAGAACAACGACATAAATTTCCAGATAAATATTCCTTAATTTCATCCTCATTTGGATAAGGGTTTTCTCGCAATAAAGCTATTGTATTCATTACAAATCCAGGATTACAAAATCCACATTGCTCTGCGCCTTCATCTGCTATAAATGTAACAAATTCTCTTGCTTCATTCTGCAAACCTTCAAGAGTGTCAACCCTACAACCATCAGCTCTTGCCGCAAGCACTGAACAAGATAACACAGGCTTATTATTTAAAAAAACTGTACAAAGTCCACAATTAGAAGTTTCGCAACCGCATTTTACACTATAACAGCCATTGTCCCTTACAAAATCATAAAGTGTCATATCGGGTGCAATTTCTCTACTCAGCTTTTTGCCATTTAGAATTATATTAACTAACATACATTTTCCTCACTTTTTGATATTTAGCTACATATTTACAAACCTATTATTATATAATTGATTTTTAATATCTGTCTTTTAATATTTAAAACAATATTAAAAAATATATAGTCAACTAAATATTAGCAATTATCTCAACTAATTAGCTATATTAGGTTTTATTAAAAAACTCAATTAAGATATAAGCTTTGCAATGCTCTACTTGTTAAGACTTCTACAAGATGACTTCTATATTCTGCACTACCTCTCATATTACTTTGAGTTGCTACTGTTTTTTTTGCATATTGTGAAAATGCTTTGATTGTATCTTCATCAACTACATTCGATAATATTTCTTCTTTATCTTCAACTCTTATTGCTCTTGCTGGTCTTGCACCTATTACAATATTTTTAATATCATTTTCTAAAAATCTTACACCACAACAAGTAAGCACTGGCAAATCTGTCTGTGTTATTCTTACTGCTTCGTAAAATACTTTAACAGGCTTCTTTTTTACAATCACATTTACAAGAATGTCATTATTATAATCTGACTTTGCAAACTTAGCTAATGGCACTTGTCCACCTTTGTACAACTCAACATAAGTATCAAGCCCGAGTAAAAGTGTTAATACATCAGAAAAGCCATATCTTCCAAATATACTTCCACCTACTGTTGCAAGATTTCTAAATTGCACACCGACAATATGTCTTAATGCTTCCTTTGCCATGCCTTGTGTATATGTATTAAAACCTTCATGCACTTCTAACTGTCTTAAAGATACCATGCAGCCAATCTTAAATTCTTCTTGCGTTTCTTCTATTGTATCAAGCCCAAGTCCCGACATATCTATCGCTGTCTGTATCCTAGCTTCCCCCATACGAAGCCACATCATACCACCTATAATGCGATTAGTCCTTTTTTGATTAAGCTCATAGGCTTCTTCTAGACTTTCTACTTTTTTATATATCTGTATATTAAGCATACTTATTCCTTTCTTAAGTAATAAAAATAATTACAACTCAATTTTAAAATATATTCTATATATTTATATAATCACATAATATGTCATAGTTTGCAAGCCAATCTTGAAAATATTCCAAAATTAATTTCCTTCTTAATTCATTAGTCACAACTAACTTATCATATTTTGCATTACAACAAATTTTCGTAAGATAGCTGTATTGTATAAGCAATAAATGCACCATTAAAAAAAACAATGCCCAAAATTAAACACCACTATTCTTTTTCAACAACAATATTATAAGAAGTGGTGCGCCAAGTAGTGATGTAAATATACTTACTGGAAGCTCCGTTGTCGCAATACTTCTTGCAAATATATCTGCAATAGTAAGAATTATACTTCCCGATAAACCACTTAATACAAATGTATACACGTCATTTCTTTTAGTAATAAGCCTTGCTATATGCGGCGCGAGTAACCCAATAAAACTTATAAGACCTGTTGTACATATTATAGAAGATACAATCACTGTTGCAATACACAATATCAAAAGACGGACTGTTGTAACATTTACGCCAAGTGATACAGCTTCATTTTCTTCTATAGAAAGTATCATCACTTGTCTATACAATATTAATAACACAATAAAGCCTACAAATGTAACTAATATAGGTATCAACAAACTATCCTTAGATATCCCATTAAGACTGCCCATAATCCAATATTCAATTGAGGCAAGTTGCTTTTCTGGGTCGGCTACAAGCTTTAAAAACATAAGAAATGTCTGTACTATTGAATGTATCGCTATTCCTGCAAGTACAATAGTATAACTACTCTTTCCATCTACAAGATACGCAACTAAAAGTGTTATAATAAGAGTTATAAATGCTCCAACAAAAGCTGTAAAAGAAACAACTGTCATTGATGAAGAAAACGCCACAATTGCAAGGGCTGCTCCCGCACTAGCTCCAGAAGACACACCAACTACATCTGGTGAAGCCAATGGATTTTTAAATACCATTTGGTAAACATTGCCAGCAATTCCAAGTCCAAAACCACCAACAATTCCCATAATAGCACGAGGCAGACGAAGCCTGCTAAATACCCTAACCTGCATACTATCCCCTGCCAACAACTTATCCACTGACAACGGATACTGACCCACAAAAATCGACCATACAAACACACCAAAAATAATCAAAATACATATAAAAGTTATTACACTAACCCTATATTTATATCTATTCATTTTCACACCAACTTCCACCACAAAAATCAACTTTCCAAATCACAATTCAAAAGTTAGTACAAACTAATTCACTCTCAATGTACAACAAACAAAGTTTAAAAGAAAAATGGTATTGTATTTTATAGTATATGGGAAATGCTTAGTAGTTCTTAGATGTGCTATCAATAACCAGTGATGCCATGACACGATGTCATGGCAAGCAATCAGCGACACGACGTCGCATTGATTGCGCTCACGTCCGATTTTAATACCTACTAGCACATCTTAGCACTACTTAGCATTTATCCATCAACTGTAAAATGCAATACCATTTTTACTATGCTAACAAATTATTATACTTCTGGTGTAAATCCATAAAATGTCTTATAAAATTCAGTAACACAAGACTTATAATAATCATTAGTAACCTTCTCTGGGTGAAGAATAGAAGCTATATAAATACTTCCAAGAAAACTTGCTGGAACTGGTGAATCCCATGCTTCAATATTAGATGGAAGCTTATAAACCTTCTTATTCTTAACAGCAGTACAATCAGCAAGATTAGCATCATTATAAATATCATCTACAGAATATGTAGCATCTGCTGCAATAATAATATACTCAGGGTTCCATGCAAGAATTTGTTCATACGAAACTTCTGCCCAATAAGTATCTGTAATTGAAGAAGCTACATTCTTACCACCTGCATTAGCAACAAGTGTATCTTGATACATAGCATTTCCAGCAGTTGAAAGCACTGAACTGTTACCAGCCAAGTATACAGATGGAGTATTCTCTCCTGATATCTTTGACTTTGTATCATTAATAAATGAGTTAATTGTATCATTCATTGTCTTAGCTTTTCCTGCTACATTGCAAACCTGTCCGATAAGTGTAATACATTCACTTAACTGTTCCTGATTTTCAGGATTAACCGCAATAACCTTTACTCCAAGTTCTTCAATCGCTTCTATAGAGTTTTTAAGCTTTGCTGGAATAATAACAACATCTGGCTGTGCTGTTGCACATGCTTCAAGGTTAAATTCTTTAGCTGTCCCCATATTTGGAAGATTAATAATATCAGAAGCTGCAAGCTTATAAACATTTCTTGAGTTAGCCTTAGCTTCAATACCAACAAGCTTATCCTTTAATCCAAGTCCTAAAATAAGGCTTGTTGAAATGTAGTATGAAGAAGCTATTTTTTCTGGCTCTTTTTCAATAGTAACACTTCTTCCTAACTGGTCTGTTACTGTAAGTGGATAAGTTACACTTACATTACTATTTTCTGACATTACGTCAAATGGTGTTGTTGAAGTTTCTTTTGTAACTTCAGCGCTTGATGATGAAACTTGTGTTGTTTGATTATTATTACCACAAGCTACAGAAAATGTAAGCATCATACAAGCAAGTAACATGGCAATTACTCTTTTCATCGCTTTTTTCTCCTCTTTGATTTTTGTTTTTATACTGCATATTGAAATATTAAATATATTTTTAAAATTTCAATATAACGGATAAATTATATCAAACTCCTTTTTTTTAGACAATAAATATTTTTATTTTGTATATGCAATATTGCACTTTAAATTAAAATCGTAATATAATAATCTAAAATTTTGTTACTGTTTACAACTAACTTTAAATTCAATATTAATGGAGACTTTATGGATAATAATTGTATCTTAAAAATTTGCGATTTATCAGTAGCTTATGGTAAAACTAAAGTATTAAAAAATATCAACTTTAATATAAATTCGGGTGAACTTATAGCACTTATAGGAAGTAATGGTTGTGGAAAATCTACTCTTATAAAATCAATTATGAACTTATTACCTCACTCTGGAAAATGTTTTGTTAAAAATATCACAAAAAATAGCCAAGCCAACACTACATCTTCAAGTGAAAAACAACTACATAATGATACATTTTTACAATTAGAAAAAATATCTGTAAAAAATCGTGCTTCATATATAAGTTACATTCCGCAACGCATTGGTGTAAATATGGATATGTCAGTTACCGATGTATGTCTTATGGGTTATAATTCACAGCTTAATTTTTTAGCTTCTCCTAATAAGATTATGCGAGAAAATGTACTAAAAGCCCTTGAAAATGTAGGGCTTTCTGGCTTTGAAAATAGAAATTTCTTAAGTCTTAGTGAGGGACAAAAACAGCTTTGTATATTAGCAAGAACACTTATTACAAACTCAAAGCTATTACTTCTTGATGAACCCGACAGCGCACTTGATTTTAATAACAAATACAAGCTTATGCAAAAAATAAAGTCACTAATAAATAATGACAATGCTGGACTTATATGTATTCACGACCCTGCTCTTGCACTTACATTTTGCGATAGACTTCTGCTTATGAAAAACGGTATAATAATAGCTGACATTGTAATAAAGAACACTTCTATTCAAGAACTCAATAACAAAATATCACAAATATTTGACAATATATATATTGATAAATGTCAAGACAAAAATGGCAACTCACATATATGTGTTATGTGCAATACTTAATTATATCTATATTAAAGCAAATTTGAAATACATCTACAATCTATATAGCTGTAAATATCAGAAATTATCTCTACTAAATTCTTATTTAGCAAGTAAAATTTAGTACATAGCTTGACAGCAAATGTAAAGCTTATATTTGAAAAATATTATAAATACTTATATACCTTAAATAATACAATATTGAAAGGAAATCTATTTTGAATAATAATACTACTTATATTAATGCCAAAGCATTACTTAATTTATATCATTTATCTAACAAAAAACATCTGATAATAACAGGCAGTATAGGAAGTGGTAAAACTACACTTATTAATAAATTGTCTGCACTTATATACAACAAAGAATATAACAATACCATTTGTACAACATCGCATATAATAAGCAAAAAAGTACATGAAAATGTTGTTATAAGCTCTCCACTTATAAATAACGCAAAATCTGCAATTATAGGACATTTGCAAAAAGAAAAGCTTCAAACTACTGTTACTAACAAAATGCAGCCTATTGATAATGGCTTTTTTGAAGTTGCAATTCCTGCAATTAATAAATTTTTAACTAATAAATCTAATGAAACTTACTTTTTTATTGACGAATTAGGCTACCTTGAAACAAGATGTATTGAATTTCAAAATGCTATTTTCACACTTCTTGATAACACAAAAACCATAGCTGTTATAAGAAAACAACACACTGAATTTCTTGATAGTATAACATCAAGAGAAGATGTGCTTGTTGTAGATATAGATACTTGTCTGTCAAATATTGCCTGTATAATTATGGCTTCTGGAGCTTCAAGGCGTTTTGGCACTAATAAACTTTTAGCACATATTCCTAATACAAATATAACACTTATTGAAAATGCTATAAATATCAGCAATTATATACCATTTTCACAGACAGTTACAACTACTATTCACAAAGAAGTAGCTAATATTTGTGAAAAAAATCACATATCTTGCGCACTTCACAATTTGCCTTACAGAAATGACTCAATTCGTATAGGAATGGAAAATATAACATCAGACGTAAACGGAATAATGTTTCTCCCCGCAGACCAACCACTTATATCAAGCCAAAGTATGCAGCTTCTTTGTATGACATTTAACTACTACAAAGACAAAATCTGTCGCTTAGCCTACAAAGACACTCCAGGCTCACCCGTAATATTTCCAATGAAATATGAACAAGCTCTAAAACACCTACCCCAAAAATGCGGTGGTGGATACATAATAAAACAAAACCCAACCCAAGTAATACTGGTGCCTGCTACAAAAAAAGAAGAATTACTAGATATAGACACCCCCCAAGACTATACCAACCTTTTCACGCATTAAAAACTAATCTACCCCCTACCCCACTTCAACTAATACAGTTTTAAGTTTCAAAATATACTAACAAAAATGAGCCAAAAACATAATCTTAAATGTGGGCTGTATAGTACAATTTATAAATTAATAACGAAAAACATGGCTTGCGTTGGGACTGAAAGCTAAGAAAATAATTAATATTGCAAATAAAATGTGTATAATTACTTAAAAATATCAATAGTTAAAACTTATTTAGCTTGATATTAAAGATAGTCAAAATAAATAAAAATTTAATGCAAGACTTATACTCCAATTAATTCTCTCATAATAGTAATTTACAATAAAAGTGTTATAGAAATTTTATTATATATATAGAAATTAAACTCACTTTAACCAATGGTCTTTCAAAATGTAAATAACAGATAGAAGCAGTAACAAAATTTTATAGTATGTGATAGAAGCTAAGTAGTTCTTAGTTGTGCTGTCAAAAAACAGTGATGCCCCGACAGGACGTCGGGGCAAACAATGAGCGACACGATGTCGCATTCATTGTGGTCACGTTAGGCTTTACTGCCTCACCAGCACAACTTAGAACTACTTAGCTTTTATTCATCAACTATAAAATTTTGTTACTGCTTCTATTCGCCAATAAACTATCTTTTTGCTTCTTTCTCTTTCGGCAATATAATATTCAACACTATTGCCATAAGTGCCGCTGGCACAATACCTGAACCACCAAAAATAAGACTCACAAATTCAGGCGTATGTACAAGAATATTAGAATTAGCACCAATTCCATATCCCACACCAATCGCAACAGAAACAATAGTAAGATTTCTTGCGCCAAGTGGTTCTTTTGTAATAAGCTGAATACCACTTACAATAATAGAAGAAAACATCATAACTGCCGCACCACCAAGTACTGACTGTGGCATAATAGAAATAAAAGCTCCAAGCTTAGGTAACAGTCCACAAAGTATAAGAAAAACTGCACCAGAAGCTAACGCAATACGATTAACAACCTTTGTCATAGCCACAAGTCCAACATTCTGACTAAAAGAAGTATTAGGTAATACACCAAATATAGCTGCCAATGTTGAACCAACACCATCACACATTACACCGCCAGATAACTCCTTAGCTGTGGCTTCTCTATCCATACCACCCTCAATTACACCCGAGATATCACCGACTGTTTCAACTGCTGTTACAATAAACATAACAATAACCGGTGATATTGCTCTCATATCAAATACAGGCTTAACTGGAAGAAGCTCAGGAATAGCAAACCAAGAAGCCTCTGCCACTTTATCCCAATTAAGCACCCAAGACTTAGTATACTCAACACCATCTGCTGTAACGGCTGTATGTGGCAATACCATTCCCATAATAAATGCTGCTACATAGCCTACAATAATACCAATAAGGATTGATGATGAACTAAGATAACCCTTTGTCCAATGCTTAAAAAACAATATTACTATAAGTACAAGAAATGCAAGAAAAAGATTTTCCATAGAACCAAAATCTTTTGCACTACTTCCACCACCAAATGAACTTACACCTACAGAAATAAGTGATAGTCCGATTGATAACACTACTGTACCCGTAACAACTGACGGAAAAAATCTTCTAAGTGGCTTTAAAAATGCACCAAGCACTGTTTCAAATATACCACCTATAATTGAAGCACCCATCAAAGCTCCATAGCCGATTAAACCACCGCCCATTATTTTAGCAACACTACTAAATACTCCAATAAAGCCTGAACTCGTTCCCATAATTACAGGAACTTTTCCACCAATAGGTCCAATAGCAAATAACTGAATTAATGTTACAATACCTGCAATAATCATTGCATTTTGAAGAAGTGATACTTGAATAGCTTCATACTCACTTCCTGCTCCAATTCCACACGCACCTGTTATAATAAGCAATGGTGTAAGATTACCTACAAACATTGCCATTACATGTTGAAGTCCAAGCGGTATTGCCTGACTTAATGGCAATTTACCGTCAAACTTGTACGCTTCTGAAGAAAGTTCAAATTTTTTCATACGTTCCTCCATTAATTCCAATGTATTTTTTTTTACAGGTTCATTATCATTTATGATTATTAAAAAATCAAGTAGTTATTGAGAATTTTTTTATATTTTTTTAATAATATCAAATAAAAAGCCCCTTACACATTACTTTGAACTAACCTACATGCGTTATTTAGACTAACTTTTGTGGTCAGCTCTTGCAATTGCAAGGGACTTTAGTATTATAAGCTTTCTGCTCTTTGTAATGCTGCGTCTATATTTTTACAGAAATTTTCTTCTCCAACCTTCTTAGCAAAACCAGCCTTTTCCATCATTGCTTTTGGCTGTTCTTGAACGTGTGATAAAAGAAGTGTTATTCCTTTTTGCTGACATCTATCATAAATCATTTGAAGTGAACGAAGTGCTGTAACGTCCATTGCTGGCACTCCTCTCATTCTTATAATTACAACTCTTATACCCGTTTCTGCTGATATCTCCATAAATTTATCTGCTGCCGCAAAAAACATAGGACCAATTACTTCATATACAAGTGTATGCTTTGGAACAACCTTTAACTTAATACTTTCTGGGTCATTTTCTTCATCAATATTTTCCCCTATGTATTTCCAACTCTTGACTTCTGTTACATTAGCCATTCTCATAAGGAATAATAAAGCGGCAAGTACAACTCCAACTTCAATAGCTACAACAAGGTCAAATACTACTGTAAGCACAAATGTTACTACAAGCACTAATATATCACTCTTTGGCGAAGATTTGCAAAGTGATACAAATTCTCTCCAACCGCACATATTGTAAGCTACCATAAATAAAATTGCTGCAATCGCTGGCATTGGTATCCAAGCTGCATAAGGCATTAACACAACAAGTATAAGAAGAAGTGTTATAGAATGAACCATACCCGCTATTGGTGTACGACCGCCATTTTTAACATTTGCCGCAGTTCTTGCAATCGCTCCTGTTGCTGGTATTCCGCCAAATAATGCTGACACAAGATTACCTGCTCCCTGTGCTATAAGCTCCATATTAGGCTTATGTCTGCTTCCAATCATACCATCTGATACTACACAAGAAAGAAGTGACTCTATCCCTGCAAGTATAGCAATTGTAAATGCGTCTGGAAGAAGCTTTGTTATAAGTCCAAAGTCAAGTGATGGAATTGTAATTCCTGGAACTTTATTTGAAATAGTATATAAATCACCTATAGTTTTAACGTCCATTCCGATTAATTTAACCATAAGAATTGACACTATAACTGCTATAAGTGATGGTGGAACAACCTGATTAAACTTAGGCACTAATATTAAAATAGCAAGTGCAACAACGCCTACTACAAGTGCCTGCCAGTTAAATGTATTGATTGAATTAATACATTCTTTTGCCTTTTCAAGAGTTTCAATAGGTGATGTTGAAAATGTAAGCCCTAAAAAATCTTTTATCTGACCAATAGCTATTGTAACGGCAATACCTGCTGTAAAGCCTGTTGTAATTGTATATGGAATAAATTTTATAAGATTTCCAAACTTTAAAAAACCCATAATTATAAGTATAATTCCTGCCATAATAGTTGCAAGAACAAGCCCCTGCATACCATTTTCTGCTACAATTCCTGCAACAATCGTTGCAAATGCGGCTGTTGGCCCTGCTATCTGCACACGACTTCCGCCTAAAAATGATATAACAAAGCCTGCAAATATAGCAGTATAAATTCCCTGCTCTGGCCCTACGCCCGAAGCAAGTGCGAGTGCAATTGACAATGGAAGTGCAATAATAGCTACAATAATACCAGATACGATATCTTTAATGCACTGTTCTTTTGAATATGTCTTCATGCAGTCGAATAGTTTTGGTACAAACTGATTCATTTCCTTTTTCTTTTCCTTTCGCAATGTGTAATGTGTAAAGTATTTCGCTTATAAATTTTTCTTAAAATTAATTAAGTTTTTATAAAACGTGATTTTCATTATATCATACATTTGTACCATTGGAATTATTTTATCAAATACAATACAAAAATAAGCCTTATCTACATTGCTTTCTAACCGCAATATAAATAAGGCTTATCTTATTTCTATACTTATACAATTCTCTGCTTATTGCACTTTGCTCGCATAGACAAAAGTTGAGAACTTTTTTAAGTTAAATGGATACTCTTAATCCACTTTTATTATTTAATAATTTTAAATTAACCTACAGATGTATTTGCATTAATAAAGTCTTGAACCTTCTGATAAAGAACTTCATAACCAACTTCTGAGTTCATTTGATTTCCGTAACTATCAAGAATTTCCTGATAATCTGTATAACCATAGTAAGAAGCTAACTGAGCTCCCATATCATTAATATCATCTGCTGTAACTGTTATATTTTCATTTTCTGCAATAATTGTAATTGCCATCTTCTCTAAAAGATAAGACTGTGCATATTCCTTTGCATAATCATTAAATGCGTCTTCTGACTCAAAACCATAAACCTGTGATAAGTATGAAGCATAATCTGAAATTCCATAGTATGAACCATACTGATTATATTCAGACTGTATATTTGACTTAAGTGTATCTATAAGTGAGTTAAGTTCATCTTCTGGATAACCATTATTATTTGTTATACCATCTGAAATAACTTTCCATGCTGCCTGATATTTACTGCTATCATAATTAGTCTTAGCCTGTGTTTCAAGATAATCCTTTACATAGCTCTTAAGACCATCAACTGTTGTAGCTTCTACATTAAGACTTGAAGCATTAGAAGCAACCCATTCATCTGTTAATTCTGGTAATGTAGTCTTCTTTATACTATTAACTGTAACCTTAAAGATAACATCTTTACCTGCAAGGTCTGATGAAGAATAGTCATCTGGGAACTTACATGGAATATCATATTCTTGACCTACTGTAAGACCTACAAGTCCTTTATCAAGGTCATCAATAAACTTTCCAGAACCAATTGTATATGTTACATCTGTAGCTGTTCCACCAGAAAATGCTGTACCATCTAAAAGTCCGCTATAATCAAGAGAAATAACATCTCCACTAGCTGTAACACCTTCTGTTACAGTTTCAGTTGTACCATACTGTGAAATAAGATTATCAATATAATCTGTAACATCACTTTCTGAAACCTGTGCCTGCTCACTGTCAACCGTTACTGATAATCCCTTATATTCTGGTAATGATATATAAGTCTTGTAAGTTTCTGCATTACCCTTAATTGTATCTGCATACTGGTCTGCTGTAATCTCCTGATTAACCGTTGTGTTTGATGATGCTGTTGCATTTGTAGCATCTGTACTGTTGTTATTAGACCCACCACAAGCTGTAAGCGAAGCAATCATTGAAGCTGCCATAATTATTCCTAATACTTTTTTTCTCATTATAAACCTCATTTCTAAGCAAATATGTGTTGAAATACCTTTGCTAAATATTACAAACTAACAATCTTTCTTATTGAACGACTATATTGTTATATCATAAAGACAATAAAAATAAAAGGTATTTCACATTTTTTTCACTATATTTATACTAAAGTTATTATTAAAATCCACCATAATCTATTAATAATAAGTATTATATTACCTTATTTCAAAAGTTACTACAATCTAAAACCACATAATTTTAATATATATTTTTTATATCTGTCTAAAAATCCCAACCATATATCACTTATCTGACACAAAAAATTTCCATTGCAAAAAACTGTTAAATATATTTAAAAGGCTATATTACTATTATATTATAATCAAATATATGATATGATAATACAATCTTAACTACTGTAAGTAAGTTGATTTTTTCTAATAATATTTATACATCACTTATTTATTATCGTTAAAATAAAAACCATCTTAAAATAGAAAGGCTACAATTTATGAAGAAAAGAAATGTAAAATACTTAACTGCTATATTTTCACTTATTCTAATAATTTCAAGTTCTTTACTTTCAGCATGTGAAATGCCAGTTACAGTAATAAATGACCCTGTTACTGTAGCAGGCTTTAAGCTTAATACTTATGTTGCCATTTCCGGTTACACAAGCAACTCCACAAAAGATACTTTAAACGAATGTCTTAACTTATGTGACAAATATGAGCTTATGTTTTCAAGAACTTTAACAGACAGCATACTCTGCAAAGTAAACAATCGTGAAACAAATAGAATACCAAAAGAATTGGCAGAGCTTATTCAAAAGGGAATTGAAATGGGAGATTTATCTGATGGAGCTTTCGACATCACTATAGGAAGTGTATCAAGCCTTTGGGACTTCACAGCAGATAATCCAAAAGTTCCTAATGCTACTGATATATCAAACGCCCTAAATTACATAGATTATACAAAAATAGCTCTTACCCCTGTAAATGATGACTCAGACGATTACATTATTGATATGCCACAAGGATTTATAATAGACCTCGGTGCAATTGCAAAAGGGTATATTGCCGACCGTTTAAAAGATTTTCTTATTGAAAAAAATATAAATAATGCGGTTATCAATTTGGGTGGAAATGTACTTTGCGTAGGTGGTAAAAAAAATAATGCTTCTTTTAATATAGGAATTAAGAAACCATTTACACAAAGCGAAGAAACCTTAATGACAGTAAAATTAAACAATAAATCTGCCGTATCTTCTGGTACATACGAAAGATACTTTAATGAAGATGATAACTTCTACCACCACATTTTAAACCCAACAACAGGATATCCTTATAACAACGGATTAACACAAGTAACAATAATATCCGACCAATCAATAGACGGTGATTGCCTAAGCACGACCTGCTTCGTACTAGGACTTGAAAAAGGACTAGAGCTAATAGAAACACTAGAAAACACAGAAGCCGTATTTGTAATGGCAGATGGTGATATAATATATTCAAGCGGTATGCAAGACTACATAAATAATTAATTATATCAATCAAACACTTATAATATAAAATATGAGGAACCTATTCTGCTAATTTCTCAAATCACACAACAATACAATCGTCAAGTATTGTGCAAACACAAGCCTTTACTCATTGTTTTTGTAAATATAAGATATGGCTGTCAAATTAAAAAAATCCATAAAAATATAGAATTATCCACTAACTAAATATCTATATTTTATATAAAATTTTCTTATTATGACAGCCATATCAAAAATTTTATATATTAACAGCTGCAAAACCACATACCTTTAGGTGTGTGGATACACAGCGTTCGTTACCATTACCCTTGATTTTAGATATATTTTTCAATAATCTAATCTCTTGCGAAACTTGACCAATACTACAAGCAAAATATCCGTCAGACCAAAGTATATGATGTTTCCAATATTGTTTAGATAGGTAGTCTCCGTGAATTTTCCAAATCTGATATGTACTATATTGTTTAAGCTGTTTAACAATGTCAGAAACAGATACTTTAGGGCTGTATTCTAACAATATATGTACATGGTCTTTGTCAGTCTCCATTTGAATAATGGTATATTCATACTTTCTTGTGACATCATATAAGAATTGCTTTACATCATCAGCTAGTTTGTCTAATTTAAAAAGCTTCTTTCTATACTTTGTCACAAATATGATATGTACTTTCATGCTATATTTGGAGTGACCTCCACGGTTGTAATCATCCATGTAGTTCTAGCCTCAATCCTTTTAAGTTTTACCATCTTTGGTGTTTTGTATCCTTTAGGCATTGCCGAAAAGTCTGCTTTGTTGCCATCTATATCCATAAGAATTGCATATCCTGTAGACATTCTGCCTTTGATAAAATAGTCGTTTCCAAAGTAACGAACCTTATCAAATTTTCTAAAGCCACAAATCTTATCAGTAACAATAGGTTGTTCTGAACGAATCCCTTTTGTTTTTTGAAAATCACCATCTGAAACACATTTCTTTTTGTAAAGATTAGATTTTACGGTAAATATATTGCCTTGTGTTGCAATAGTACAGGCATCATAATAATGTTCTTTGTCTATGCCAAGAACTAAACGGTTTGCTTTTGTTACATATCCAAATGTTTCAATAGCATATGGATATATCCTAAATAGTTGTTTACGGATAGAGTTCATCTGTGTGGCATATTTGAGTGTACCTTTAACTCCCCCTTTTAACTTAGGATTAATTTTTCCACTATGTAAATCTTTATGACAAGTATGGCATAAAGTAATCAAATTGCTTTCTTCATCACTACCACATTGACTTCTAAATATTATATGATGCACTTCTAGTTTGCTGTCCTTATGTTTGCCTTTACAACATTGACAAGTATAGTTATCTCGGTTAAGTACCATAGCTTTTGTATTTTCAAAGCCATAATTAACCCCCTTTTGATAACCCCAATGTTTTACTTTTGGATTAGCAAGATTAGGATTTGATACTTTCTTCTTTGTGTCATTTTGTCCGTAATATCATTTCTTACTATTACTTCTGACATATACACAATATCTGAATTATCATTACTAACAGCAGTACCAATCGTTCCGCTTCCAGTATCCACTCCAAGAGTTAAATTCTGAATATAGTTGGTTGTTTCATAAGTTAACCTATTGTGCTAGTTAACTTAATATATTGTTTAATTAGTATTAACAACTTTTAGTTAGTAGTCACTAACTGACTACTATTTTTTTAGAGTTGCCACAAAAAATTTTCTACAAAATATAGATAGTTATTATACTTTGTATTTACTTTATGCGAACAACTAACCAAAGTTTGCACTTACACAAAACCTTAGTGACTGCTGCATAAACTATGAGAATTTCTCAGAATGTATTTCTCATAGTTTTATTATGTGACAACTCCTTTGTCATATTTATTCACTTTATTTATAATTTAGAACTGCTGTCCAACCTGCTTCATGGAATATTCTTACATTTTCCATAAATTTTTTTGCTTCTTCATAAGACTTTTCATGTGACACTAATTCATAAATATACTGCCAACCTATTCTACAATATACATGAATAAAAAAATCATCAATCTTTTTGTTATCCTTTGCATATCGCTTTGCAAAATTTCTATAATAGCCTTCTTCTATTTCTCCAAGCTTATCAAAATAATTCTCATATTCTGTACCTTGCGAACGGCAAAATATCAATTTAAAATCATCTAAGTTTTCATAAATGTATTGCAAAACTAAATTAGTTCCCTTATCACCTGCATGACTAGCAGAAGATACATTTTCACAACTTGAAGCTTCATCAATACTTTTTATGTAAATATCCATAAGCTCATCTGCTGATGATTTTACAATGGCAGAAAAAAGACCTTGCTTATCCTTAAACCTTGTATAAATCGAATTAGTACTTACTCCACTGTTAGCGGATATTCTTCTAAGACTAGCTTTATTAAAGCCATACTCTAAAAATTCTTTTTTTGCACTCTCTAAAAGAGCTTCTGTTACGCCTTCAGTTTCCTGACGCATTTGTACCTCCTTTTAATAACGCCGTTATTTTATAATTGTCAATAGTTGTTAATAGTATTTTTTAATGATGATTATATAACAAAAACCTTATTAATATCCGTTTTTAATCGGAAAATTAATAAGGTTTTTATAAAAAATAAATATTTTATTTAATGAAATATATTTTGCAAGTTGTTTTTTACTTAACTACAATTATTATTTTCCTAATGCAAGCTTACCCATTGCGTCAGCTTGAAGTATTGCGTCATACAATTCAACCGGCTGTACATCGCCTGCAAGGTTATGTATTGTTTCACCTTCAACACAAGCATTTTTAGATATTGTTTCAACCTGTTCAAGAGTTGTTACACCAATTTCTTCAAGAGTTACAGGAAGTCCAACTTCTATACAGAAATCCTGAACCTTTTTAAATTCTTCCTTTGAAGCACCCTCAAGTACAAGTTGTATCAATGTACCAAGTGCTACACAACAACCATGGTCAGCATGTTTTATTCCTAATGATGTAACACCATTGTAAAATGAATGAGCTGCTGCACAGTTTACGTTATCAGCACCAACTCCTGAAAGATAAACATTTGCTTCAATAATTGCTTCTAAGGCTGGTGTAACGGCATGAACTTTACATGCTTCAACAGCTTGTTTACCATATTCAAGCAAAGTATCATAACACAATCTTGCAAGAGCTTGACCTGCTCTTGTAATTCCTGTTCCCTCAAGACTAGGTGACTCTGTACGAATTGAAGCTCTTCCTTCAAAATATGTTCCAAGTGCATCACCCATTCCTGCAATAAGGAACTTAACAGGCGCATTAGCAATAACAGTTGAGTC
Organism: uncultured Eubacterium sp.; assembly: GCA_900551945.1. Classification (GTDB taxonomy): domain Bacteria; phylum Bacillota; class Clostridia; order Lachnospirales; family Lachnospiraceae; genus Lachnospira. The sequence continues at coordinate 5,101 of URYE01000027.1, read as the reverse complement.
AACCATTACTGCATCTGGATTTGTTGGATAGAATAAATATTTATCAAAGCTATGGTCATCATTATATATAACTGACAAGCCTGTACATGGTGCATCAGTTGCTGCAACTGTTGGTATAATAACTATATGCTTTCCTGTGTAATAAGCTGTTGCCTTAGCTGTATCAACAGCACTTCCGCCACCAACAGCTACAACTGTATCTATATTATCTTTCTCTACAATATCCTGCATTTTAGCAATTTCGCCTTTGCTTGATATTCCGCCAAATATTTCATATCTCCTATAATCTTCTAAATCACCAAAACTCTTTTCAATCTTATCATGGCAGGCTTTATATCCACTATTTGAACAGACAAAAAGCCATCTTTTTCCCATGTAACCCATTTCTTCATGAAACTTAAGTAAGGCATCTCTTCCTTGTACATATTTAAGTGGTTCACGCATTGCTCTTAATCTTTCCATCATAACTCATTACCTCCGCAAATATGATTGTGAAATATATAACGATTTCATACTTGCATTATAGCACAGTAAATGTAATAGTAAAGTATTTTATTTGAAACATAAAAATAAGTCAGCCCACCACTTATATTATAAGTAGTAAACTGACTTGATAACATTAGATAATGATTTTATAAATAGCATCTAATATCAATAGCAAGCTTTTCTTCAAGGTTAATTAAACGTTTTGCAATATCTTTTGTTTTTTCATCTGCTGCTTTATACTGGTTGAGATATTTATTAAGTGATTTTATGCCCATATTACAACCGTCTGTTATTAAATCGGCAATAGTTTCATCTGATTCATTCATAACTAGCTTCATATTTGTTTTAATCCAAGACATGCTCTTAGCCATAGGATTTGGTTCTTTTCCATCGTCATTGTATTTTTCTAAAAGTGTCTCAATTTCTTCTTTTAACTTATCATGTTTACTTTTACAGTCTGAAAGATACTCTTTAAATTTTTCATCATGTACATAATCCAAAACTTCTTCAATTGATGAAACGCCCATCTTAATACCTGCATCACATTCACGCAATAATTTTATTGTATCCGGTTCAATCATTGATTTAACTCCTTATATTTTTATATATAAAATTATTGACGGTTTTTGTGGTATTATTCTCGTTCAATTTATAATCTTTCCATTTCTCCATATTAAAATAAACACAAGTCACATTAAACATTAAAATTTTTATTAGACTAACACCTTTTTATTAGTGTGGCAATTCTTTATTAATCATACTAATTTTTATATGCTAAGCTTATTTTTTTATATTCTTTGCCTCATCAGTCAACTCTTTTGCTGAACTTTTAACGGCATCTATAGATTGTTTTGCTACACTCTTAAAGCCATCACCTTTAAATGACTCCTTGTTAAGATTTAACTCAATAATCATAGTAATTGCAAATATTGCAGCATAGTCTATTATAGTTAGCCATAAACCAATCCCCCATGAAAAATCTTGAGATACAAAACTATAAGAAATATCTGGTTCAATATAAATTGGAATAAATATACCTAATAAAACTGTTATTACAATACCTGCAATTGGACATATCATAAATAGGGCTTTTAAATGCTTATCCTTTTAAGGTACAAATATTGCAATTAACATAATTACAGGCATTACAAATAATAATAAAGATATAAATGTTTGTCCTATCATTGTAAATCCAGAAAAAGACGTGCCTGTTGAAAACCAATCATTACCCACCTCATATTTTAACCAAGGCAAAAACATCCATGCAATCAATAATACGGTCATTACTTTCCTTACTGTTACTAACTTCTCTTTCATTAATTTATCCTCCTTTAATCTCGTGTTTCATCACATTTATTATGCTTATATTCTAAAAAACACATCAGCCACAATATGTCACAGTAAAATTTTTCTTTAATTTTTTAATACGACATTCCATGTCTTAAATAATTTTTACTATATGTCTAACAGATGATATATAATATATGTGTATGGAGAATTTGTCTATGAAAAATAATGAATATAAAGACTACAAAGCAGAACGTATACTAAGACTGCTATTTCGTGCTTTAAAGGGAGAGGCTCTTTCTGTTACTAAACTTGCAAATGAAAGTAACGTGTCAACTAGAAGTATTACCCGAGATATTAACGACTTAAAAGCATTTCTTGCAGATTATCGTGACATACTTGGAAATGCCGAGTTAAAGTATTCAACTTGTGACCACTGTTATACTCTTGAAATGAATAATCTTTTTTCAAATAAACAACTTTTTGCAATTGCAAAAGTATTAATCGGTAGTAAAGCTTTTAGCCATGAAGAACTGATTGAAATAATTAACAAATTAAAAACTCATACCAGCTACTCCGATAAAACTCGTCTTGAAAATCTAATTTCAAAAGAAATGTTTCATTATGAGGAAGTTGGTAGAGATTGTGATAGTGTAATTGATAATATATGGAAACTATCAAACTATATTCAAGAAAAACGCATAATCACAATCAATTATTACAAAATGAACCGTAATAATGTAAAACATAAAATCATTCCTGTTTCTTTACTTTTTAGTGAATATTATTTTTACTTAATTGCATATACATACAATAATAATTTATCAGAAGATAATCAATTGTCTACTACTCCAATTTATTTTAGAGTAGACAGAATTACTCACATAACTGTTCATCGTGAGCAAGCAACTTTTTCTAAAGCTTTAGAATTTGATGAAGGACTTCTACGAAAAAGAAGTCAGTTTATGTGGCCAGGACCTCTTAGAAAAATAAGATTTGAATTTACAGGGCCTTCTCTGCAGGCAATACTCGACCGAATACCTACAGCTAAGTTAATTGATAAATACAATGGTAAAAATCTAATAGAAGCTGAAGTTTATGGAAATGGTATAAAAATGTTCCTACTAAGTCAGGGTTCATGGGTTAAAGTACTTGAACCTTTAGAATTTGTTGAAGAAATGAAGTTGAAAATTAAAAAAATGCAAGCCTTATATTAAAAATACAGAAACACAATTTGCAGTTTTCTAAAACTATTAATACAGGCAACAACTTCTCGTACTAGCACAGACTTTAACTTATTGTCCTATTAAACTATTAAGAACTCTCTTCCCTATTCTCTCAATTTACCACCACAACAACCAAGGTCTTATGCAGGAACGGACTTTGACTCGTTGTAGAAAATATTAAAAGACTGTTTCTTGTTTATATATAAAACTTGAAACAGTCTACAAAATTATAATAAATATATATTTTTGCTTTATCTATCAAATAGTAACTTTGCTGTACTTTCTAATTCTTTTCGTTCTTTATAGTTATCATAACTACTTTCTTTATCATCAATGCCTTTTACTACATTCATAAAAAACAATCCATCTCTATTACAATAAAATAAAATTTGCTTCACTCCATTTATCTTAAATCTTGCATGAGCATTTCCTTCTGGATATAATTTCACCATTTGTATTTTGTCAGAACATATTGCTGCAATAAATGAAATATAATGCTTCTTAGTCATATCATGTTCTATTTGAACATAATATTCATCTTCAACTTTTTCAATAAATACTTTATGTTGTTCATCTGTTTGTTCTGCTTCAATCGGTGAAAGCATTATTCCATGACAAGAAATTACAGCTTCTCCCATACTGTGAATAATATTACCACAAACAGGGCAAACATAATATTTTGACCTTATCATATTAGCTGAAACATTTACATTAGAAACCATATTTCCTGAAATCAATTCTGTGACAGATATAGAAAATACATTTGCAATAGGCTCAAGCAATGTAATATCTGGATAACCTTTACCAGTCTCCCACTTTGAAATTGTCTTATCACTTACTCCTAACATCCTCGCCAATTCAGACTGAGTTATTTTCTTCTTTTCTCGTAATTCTTTAATTACTGCTCCTGTAACATATTGGTTCATATTTTTTACCTCCATGTTTACATTGTATAGTATTATGTATGTGTGGGACAACCTACGGAAAGTAGAGATTATATTTATTGCACTAACTCACCATTAATAAACTTTTCCAAGTTTTTTATTAAAAATTCTTGTGCATCCTTATTATAATAAATTGAAACATATACTTTGTTTAAATACTCTACCGTAAAATAAAATGTAGAAAAATATAGAAACTACATCTTGCCCTTACGGTTGGGCGTTCATCTTATAGCTTAATACATATTCTCTGTCCACTATATATTATAGCTTAAGTTGTTACATACATACTCTACTATAAGACCATTTATATTAATTTTCCTATAAGCTACAGACCATATATCACTTGGTATATGTGCCTGCCTTATAAGAAAATAGTTACCTAATTATGCTATTTTTTTATATTTATCTTTAAATCCTTGCCCACGTCTTGCTATTACATAACTTGCAGCTTGATGTATATTTAATTTCTTGCTATTACTATATTTTTGTTTTCCTATTTGAGATGTCATATATGGATTTATCTTGTTTAAATAAACTCTATTTCTATGACAGCTATTTTTCATAATTTCTTTATATCTACTATAATCAAATAAATGCAACATTTTATTATACTTCTTGTTTTTATCACTTTTTGATATAGTAGATTTCTTTTTCTTAAAGTTCAAATCTTCTATTATAATATCTTTCCCTTTTGTTAAAGCATAACAAACAATTTTAGAAATTGCTTGCTCAATTTCTGATTTTGCTTTATTTCCTGTTCCATGCTCTTTTAAAATAATATGTTCTTGATAAATTAAATTGCCACATTCATCTGTTTCTGATAATTCTATAAATCCATCATTATAATCTAGTCCAATCGTTCCATATTTACTAAATGTTACATAATTATCATATTTAATTGAAAACATTACTTGTAAATACCAATGTGTTTTTCTACGATGAAAACGATATGACAATGGTAATTTATCTTTATCATTTTTGTTATAGTGGGAAAGTATAATATTTTTAACATAAGTTTTCATATATTTAAAATCAATATGTTCTACTACAATATACTTATCAATCTCTTTTGTAGATTTACACCAATGATTTTCTTTGCGAACTTTAATTATAAAATCATCAAATTGTAATCTATCTTTTACATATTATTCTTGCATT
>URYE01000026.1 GCA_900551945.1 uncultured Eubacterium sp. | reverse complement strand
CCACCTAATTTCAGATAAAATCTGCACTCATCCGATACTCAGATAAAAATCTTTTATATCGTTTTCCATATAACGTTGGAAAATCCGTTGAAGCCTACTTGCATCGGTCTGCAGCAAAACACATTTTGATACAAACATCATTGATATACGGATATATAAAATCTGCTAATCCATATCACTGCTTTCAGTTCAAAGCTCAAAGGCTACTTCCATATTCCCGAAATAAAGACTCTCACCAACCGTCTTCTCTCTGAAATTCAAAGAAAATGTACTCCTCCTTGTCACTGCATTTACTTTATTAAATAAATATTATCATTATAATTATTTTATGTCAACCTTGAGTTTTTATGGTTTGTAAAGATAATATAATTTAGTTTAAAATTTTGTCTAGCATATATACTCTGTTAAATGGAAATGAAAAATAATATCCATCTACAAAATCTTTTGTCATTTCTATTACTTCTTTGGCTATTTGTATTCCTACTTTTTCACCTTCTTCTTTTGGGGCATTTTCACTGTATCTATTGATAATTTCATCAGTTACATTTATTCCTGTCATTTCATTTTTCATAAAAATTGCATTTTTGTAACTTACAAGTGGCATTATACCACAGAGTATTTTGGCATTTGTTTCATTTTTTATCAATCTTATATTATCAACGTCTGCTTTTGTAAAGGCAGGTTGTGTGAAGAAAAATGTTGCTCCTGCCTCCATTTTTTTCTTTACTCTTTTTATTTCTACATCAAGATTTCTTCTTGTGTGATTAATAGCTCCACCGTATACTAGAGGTGATGTACTAAACTGGTCTTCATTCATATCTCTAATTATCTTCATAAGTCCCACTGAGTCAAAGTTAAATACTGACTTTATCGACTGTCGCATAACTGATGGAATTGGGTCACCTGTAATAACTAGGAAGTTATTAATATTATTAATATGTGCGCCTAATAGCTGCGAACGTATTGCAATAGCATTTTTATCACGACAACATAAGTGTGGCATTACACAAATTCCTGTTTCTCTTTGTACTTTTTCTGCCATAAGAACTGCGTCTGCTCTTGTCCTACCCGATGGTGAGTCTGGAAATGTAAGGACATCAACACCACTTTCTTTAAGGCTGTGTGCTGCTTCCATAAGTTTGTTATCATCAGAACCAAGTGGCGGTGCAAGTTCAACGGCAATTAGTTTTTCTCCATTAGTTTTATCTTTATAAAAAGCATTGTTTTTAATATGTTTTTTCTTAACTGAAATATTATCTTCGCTATTATAAAATACTTTTTCTCTTGTTACTTCAAGTTTATCTGATATTTTTTTAATATACTCGGGTGTTGTTCCACAGCAACCGCCTACTATATCAACACCAAGATTTGCAATGTCACATATCTTATCAGCAAAATACTTCTTATTGTCATTCATAAACAACATTCTATTGCCAACATTATGCGGATAGCCTGAATTAGGAAGTGCTGTTATATACTTTGTAGTTTCAAGGTTCATTTGTGATAATAATGTATACATATGACCTGGGCCTACTCCACAGTTAAAACCTACTGCGTCTATATCTTTTTCTTCAAATGCTTCTAAAAGAAGTCTTCTTGAACTTAAACCTACATTGCTATATCCGAACTGATTAATTGTAAACTGAACTATTACAAAAATATCTGAATGTTCTTTAATATAGTGTATTGCTGGGATTATATCATCTATTGATGGAAATGTTTCAAATATAATTGCGTCGACTTTATTATTTATAAATGTATCTACTATTTTTATGTATTCTTCAATTGCCTTGTGCTGAGTATTGCTATCATATACTATTGGCCCAATATCACCTGCTATAAATGCTGCATCTCCTACTGTATCTGTTGCAATTTTGCAAGCTTTCGTTATATTTTTCACAACACCTTCTATGCTACATTTTAACATTGCTGTATTACTTGCAAATGTATTTGTTCTTATAAGCTTTGCCCCTGCACTGAGGTATTCAAGATGTATATTAGCAATTCTATCTGGGTGGGCTGTATTCATATGCTCTGGAATTTCTTGTGTATCGTATTTTGCTGAATAATATGTTCCCATTGCCCCGTCACACACTAATCTATTGTGTTTTAAATATTCTTTTAATGTCATGTTACTTATCCTCATTTCTGCACTTTTTAAATATTGTACTGTATTTATAGTTTTTAATTTCGCACTATCTTTGTATCTATATTATCACATTAAAAGATACTGGTCAAAAGCACTTTGACAGCTTATGTATAAAATGATAAAATTTGTTTTATTATTATGATACGGAGGTAATTAAATATGGAGTTAAGTATTTATTTGAAACCAATCTTGTCAGCTTGTTATATATTTCCATTTCTTTCCGGACTTTTTACATTACCGTATGTAATATTTCAATATAGAAAATATGGCTCAATTCTTATACTTCGTGTTGCTATTGTATATACCTTTATTTTTTATATGATGACTTCATATTTTATGACTATACTACCACTTCCACCAGTTGATTCGGTGACAGCGGATACTGCAAGTGTTTTACTTACGCCTTTTGACGCATTTTATAATTGGAAAGCAACGAGTGGGATTGATTTTTCTGACCCATCAACATATCTTCACTCTTTGAAAAATGAATATTTTCTTCAAATATTTTTTAATATATTGTTGTTGTTTCCATTTGGAGTGTATCTTCGTTATTATTTTAACAGAAAATGGTATCAAGTAATTGTTTTATCTTTCTTATATAGTTTATTTTTTGAACTTACACAGCTAAGTGGACTTTATGGAATTTATCCTTATCCGTATAGATTTTTTGAAGTTGATGATTTGATATGTAATACTTTAGGTGGTTTTTTAGGATTTTTGTGTACACCTCTTTTATTATTTATGTTGCCAGACAGAAAAAGGCTTGACGATATATCTTATGAAAAGGGAACTCATGTTACTATTTTTAGGCGTATGCTTGCATTATCGTTTGACATGGCAATTATTGGAATAAGTTATATTTTGCTTATTAAAAAGACGTATATTTCAACTATTCTTCCAAAGTATGCACATGGACTTATTATTCCATTTTTAGCTTTTATTTATTTTACTTTGACTGCACTTATTTTTAGGGGATATACTTTGGGTAAGTTTATTGTTAAGATTAGGATTGTTAATGAAGATGGCTCGAAAGCTCCTTTTCATATGCTAGTTATTAGAAATGCTATTCTTTATCTTTTATTGCTTCCTAGTATTATTTACAGTGCTTCTCTTATTGAATATATTGATACTATTACTAATTCTACGAAGCAGTTTTTTGCTTTTATTGGGATTTCTATTCTTATGGCTATTGCGGTGTATTTTGCGCTTAATATGTTGAGTTGTTTTGTTAAGAAACAAGTGCAATTTAAGTATGATAAGATTTGTCATCTTATGGTTGTAAGTACGGTTAGAAATCATAGTTCTGATGATGATTAAGGGGTGTTTTACAGAGAAAATCAGATGGGATATTTTTTAGCTGATAGATAACAGCTAAGCTTTTACTATATACTATAAAATATCCTATCTGATTTTTTCTTACCTGAACACTTTCAATAATACTTAAATAATCAATATTTGTTGAGTTTTTGTATACTATATCTTAAAATATTAAAGTTTTTCTAAGACACAAGTAAATATTATTAATATAATTTTATTTATACTTAAAGATTTGTGGATAACTGAAAATAAAACAATTTTATAATATAACTCCCACCTTTATTATATGCAGCTACTCTCCATAGCAAACTATGGAGCTTCACTTAAGTTACAACAAAGGGGGAGTTATGTTTATTTTATTTACTCATTCTTTCGTTGACGTAATCATTGATTATTTTTACGGTCTTTTCTACTCCTAGTGGGGCTGAGTTAATTGTTAGGTCGTAGTTTCTTGCGTCACCCCATTTTGTATTACAGAAATAGTTGTGGTAATTTTTTCTATTTTTATCATGTCTTTTTATTTTTTCTGTCGCCTGTGATGAATTGAGATTGTATAACCTCATAATTCTTGCAATTCTCTCCTGCATATCTGCTCTTATAAAAATAGGTATAAATTCGCAATCTTCATTTATTACGTCTTTTAACTTTTCTTCTGAACATCTACCAACGATTACAAAAGACTCTTTTGATTTAACCTTTTCTCTCATATATTCAAACTGCATTTCTGCTACTATTTCTTGTGGTGAATTGCTAAAGCCTCTTACTGTTTTTGATACACCAAATCTTTTAGGAACTTCATCGTATTTTGCAAGATTATTTTCTTTAAAATTCTTACTTTTTACAACTTCATCTAATAAATTTCTATCATATAGATTAAGCCCTAACACTTTAGCTAAATCAACAGCAATTTCGTGACCACCACTTCCATATTCACGACTTATTGATATAACAAGTTGTTTCCCCATAATAACCTCCAATAAAATATTAAATTAAATATAATAAATGTATAATTCATATTAAAATCTAAAAAGTGAAGCAAATATTCGCAATGTGTTCACATAATAAATGTAGTGAACTTGTCTAATAATATTAATATTACATATATACTACAAATATGTATATCGTGCTAATTGCAAGGGTAATAATTGTAGGTGGAAGATTTTTCTTGCAATACTCTCCCCAACCTATTGGATGACCTGCTTTTGCTGATACCGATGTTCCTACAACATTCGCAGAAGCACCGATTGGTGTTGCACTTCCTCCGATGTCTGTTCCCATTGATAACGCCCATGCAAGTACTGAAAGTTCAATATTTTGTGTTACAGCTAATGTTCTTATAACTGGAAGCATTGTTGCTGCAAATGGTATATTATCAATAAACGCACTAGCTAAAGCTGATATCCATATAATAATAGCTACCATAAGCTTTAAATTACCGCCACTTATACTTTCAATAAACTTCGCTACAAGGTCTAATATTCCTGTTCTTTCAAGTCCACTTACTACTACAAAAAGACCTATAAAGAATAAAAGTGTATTATAATCTACTTTCTTTAACAATGATAAAGCGTGTTTTCCTGATGTAATTAATGTAACTACAGCTATAAATACACCAATAAATGAAACTGTAAGACCTGTATACGCATGAGTTACAAGAAGCACAACGGCTGTTAAAAAGATTACTGTACTTACAATAAATCCCTTTTTATCTGTTATTACTTCTGATGGGTCAGGTAATTTACTTGTATCTATCGCATTGTCAGGATTATGGGCATATTCTTTACGAAACGCAAAGTAGAAGTATATAACTACTGCTATCATCGAAATAAATGCCATTGCACCTGTATGAGTTATAAAGTCGGAAAATGAATAACCAAGTGATGTTCCTATTATAATGTTAGGTGGGTCACCACACATAGTTGCCGAGCCACCTAGATTAGCACAGAATATATCTGATAAAATCATAGGAACTGGATTAAAATCTAACATTCTTGATAATTCAATTGTGACTGCCGCAAGGAATAATATTACTGTTATGCTGTCTATAAACATAGCAAGAACAAATGACATAAACATAAATGCTATAAAGATAGGTAGCTTTCTATAATGCACCTTTTTAGAAATAAACATACAAAGCCATCTAAAGAAACCAGTTCTTGCCATTCCTTCAACCATAATCATCATACCTAGTATAAATACTATAGTATCCCAATTAATTCCGCTTACACTCTCGGTCTTTCCAGAAGTATGCCAAAAACCAACTGTAAAGAAACAAGACAGATTAAGTGTCTGTGTTATCTCATACATACTGTGCATAAACACTCCAAATACAAGTATAAGTGTCAATGCTCCACATGTTAATGTTATGTACTGCCTTTCAAATTTGCTAAAAATAATTAACAAAAACATGACTAAAAATATTGTTACTGCCGTAATCTTTGCTGCCATAATACTGTCCTTTCTTGTATGCTACACATATTTAGTTCGTACGAATATTTTTGTTCATATTATACAATATATTTCATAAGAAAATCAAGTGCTTGTTGATATTAAACAATATAACATTGTCTTTTTTAAATTAGATTTCTACAAATTAGCTTATTTTATGTTCAAGTAGATATCATTAAATATTTCTTTGTTACTAATAACTCATCAACTCCTATTATTTTTTTAATAGAACTGACTGACTTATTAATAAGATTAAAATGTAGACTTTTTGTTATTATAGTTATATTTTATATTGCAATACTGCCTATTCTAACCCTTCTTTTAATCATTTTTTGCGTTTTTTACTCCAAAATTGTCTACATTTTCTATATTGTAGTCTACATTTAATTTATTGTATTTTTTACTCTAAAAATATCTACATTTCAATTTTATCGCATTTTTTACTCCAAAACTATCTACATTTTTATTTTTTGCCATTTTTTACTCCAAAATTGTCTACATTTTTGATTTTGGCAGTATAATTCTAGCTTTTGCATTTATTTTTTTGCATTTTTTACTCCAAAACTATCTACATTTTTATTTTTTTGCCATTTTTTACTCCAAAATTGTCTACATTTTTATTTCCATTAATTCCTTAGAAATATAAAATATATTACAAAAATTGAAACATAATATTTTTTTGCATTTTTTACTCCAAAATTGTCTACATTTTTGATTTTGGCAGTATAATCCTAGCTTTTACATTTATTTTTTGGCGTTTTTTACTCCAAAATTGTCTACATTTTCAGCTCTATATATTGTTTAAAAATATAAACAATATTATAAATATTATTTATGCTATTTTTTGCGTTTTTTACTCCAAAACTGTCTACATTTTTATTTTTACTACTTTATTCGTTTAGTTTATATCAATAAAAATGTATAAATGTAATAGATTTTAATTACTTGTTGAATAATGTTAAAATTTGACTAATAATTATGTTATGACTATAATTAATACATAAACTTTTTTCATGTTATCGCTACGGTTGCCAAGATATAGTGTAAACACAGACGTTGGCTCATTGTTTGCGTAAATAATAAAAGATTGGAGATTTTAATATGAAAACAGCTCTTACAATAGCAGGAAGTGATTGTAGTGGTGGCGCAGGTATTCAAGCTGACATAAAGACTATGATGGCTAATGGAGTATATGCTATGAGTGCAATTACTGCCCTTACTGCTCAAAATACTACGGGTGTATCTGGAATTATGGAGGTTACGCCTGAATTTCTTTCAAAACAATTAGATAGCATATTTACAGATATATTTCCTGACGCAGTAAAAATTGGTATGGTAGCTTCGTCAGAGCTTATTAACACTATTGCTGACAAACTTATACAATACAATGCAAAGCATATAGTTGTAGATACTGTAATGGTAGCAACTAGTGGCGCAAGACTTATCAATGAAGATGCAATCAACACTTTAAAAGAAAGGCTATTACCAATAGCTGAAGTTATAACTCCTAATATTCCAGAAGCCGAGGTTTTAAGTGGAATGTCTATCACTTCTGCTAATGACTGTATTACTGCCGCAAAAATTATTAGTAACTCATATAACTGTGCTGTTCTTTGTAAAGGTGGTCATAGCATTAATGACGCTAATGATTTATTATATTATGATAATAAGTATGTATGGTTTAATGGTAAACGTATAGACAACAATAATACTCATGGAACTGGTTGTACATTATCAAGCGCAATTGCTTCTAATCTTGCAAAAGGCTATGACTTAAATACTTCAATTCAACGAGCAAAAGAATATATTTCAAGGGCATTATCAGCTATGCTTGATTTAGGACATGGAAGTGGACCTATGAACCATGCTTTTGCTATTAAAGATTTCTGACTACTCTCCACAGCAAGCTGTGGCTAATTGTTGATATTTTGTAGTAAGTGTTCTTATAATATCAGCTATTTTTGTGACAAGAGTAGTTATCGTAATTGTAAAAGCATTCTTTATAAGTCGCTCATATTATAGCAATAGTCGCCAAGTTCTCATGCAGCATGGACTTTGGCGACTATTTGCTTAAATCAGAAAGATTTCATATAAAATATAGGTGTTTATTTAATATAGCTTAATTTTTTCAGCTATTAATTTATAAAATCAAACTTTTATTATAAAAATTTATAATTTCCATCTTTATCTTTATGTATGTTAGTCTTATAAAACTGTGTTATAGCCTTTATCATATAAGCTATATCTTTTATTCCCGCTGTTTCATAAGTAGAGTGCATTGCAAGCTGTGCAAGTCCTATATCGACAGTATTAAGTGATACATGAGAATTCGATATATTGCCTAGTGTTGAACCGCCTGCAATATCGGAACGATTAACGTATGACTGAACAGGCACTTTTGCTTTATTGCATATCCCTTTAAATATTGAAGCAGATATTGCGTCAGTTGTATATTTTTGATTGGCATTATATTTTATTACTATTCCATCATTCATATATGGTCTATTTGTAGGGTCTGCCTTATCTTGATGGTGTGGGTGTATTGCATGTGCATTATCGGCAGAAATCATAAAGCTATCTGCTATTGCCATCATATACTGTTGTCTTGTTCTGCAACAACTTTCATTTATTCTTTCAAGAACATCTGAAAGAAATGTAGAATTTGCCCCTTGCTTTGTGCCACTTCCCACTTCTTCATTGTCAAATACACAACATACAGACACACTTTTATTATTATAGCTAATTCCATTTATAAAGCCTTTTATTGTGGTATATGCACACTCTAAATCATCAAGCTTTGTACTTGAAATAAATTCATTGTTTGCGCCCCATACACAAGGCTCTACTCGATTGTATAAAAATAAATCTGTTGCAACTATATTTTCCTTTGCAACGCCCGCACTTTCTGCTATTATTTCATAAAATGTATCTTTTGCACTAGCTTCTCCTAGTATAGGTATCATATCTTTTTGAGCATTGTAAGCATATCCATTATTTACATCTCTGTTCATATGTATTGCTACATTGGGTATCATTACAAGATTTCGGTCTACATTTACTAGCTTTTCAGTAAAATTACTCATATTATCATCAGCAGCTACTACTCTACCTGCTATTGAAAGAGGGCGGTCAAACCACGGAGAACATATCATTCCACCGTATTTTTCAACATTTAACTCAACGTAGTGACCGTCTGTTAGCATTTCAGGGTTTTCTTTTATTTTAAATGATGGTGAGTCGCTGTGAGAAGCTGTTATTTGATAATTGGAATAGTCTTTATTTGGCACATAAAATACAATAATTGACGAACCACCTCTTGTTGTGTAGTACTTACCACCATTTTCAATATACCAATTTTCATTTTCCATAAGCTCAATAAAACCTTGCTCATTAAGCATATTTTTTAAATTAGCTATAACATGATAACAGCTAGGACTATTTTTTATAAAATCAAACAATTCTTCTGCTTGTTTTATATCATTAGAATTATCTTTCATAATTATTTTCCTTTAGTTTAACCTTTCTTTATATTTCCTTTTTTTATATTTTCTTGAAGTATACTATCTACTACTTCAAATAGCTTTACAGAGCCTTCTTTTGTTTTACCTTGTCTTTTATACACTTGACTTTCGCTTACTCCATGTTCTCTCCAATCTCCACCATCATTGCTATTATTTAACATTAATGGTTGTAGATTGTCCATTGAATGAGCAAACTTTGACTCCGGTGTTTCATTTGCTTCAAATTCATCAAAAAGAGCAATCATTTCTCTTTTTTGGTCATCAGGCAACAATGAAAATATCTTTTCTTTTGCTGCGTCTTCTCTTGCTTTTTGCGTCTTTAACCCTTCTTCATCATAAGCATAAGTATCGCCAGCTTCTATTTCGACAATATCGTGAATAAGACACATTATCATTACTCTTGAAATATCAACTTGTTCATTAGCATATTCTTTAAGAATATATGCCATGATTGCCATATGCCATGCGTGTTCTGCATCATTTTCATTACGCCCATGACCAGAAAGGTGAGTTTGGCGAAAAATATTCTTTTCTTTGTCAATTTCTAAAGAAAAGTCAAGCTGTTGTTGTAATCTCTTATCCATAATCCATACAATCTCCTTATCTTTTAATCTTTTATTATCTGTAGCTTGAGTTTTTGTATTTTGCATTTTTATGTTGTGAAGATATCAGTAGTATATAAACAAGCACACACCAGTAAAAGTACAATTTTATATATTTGTATGCCACTATCGAACAAGTATGTTCGCTATTGTCATACAAATATATAAAACAGTTCTTTTAATGGTGCATTTATTGTTTATATACTACTGATATCCTATAAAGTTTTATTGAGTTGCAAAATACAAAAACTCAAGTTATCGTAACATTCACCAAGCTTGTAAGTGCAAACTTTGGTGCGTTGTTTGCCTAAATAAAATGGTGGCATAATTAAGATAAAAATAAATGTTATCATTTATCTTATCAAAATTATACCACCACTCCCAACCTTACTCATTCTATTAATTCTAAAGTAAAATTAATGTGTAAGGAAGAACATCAATGTAAATAATATTCCAATAATCCATGTAAATGGTTCAATGTCCTTTACTTTTCCTGTGAAAAGCTTAATAAATATATATGATATAACACCAAAAGCAATACCATAACTTATATTGTATGCAAGAGGCATCATTGCAAGTGTAAGAAATGCTGGAACTGCTGAGGCTGGGTCATCCCATTCAACATTAGATACACCACCCATCATTAATACACCTACATAGATAAGTGCGCCTGCTGTTGCATAAGTTGGTATAAGTGAAGCTACCGGGCTTAAAAACATTGCTATAAAGAACATTCCTGCTGTTGTTATAGCTGAAAGACCTGTTCTTCCACCTTCTGCAACACCTGCTGAAGACTCAACAAATGTTGTAACTGTAGATGTACCACACACAGAACCAATAAGTGTTGCTACTGCGTCTGATAACATAGCTTTTTCAAAGTTAGGAACTTGTCCTTCTTTAGTTAAAAGGTCACCTCTTGAACATGCACCATATAAAGTTCCAAGTGTATCAAACATATCAACAAGACAGAATGCAAGAGCTGTTGTAATAATAAGTATTACTAATTCTGCTGTTGTATGATTAGCAAGATATGCTGAAAAATCAAAGCCTTGAGTAAATACTTTACCAAAGGCTTGAGAACCCCATTCACCAAATGCTGTAAATGGATTAAAGCTGAACTTAGATGCAAAAACATCATAAAAACCTGGAATTGTTATACCAAGAAGATAATATCCAATAGTTCCACCTAAAATTCCAAAAAATACAGAACCTTTAACATTCTTCTTTGCAAGAACTGCAATTATTATTAATGTGAATATAGTTATAAGCTTTGGCATAACTGTTGCCCATGTTGCATTACCATTAAAAAGATTAAATGATACAAGATTAACACAAGTTGAAGCATCTGCAACAACAATTCCTGCATCTTGTAATCCGATAAATGCAATAAAAAGACCTATACCTGCTGTAATTGCTATTCTTACACACATAGGAATTGCATTAAATAACTTTGCACGAACGCCTGTTATTGTTAAAATAATAAATAACACGCCATCGAACAATACTAGCACAAGTGCATTAGCATATGAAAGACCAAAAGTAAAGCATACTGTGTATACAAAGAATGCGTTAAGTCCCATACCTGACGCAAGCGCAAGGGGAAGATTGGCAAGTAAGCCGATAAGAAGTGTTCCTACTACTGCTGAAATTGCAGTTGCAATATAGATTGCATTATATGAAACAACTCCTAATGATGAGAACATATTAGCATTAACTGTAAGAATGTACGCCATAGCCATAAAGCTTGTTATACCAGCAAGTACTTCTGTTTTCACAGTTGAGCCATGTTCCTTAACTTTGAAAAAATTTTCCATCGTTTTGATTTTCTCCTTTTTTGTTAGTAGGATATAATTATAAAACATTTATTAACAAATAATCAATAATTATTTTTATATTTTATACTTCAAGATTTGTAAGCTTATTGTTTGCTTTTTCTTGAAACTTTTCGTTATATACTACAAATCTTTGATGTTCACCTTCACCTATAAGCCCTTTTTCATCAAATACTTTAATATTAAAAGTAAGCTCTCTTCCATCTACTTTTACAAGTTCACTCTCGCACACAACCTTCATTCCAACAGGTGTTGCTGATACATGTCTTATATTGAGAGCCGTTCCTACAGTTCCTGTACCTTCTTCAAGAAATGGAAGCACACTTTCATACGCACACCCCTCCATTAATGCTACCATAGCTGGAGTTGCAAATACTTCTAAAGTTCCACTTCCCATAGCCTTTGCTGTATTGTGTTCTGTTACACCTGATACCTTTTTTCCTTTAATTCCTGCTTCTAACATAAATAATTCTCCTTTACAACTATTTTTCTATATCACACTCTTAACTTCTCAAGTGACATAAGAAATACACTTATAAGAAGTAATGCTGATGATATCCAAATTGTATGTATTCCTATCATTATTGAAAGATTACCACCAATTCCAGCTCCAATTCCAAAGAAAAATATTATTCCAAAATAATACAGTGCTTGTCTTAATTGAGCTGATTTTCTATCTCTTACATACATTGATAATGCGGCTGTTCCACTTCTTAAATTACCTATACACATTGTACTTGCATAAGAATATCCATCTACCTTTCTAAACGCCTGTACCTGCATAGCGCATGAAAATGATACCATAATTGTTGCAAGTGTGTTAAGATTTTGTGGCATAAAACCTACAATAAAAAGTATTGCAATCTCCATTAAGAGAATTGTTTGTCGCCAGTGAATTCTTACGGCATTACGATACTTGCCTTGAATACTTTCAGTAACAAATACACCTGCACCAAATGCTAAGAAGGGTAAAAGATACCTTAATCCACCTAACCAATGCCCTGTCATAAACTCCTTACTCATAAGCACAACATTTCCTGTTTGAGCATTGGAAAACACTTCATTTCTGGTAAAATATGTGTACGCATCTTGTAATCCTCCAGACATAGCAAGAAACACACTATTTATAAATGCTTCTGACATCTGTTTTTGAGGAAGATTTTTCACCAGAAAGCTTCGTAAACCTTTGTTACTCATAACTTTTTCTCATCTCCTGCATATTTTCTAATGTGAACATATTAGTTCTGCCAAAATATTATATTATTTTCTGACAATTCCTGCAACAAAAACATACTTTAAATCTTTATATCTGACACTATAATATAGCCAATTACATTTGCATTTTTTATATAGAAATATTATCATTCAGTTTTGCACTATACACTACTAAAATATATTAAACATATACTATTGGAGGATTATTTATGGAGACACTAATTAACAATTATATTGATTTTTGCATTACTCAAAAACGACTTGACAGTAAGACAATAAAAGCTTATAACATAGACTTATTTCAATTCAAAGAAATTATTGGCGATATACCTGTTGAAAATATAAATACAGATATATTAGAAAAATATATTGCTATATTAAACTCAAAGTACAAGGCAAAAACAGTAAAACGAAAAATTGCTTCTGTAAAGGCTCTATTTCATTTTTTTGAATACAAAGAAATTATATCTGCTAATCCATTTAACAAAATTCATGTATAATTTATAGAACCTTTTATGCTCCCTAAAACAATCCCCCTTAATACTATTGAAACATTTTTATCATCAGTATATTTCCAACTAAACTCTGCAAAAAATACTAATCAAAGAAAAAAAGCATTGCAAAATGTGGCAATTATTGAATTTTTATTTTCTACAGGGATAAGAATTTCTGAATTGTGCAACCTTTCAGTTGATGACGTTAATCTATATGATGGAACAATACTAATTCATGGAAAAGGGTCTAAAGAAAGACGTATTCAGATTTGTAACGCCCAAGTTCTTGACACTCTTAGAAATTATAGACAAGCCTTTGATAAAGAAATAAAACAATTTAATTATTTTTTTGCTAACCAATCTGGATAGCCTGTTTCAGACCAATATATAAGAAGAATGTTAAATAAATATACGAAAATGGCAAATATAAACTTACATATAACACCTCACATGTTTAGACATACTTTTGCAACAAGTCTTTTGGAAGAAGATGTTGATATAAGATATATCCAACAAATGTTAGGTCATAGCTCAATTAATATAACAGCAATATACACTCATGTAACACTTTCAAAGCAAAAAGATATTTTAGCTAGTAAGCACCCTCGCAGAAATATGAAGCTTTAATTATGTAAAACTCACTCTACGAATTTTTAAAGGTATTATACAAACACAAAATTAGCTTGTTATTTACATAAAAAAGGGGTGTCACACTAAGAAAAATAAATTTTCATTAATATGACAGCCCCAAATTTTCCCACTCAAATTATCTATCCCCTATCTTGTTCTCACGAATTTCCAATATTCTTTCTTACATTCTGTTAATCTTTTTTGAGCAATCTTTAACACTTCGCCATTATAAAGAACACAGCTTGTGCTTTCAATAGTTTTAATAAACATCATATTGCATAAGTATGAGCTATGTATTTTTATAAAAGTACTTTGTTCAATAAGATATTCAAAATCTCTCATTCGTTTTCTTAATTTGTATATATCTTCTGTTGTATGAATAAAAAGTTCATGACCATTTACTTCAATATATACGATGTCACTAATTCTAACCTTGAAAGATATATTATCAAATACAATTTCAATGTGAGAATTTTCTCCATACATATCAAGCCACGCCCTTATTGCTTTTGGAAGTTCTTCATCAAGAAACTTCTTTCTTACAAATCTAAATGGTCTAAATTCTAAAGCTTCATAAACAAGATTATCCATATTACTTACAAATATAAGATTATCACCATATTTCATTCTAAAAACTTTCCTTGCAACATCAAAGCCACTTATATCTGACATATCTATATCAAGAAGTATCAAATTATAATCTTCATCTTCAACCTTTTCAAGTAAATCTCGTCCTTTTCTGAAAATATCTACTTCAAGATTTTCATTTACAAAATATCTTAATATAAATCTAATAGAATTTATAGCTTTTTCATCATCATCACATACTGCAACTTTTAACATTAATTGTCTATCCCCTCTATTAATATATCGCTGTAAAACAGCCTTTAAATTCCAAGTATATGTACTATAAAATAGTTGTTTTCTTCAACTATATCAATATCACCATTATATTTTTCAACCAGCTTTTTGACACTTTTTATTCCGTATCCATGTCTTGTTTTATCTACATTAGTTGTTATAAGCTTTGGATTGGCTTGAAGCACTGATTTGCTGATTTTATTACTTATTATGATGTTATTGATAGCTAATCGTTTAAACATCTGTATGGAAATATACCTTTCACCTAAAGGCTGTTTTATAGAACTTTCAATAGCATTATCCATAAGATTTGAAATAATAACGGATATATCCATTTCCATGTTCTTTGCAAAACTTGTTGTAACTTCAACATTGTACTCTATATTGTTGGCTTTACATATCTTAAGCTTATTATAAAGTACATAATTAATCACATCGTTATCTTTAATATAATATACTGTTGTATCGGCTAAAAACACTTGGTTTTCAAAACTTTCCATACTATTTTCAACATCTGCTATATTGCCTTCTTTTAGCTGTCTAAGCCATATATTTATAAAGTGTTTCATATCATGTCTTATAATTCTTGTTTCTTCTTGTGCTTTATAAACTTGCTCAAACATCTCTTTTTGGTTTTCCTGCATTGTTAATAACTTTTCTTTTTCTGCAAGTTTTGTATTTACACTATCTATTTTAATACATAACGTTACACAACAACCTAGTATTATTAAAAGAAGAACTTCAACTATAAGAAGACTTAACTGTTCAGTTCCAGAAACTTGCATTTTAAAATCAAGCCTCATAAATTCACACATTAAAAGAATTGTGATAGAAAACAATAAAACTATTATTCTCCATTCAGCCTTTTTTAAGTTAATTTCTCTCAAGCGATTTTTTAACATTATAAAATAACAAAATAACCATGATGTTCTTGTTAATATCACCATCATAATTAATGACAATATATCACCATTTGTTATTTGGTCAACAGAACTACCTACAATCATAGAAAGTATCAATACTACAACAACTCCAATTACACAAATAGGTACAATTGTCATAATACTCCATATTATCTTATCGTTATAGTTTCCTTTAAGACAAAGCATACTGAATATAACATTGCTAATAATTTGCATAAATGTTTGAATAATAAATGAATCTTCTAAAAAGACTGCAATTATCCATTGACTAATAATGCTTAAAATAATATATAATTTTTTATTTTTATCAATTCCCAATTTGATTGTTAGAAATAATGTTATCATTGATGCGTCAAGACAACTAATAACTGCATTAGCGGAGTCCATACAACTAACAATTATATTAATAGAAAACACATTTAACCATTACCTTTTATTACTTTTTTAAAATCTTTTCAATGTTTTTAGGACGCTTTACTTCATAAGAATATAATGCTGAAGCTGAATTAACACTTCCTGCTACAACCTTTTCTCCTAACTTCTTAACTAACTTCATTACTTTCTGTTCTCTCATTTTTGTTTTCTCCTCTCTGGACTATAATTAATATTGCTACCGAGAATAGCGACAGACTTGCTGTGTATGCGTATTCTGGCTTGTATATATTTAACACAAATATCACAATTCCTGTTAGAACCGTTAATACCCTTGAATATATACGGCAATGCCTTATAGCATTGTCTGTGAGCGGTCTATTAGGATGTTCAACTGGTGCAAATACCCATATAGTAATAATTGCCAATACAGCTCCCACAATATATGATATTGTATTTGAAAAAAATATTGGAAGCCCTATTGAAATAAGCATTACAAACGTAGATACTAATGTGCATTTTAATTTGCTATTAGCATGATATCCTCCAGAATATCTTCTTATTAATGTAAATATTATAAGAAAAACCAATGTTTCCATTGGTTTTCCTAACAATATTCCTATAATTAATAACAAAATCGTTTGTAAAACCGTATCTATTAATATCTCAAAACCATATTGATAAAATATGCTATCATCTTCTTCTATAACTTTACTCTTCTGTAACATAGAAGCTATAAAGCCTGCAATTTTATGTGTCATAAAATTCCTCTTATATTGGGATAGTTTCACTAAAATCTAGTTTGGTAATTATACCATATCTTTTTTGCAAATATTAATAACGGTGCGTAACTAACACGCAAATGTCCTAAAATACCAATTTTTAAGCTGTGCGAATACTTTTATCATTAATAGTAGTTATTAAATTTCTATTTTTACTCTTCTTTTCTTTGTTTTACAAACTTTTTAATGTACATAGCAACTGCACTTACAATGATGACAATTGCAAGTATCCAAGCCCATGTGGGTATATTTTTTATATTATAACAGCGAACATTTATCCACATCTGATTAATCTTAGCATTATCCTCTGAATTAAAATACTGCATAACTGCGCTTCTTAGCATTACTTCTTCTGATGGATACTGTGCTAATAGCTGTCTGTTTAACTGTTTCTTATCTATTGTAATTATATAATTCTTATCTTCTGAATTGCCAGAAAAGAAATATCCTAACGGATATTCTATTGTTTCAGTATCAGTGTTATCTTCTTCTGATTCGTAATTCCATTTTACATAGTTATATACAGTTGGGTCATCCCCACCAGAAATAGCAGAAGTGTAACCTATATAGTACATATTTCTTACAGCATTTTCAGGCATTGATACAAAGTTAATGAAGCTTTCCGCAACTTGTCTTTTCTCGTCACTTCCATTAATACCTGATTTTAACATAGACCAGCCGTCAAAATAAAGATTAGTACACTCTTGTGGTATACTAAAGTTAAGTTCTACTCCGTCAAGTTCAGCTTGGTTCATAGTGTATACAGCATCTCCAGACCACTGATATCCCGCAAGAACTTTTCCAGTAACCATGTCAGCTTTACCACTATCTGTTTCAAAGGAATATACATTATCTTTTACTTGTTGAAGATAATCACACACCTTATCAATTGTTTCATCAGAAGTATCATTCATTTCTAATGCAAGAAGCTCTTTATAATCTTTACTATTTTTAAATTCTTCGGAATTAAGTTTATCTGCCTTTAATGCAGCTATTGCTGCAAACATTGTATCTCTTACATTATCTTTAATTGTAATCTGCCTTTTAAACTTATCATTGTTGATAATCTTCCAGGTAGATACTTCTTCTTGTGTAACTTCTTCGGGATTGTATACAATACCTGTAATTCCCCACATATATCCTGCAAAATATTTGCTCCATTTTTCACCATTAATTAAATTGTTATCAAATACATTTTTAATGAATGGTGAAACGCCCTTTGCATAGTAGTTATTTTCTATAGTTGTATCATAAAAACTATCAGAAAAAGGCTCAAGCCACCCTTCTGACATAAGCTTCATCATCATATATTCAGAAGGACATATGATATCGTACTCATCACCAAGAGTAAGCATATTATAAAGTTCTTCATTAGTTCCCATACAACTGTATTCTACTTTTACTTTTTTGTGATATGTATTATAATACCACTCCTCAAAGTCTTTAATCATAGAATTGTCACTTGTAATAGTTGTATTTTCAAGGTCAATTTCTTCATCCCAACCACCCTCGTCAATATATTCTTCTGAATTACATATCCTAAGTGTGATTGTTTCGTCAGCTTCACCTGCATAAGCTATCTGTAAAGGTGAAGATATCACTATACTTGACATCATACCTGCGCATAGAATACATGATACTGCTTTTTTAATTGATTTTCTTAACTGTTTCAATCTTCCTGCTCCTCTCCAGTCTTTTTCTTAGGACTCACATTCATAATAATTTCAACAATTACAACTATTAAAAATATTATTGTCGATAATGCCCAAAGTGCTGTTTTTATCTGTGTCTGAGAGCCTTTTGTGGCATTGACAACGTAAGTGCTTATTGTGTCAAATGTAGCAGGCTTTGTATATGTTGCAACAAAGTAATCATCAAGAGATAATGTAACTGCCATAACAAAACCAGACAATATTCCTGATGCTATCTGTGGTATTATAACTTTAATAAGTGCTAAAAATGGTGTTGCTCCTAAATCTAGGGCAGCTTCGTACAAGCTTTGGTCCATTTGCTTTAACTTAGGAACTACCGCAAGATATACAAATGGTGTACTTAACAACACTTGTCCTATTACTAAAGGAATATATGTATCCTTACTTACTCCAAGCACTACAACGATAAGTATACATATTGAAAAACCTGTTACAACGTCAGCATTGACAACGGGAACTTGATTTAATGCTGATATAAAGCCTTTTGCTTTTTTCTTTGAATAAAATGCTCCAATCGCACCGGTTGTTCCAAGTATTGTTGCAAGTAATGCGCTTGAAAGAGCTAGTATTATCGAACCAATTATCATGTCGGAAAGTTCTGGTGTTGTAAAAAGTGTTATATAATTCTTTAGTGTAAATGCGTGTATTGCGCCTATATTAGTTGCATCTGTAAAGCTGTATACTGCAAGAATAACGATAGGACAGTACATAAATAAAAGTATAAGACATAAAAAAGCATTTTTAATATATTTTTTAACCATTATTTATTACCACCCCTTTCTGTGTCTGATGTAAACAGACTGAATATTCCTATTATAACAAGAAGCACTAATGCTATCATTGAACCGTTATGCCAGTCGTAAGCACTGAAATAACTTCCAATCAGACTACCCATTATATATGTGCTGTTGTACAACATATCAAGTACAACATAGTTAGTCATTGCTGGCAAAAATACCATTGATACACCACTTACAATTCCCGGAACGGAAAGTGGCAACGTAACTCTTACAAAAGTTTGAAGATTATTAGCTCCCAAATCAGAAGCCGCTTCTAGTAAATTTTTATCAAGCTTTGAAAGTGTTGTATACAAAGGTAATATCATAAATGGCAAGAAGTCATAAGTCATACCAATTACACTATTAATAAATGGATAAAATGCTAAATTGCCCTCTATTAATGACAATATTTCTTTTAATGCTGTCATTCTTAGTGTGAAATTAATCCACATTGGAAGCACAAAAAGCATAAGTATCATAGGCTTTCTTTTAAAATTACTGTGTGCTAATATATACGCCACCGGATATGCTATAAGCAAACACACTACAGTTGTAACAAAAGCTAATGCAAAACTGTAACAAAGAGTTCCTAGTGTATTAGGGTCAGTAAAAAAGTTATTTAAGTTGGCTAGGCTAAACTGACCAGAACCATTTGTAAACGCATAATATAAAAGTACTATTAACGGCGCAGCTACAAATAATATAAGAAATATTCCATAAGGAATTGCAAGCCGTTTGCGTGAAAATCCATTTTTCATCTTTTACTCCATTCTGATTATGTAAAATATATTATTTTTTAATCTGAAACTTCATTTTATCTTCTGGCATTATAAGACTTACATGGTCGTCCATATTCCATAAGTATTCGTCATTAACAATTAAGTCGTGGCCATATTCTGTTCTTATAACATAGCTATAATGGTCACCTTTGTAAATCATGTTGATAATTTTACCAGTTACAAGACCTGCATCTTTTTCATCACTCATCTGAATATCATTAGGCTGAATTGACACTTGAACCTTTAACTTAGACACATCTACTTTTTCACCATTTCCATTGAATAGTGCGCCATCTTTTATTATAGACTTTGGAACAATCTCTGTTATATTGCAATTGATTATCTTACCATTAAAATCTAATGTATAATCACTATTAACATTAGCAATAAAGCTTGTTGTATGGTCTTCGGCTACCATTACATGTATTCCATCAGGCTCAAGACACATACCAACTACTTCACCTACGTTATAGCACTTTGTAGTTCTTATTACCATCTCATACTTACCCGACTCAACTGTTATTTCGTAGTGCATACCTTTAAATATAACAGATGTAATAGTTCCTGTAACTGTTCCTTCCTCTGGCTTTGTTATTATTACATCTTCTGGTCTTACAACTACATCAACAAGTGTTCCTTGAGCTATATCGTCCATTCCTAAAAATTCTCCGCCACAGAAGCGAAGTTTCATTTTATCTGTCATAATTCCTTTAAAGATATTACTTTCACCAATAAAGTCGGCTACAAAAGCATTTTCAGGCTCGTTATATATGTCTTCTGGCGTTCCTACTTGCTGTATTTTACCTTCTGACATTACAACTATCTTATCTGACATTGTAAGTGCTTCTTCTTGGTCATGTGTTACATATATAAATGTAATTCCTAACTCATCGTGCATATTTTTTAATTCAAGCTGCATTTCCTGACGCATTTTCAAATCGAGAGCAGCAAGTGGTTCATCAAGCATAAGAATTTCTGGTTCATTTACAATTGCTCTAGCAATAGCTATTCTTTGCTGCTGTCCACCTGAAAGAGTTGATACTTTTCTGTTTTCAAAACCTTCTAAATCTACAATTGAAAGTACATTTTTAACCTTGCGTTTTATCTCATCTTTGGGAAGTTTTTTAAGCTTTAATCCGAATGCTATATTGTCAAAGATATTCATGTGTGGAAATAATGCGTATCTTTGAAATACTGTATTTATTGGTCGTTCATTGGCAGGAAGTTTTGATATATCTTCACCATTAAGAAGTATTTGTCCTTCTGATGGTAATTCAAAGCCTGCAATCATTCTTAATGTTGTTGTCTTTCCGCAACCTGATGGGCCTAAAAAGGTTACAAATTCTCCTCTTTTTACTGTGAGGTTAAAATTCTCAACCGCTTTAAAGCCGTTGTCATCATATACTTTACTTATATTCTTTAATTCTATAATATTTTCTGTCTTTCCTGCCATCTCTACCTCCTATATCTGTTGTATTAAAGTTAAATTTTACTCTAACTTTTTAACGTATCGCATTATTTTTATAATAACACATTTTATTGATAATTTTCATTTATTTTATTAGAATTATTAACTTATAATATACAGTAATTATAAAGTAATAGTCTAGTATAAAAATTACTTTAAAACATACAAAAATACTGGTTTTTAATTAATTTACTTAATCTTTACATAAAATTTCCATGCTGTATAAATATACTATTAGTATATTCCTTGATTTTTATGTAAAATATTACGAGTTAATTACTATAAAACGTATATTTTTTAATACATATATCTTTTTAAAAGCAAAGTGTGTTATTATATAATTATTTAAAAGAAATACAAAGGAGTGGAAAATATGCTTGTATATGACGCAAACAGTACATCAAATAGCGGTTCAGTATTTGAATGTACATACACTACATTTAATAGTAATAATAAAACAACAGATAAGGAACACCCTATCCTTATTCTTGACAATTCAGAGTATCAATGGGAACGCAATTCTGTAGGTACATTTACTAATCCTAACAAAAGAACAGCTTTTGAATTGCAAAATGATGATAATCATGTATTTGGTAATATTTTAAAGATTGACGCACGTTTCACAAGCCTTATAAAGTGGCTTGGTGACAATCGTATCAAAGTTAAACTTACAGGAGATAACACACCAGATGGATATGCTGTGTATAAGATATGTGAAATAGTACACAACAACAGCGACAAATTATCTTCTTCCGATGGCTTTTTACAATTTATGATTGAACGTCTTTTAGAAAGTAGTGCTTTAGCAGAAAATATTTTAGATGACGAACTTGACGAATCGGCTGACAATATGAAAATTACAAGTCTAACAAGCATATCAGACTTTCTTAACTGTGCAGGAATTACACTTCCTGAAAATATTCGCCTTTGGGCAAGACGTAACTTAGCTGTTGCACGTTCTAGCGAGGTTACACCAGAAGAAAAACGCCATGCACAAAGAGCCTTGTCAATTATGCTTAATATCAAGTGGAAAAGTAACTACTTTGAATCAATAGACCCAGACGAAGCAAGACGTATTCTCGATGAAGAATTATTTGGAATGGAAAGTGTAAAGCAACGTATTATCGAAACAATTATTCAGATTAACAGAACACATACACTTCCAGCTTATGGTATCTTACTTGTCGGCCCTGCGGGAACTGGTAAGTCACAGATTGCCTACCTTATAGCTAAGATTTTAAAGCTACCATGGTCAACTCTTGATATGAGTTCAATTAATGACGCAGAACAGCTCACTGGTAGTTCAAGAATATACTCTAATGCAAAACCAGGTATTATTATGGAAGCCTTTAACATGGCTGGTGAGTCTAATCTTGTATTTATTATTAACGAGCTTGACAAAGCTACAGCAGGCAACGGTAATGGCAATCCTGCTGACGTACTTTTAACATTATTAGATAACTTAGGCTTTACAGATAATTATATGGAATGTCTTATTCCAACATCAGGTGTATACCCTATTGCAACAGCTAATTATAAAGACCAGATTAGCGCACCTTTACTTTCACGTTTTGCTGTAATTGATATTCCTGATTATACACGAGAAGAAAAGAAGATTATTTTCTCAAAATTCGCACTTCCTAAGGTACTTAAACGTATATCTTTACATGAAGATGAATGTATCGTTCTTGATGATGGGCTTGACGCAGTACTTGATATATTTAAAAATACTACTGGTATAAGAGATTTGGAACAAGCCGCTGAACACTTAGCTGCTCATGCTCTCTATCTTATTGAAGTAGAACATGAAAAACAAGTTGTATACAATGCTGAAATGATTAAAAAACTTTTTAACTAATTAAAGTTGATATATTATATATTAACAATTTTATATATTTATAAGCAAAAACTATAAAAAATTTATTTTAAGAGTTTTTCAAATTATCATGATATCCATAAAGGTCTAGTATAATCATAGACTTTTACAACTCATATAAATAAAAAGGTACTGTTGCACTAAGAAAATTTTATACATATGATATAATAATTAATCATATATCTTGTATAAATTTTTATTAGTGTAACAGCACCTTTTTTTATTTTTAAATACTATATAAATATTATACTTTATTCACCAAGTATCATCTGCTCTAATGCTTTTACTGCGCCATCAGCCCCATCACAATTGCCCCTGCCTAGCTTTATTGCTGCATTTTCTATATAATTTCTTATATAACTTTTTAATTTACCATTGTTAATATATTGTGTATCTATATTAGTTGTATTTCTTATATTTTCATACAATGGGTTACTACTTTCCTTTGCAACTGAAGGTAAGCCCTTTACAGAAGCCATAAGATTAATCTGTTCTTGTGTTGCAAGAAATCTCATAAATTCAACGGCATAATCTAAATTATCACTATATTTATTTACTGAAAAGCCATACCAAGAATCAATGTACTTGTATACACCATTTTCTCCAAGCGGAACATACATAAATTCATATTCAAATGGATTATCTGTAAATGCCTGTGATTTAGACTCTCTTTTTTTCATACCACTAACTGACTCTGTATTACATACCCAAAATGGAACATCGCCTTCAAAAAACTTAAGAATAGCCTTATCATAGTTATCATAAGGATAAGACTCATTAACTTCATTATCAGTATAACCATTACTAATAATATAATCTAACTTTTCAAATACTGGCTTAAGCTCTTGTGCTGCTGTTGGGTCTAAATTATTAAACTTTTCAAGAAGCTCGCTGTCATTACCAATCATTGTCATAGCCATATTTATTACAAGGTCATTGTACGCATGACTGTACGCACCTTGAATAGGTGTGTAACCTTTATTTTTTAACTTTTCTAACACATCAATAAATTCTTTGTAATTCGTAGGTACATTAAGTCCTTCTTTTGCAAGAAGCGATTTGTTGACAACCATTCCCGATATATTTTCAGCAATAGGTATTCTTACTACATGATTATCAACTTCGCAATTTTCTATCATTTTGTCTTTAATTGCACTCAAGTCTATATTTTCAGAAGATAAATCATAGCAATAATCATATATATACATATCTGTTAATTTTGGATATCTTAAGTTATCATTAGTTGTCATCATTATGTCAACTTGTTCGTTGTTTTGCATATACTCCTTTAACATACGACTTGTATTTTCTGTATATGTAATAGTTACATTCGGATATATATTGTTAAAATTATTAACAACTTGGTCAAGTGCTTCAAAATTAGCTAAAAATCCAGCTATATCAAGAGAAACCTCCTTTTGTGTATCAAGTGACGGAGTAAATTCCTTTGTTTGTTCATTAGAAACATTTTCCTTTTTTTCTGATATACAAGCTGTAAAATTAAACATAACTAATATTACTGTCATTATTACACTGACACAGATATTAACTCTTCTCTTCATACATTCACCACATAATCTTATGTTTTTAATTTTATTATATATTATAAACTATAACGTATATATTCACAATATACTTTGTCTTTTACTTCTAAAAACAAGTTAAATTTATTTACTAAAAGTTATAATATACTTAATTTTTTTCTTCATTAACTCTTTTTAAAACATTAAGAACTATTTTTAATTCAATCGGCTTTGGAATATGTCCGTCCATTCCAGAATTAATACAATCTCTTATATCATCCGCAAATGCGTCAGCGGTCATTGCATATATAGGAATATTTTTAACATATTCAATATTACTTTGTCTTATTATCTTTGTTGCATCTTTTCCATTCATAACAGGCATTTGAACGTCCATAAATATCATATCAAACTCACCCATTTTAGATGAATTAATGATATCTATACATTCTTTACCATTAACAGCTCTTTTTGATGTAACATTATGAATTTTTAATAACTCTCTTATAACTTCCCAATTAAGGTCGTTATCTTCTGCAACTAAAATATTCATTCCAGCTATATTATTTTCTTGTTCTGTATTATCATTTATAGAAGAACTATTCTTGATATTATTATACATAACTTTACCACTTGTAATCTTATTTTTTTTACTTTCAACAAATGATTTGTAGTCAATATCAAAATTCAACCTAACTACAAATGTAGTCCCCTTTAAATACTCACTTTCACATTCAATACTTCCATTCATCATGTCAACCATCTGCTTTACAATTGATAGCCCCAAACCTGAACCTTGTATCTTATCTATACGGCTGTCTTCTTCTCTTGCAAATGATACATACATATTTTTCTTAAAGTCTTTTTTCATACCAATTCCATAGTCTTGTATTCTATATACAAGACATATTTGTTTGTCATTTTCTGGAATTATTTCTTCATATACATCAAGCTTTATAATTCCTTCTGGATTAGAATACTTAATTGCATTAGATAAAAGATTAATATATATCTGATTAACTCTTAACTCGTCTGCAATAATATATTCATATTTTATATCATGCACATTCATATCTAACTTAATATTTCTTGCTTCAAGCTGTGCTTGAACCATGTTTATAAGATTTTGTAACATATTTCTTATAGAAAATGAAGCTGGGTTTAATACAAGTCGTCCACTTTCTATTTTAGATATATCAAGAATATCATTGATAAGTGTTAATAAATGCTTACCAGCAAGAGTTACTTTGTCAAGACATTCTTTCGCATACTCAGTATTATCAAGATTATTCTTAGCAACGTTAGTTAAGCCTAATACTGCATTCATTGGTGTTCTTATATCGTGCGACATAGACGATAAGAACCTAGTCTTTGCTTTACTTGAGTTTTCTGCTGTAATAACTGCAACTCTTAACTTCTTATTAATAATAAGAATATATGCACCATCAATTATTAACATTAATAATAAAATGCCACTTGTTATTACTACTATAAGCCAGTTATTATCTTTTTTGCTAAGGCTGTCAACTGGAATATATCCTAGTATCTTAAGGCCAGAACCGTCATCAAAAGAAGAATAATACCAATAACTATCAACATCTCTTGAGTCTTTATACCTTAAAAGACCATTTTTATTGGTTGCAAGCTCATTTTGTAGGGAATATACTTTATTATAATCGTTTTCAAAATTATAACCCCTTATAAAATCTAAAAATGTTGAAGACTTCATTGAATTAGACTGTATTACATATCCACCAGCATCATTTATTACGCCCACTTCTGCAGTCTTATATGCCATAGGAAATATCCATATTTCTTTTATATCTTCAACAGGGATTAATCTAAGAAGGAGATATGATTTTTTACTACCATCTTCTTGTTTTATATCAACTTTTGTTCCTACACTAATTACTGTTATCTGCATTTCATTCACAATATACTTTCCTAATATATCTGTGCTATCTTTATCAGAGAACATATGTTTCATAGTATTAATAAATGAAATAGCAGATTGTAAATCTCCTTGACTTATATCTTTGTAACATTTTATATTATTACCATCACTTCGTATGTAGGTAGAGTATGCTTCATATGTATCCATATCAATGATATGTGCATACCTATTCGTTTTAGTATTTGTTGTTCGGATAAAGTCAAGTGCTTCTTCAAGTGTCATGTCATTACTGCCAATATATTCAGACCAATCTTCTACATAACCTTTTTCAGTATTAAGATAATTCTTTGATATCTGCTTCATGACTTCTATTGTAGTACAAAATGCTTCTATTTCAATGTGTGTTTGGTCTTTTTTTGTATATTTGGAATATACATCTAAAGATATAACAGCTATTAAAACAAGTATAACATTAGTAACTACTACTATTATCTTTTGAATTTTTTTTAACTTGACATTATCTAGTTTGTTAATCGAATTTGCCATTTACACATATCCCCTAGATTACAAATAGATTTTATTCAACACTTTGTATAGCTTGTACAATTATATTATATTGTTCTTGTATTTCTTCAAATAGTGCTTCTGTTCCATCTATACTTCCATTTCTTAATTTTTCTGTTAAATCTGCACTTATTTTGTATAACTTATCAAAGCCAAGATTACCACATACTCCTTTAAGAGTATGTACCGCATGAAAGGCTTTTTCTGTATCTTTGCTTTCATAAGCTAACTTTAACTGATTAAAGCTATCATCATTAAGAAACTTTAGTGCAAAATGCTTTACTAGGCTTTCACTTCCTAGTCTTTTTAATACATTGTTAAAATCTGAACCAATACTTTCATAACATTCTACTATATTCATAATATCCTCATTTCTAACGGTATATCCGTTATTTTTTAATATATATTCTGATAGTTTCCATAATCTTTTCTGCATCAAGAGGCTTCGATAAATGTTCATTCATTCCAGCTTCTTTACTTCTTTGTATATCATCTGAGAAGGCATTAGCTGTCATCGCAAATATTGGAACAGTCTTTGCGTCTTCTCGATTAAGTTCTCGTATTGCTAATGCCGCTTCACAGCCGTTCATTACAGGCATCATAATATCCATAAGTATTATATCATATTCTCCAACTTTTGACTGTGAAAATATATCAACTGCTTCTTTTCCATTCCAAGCTTTTGTAACAATCATATTTTCATTAGATAACAAAAATTCTGCTATTTCCATATTAAGCTCATTATCTTCAACAAGTAATACTTTTGTTCCTGCAAGGCTTACATTATCAATTTGTTTTTGCTTAATATCTATTTCAGATTGTTTATCTACTTTAAACGGTATCTTTATTACAAATGTTGTTCCAACGTCTTTTATACTTGTAAAATCTATACTTCCATTCATAATCGTTACAAGCTCTTTTGTAATGGCAAGTCCTAATCCTGTTCCTTTTAACTCTGTTCTTGTATCAGCATGTTCCTGCATAAATGGCTCAAATGCTCTGTTCTTAAAATCTTCGCTCATTCCAAGACCAGTATCACTACACACAATTTCTATTAATGCAATATCATTTTGATATGATAATTCACGACAAGTAACATCAACTTTACCACCCGACGTATTATACTTAATAGCATTACTCATTATATTTTGAAGCACTTGTCTTATATGAAGCGGACTTCCAATAAGTTTTGAATGTGTTAAATCTAACTTTTGCATTGTAAATTTAATTCCAAACTCTATAGCTTGTGCTTCTATAATTGTCTTTGTTTCATCAAGTATTTCATTCAAATCAAATGGTACATACTCTAATACTATATTGCCTGACTCTAGCTTGTTCATATCAAGCACATCATTTACAAGGTCTAATAAAAAGCCTGAGGCTTTCCATATCTTATCAAGACATTCTGCTTGCTTTTCTGGATTGTCAATATTATGTCTAGCAATCTCAACCATGCCTCTTATACCATTAATAGGCGTTCTTATATCGTGGCTCATACGGCGAAGAAAGTCGGTTTTTGATATATTAGCTCTTTCAGCTTCTTGTGCTGTCCTTTGCAATTGCTCTTGATAGTCAATCTCTTTTTGTTTATCTTCACTTATATCTCTACTAACAAGCATAACCGTAAGAAGATTTCCCTTATCATCTGTTCTTTGAGGAATAATAAGAGAATACAGCCAATTACCTTCTGTTGTTTGATATGTATAACCAATAGCTTTTTTACCTCTTAATCGTTCTGATAATGTATGTCTATTAGTAAATGATAAATATCCTTTTCTAAACTTTTCGTCTATAATATTATCGCTTAAATCTTTTAACATCTCATCAGCACTTTTTACCCCTTGAAGATATGATTTGACATATTTACCAAGCTTAATTGCTTCCCATTCATCTTTTATAATATGTATTGAAAAACTTGAAGTATAAAGACTACTTATTGCATTTATTATTCTATATTGCTTTTGTATATGGCTCATATTTCGCTTTGCAAGATTATTTTTAATAATATTTACCATGAATATAAATATAATATATAATATAAGAGCATACGCACAGTCTGATTAATAAGGAAGGAATGTATCAAAGGTATTATAGAAGCGATAACTTATATTGAATATCTGTCACAGACCTGATACAAGGATTTTGATAAATGTGTAAAGAAATGTTTATCGAGAGAGTATAACCCTTATCTCAATAGTTAGCCGGGAAGAAGAGTTCCAGGGAACAGAGAAATTGAAGGTAAGAACGATATTTTGAAATGCATATCAGAAGTTTAGGGATATGGATTGAAGCTTTGCATCAGAAGGATATCGAATACATAGTAAGTATACAAAGATATCAGAAGAGAAATATTAAGGTACTTTTTCAAGTGATATTTTACATAAAGCTTAGAACATCTGCCATTAATGTTCGATAAATATGAAAAGCACATAAGGAAATTAAACAGTTGTGAATTTAAGAAGTTAGGTTTATGATTGCTTAGCACGAAAAATAATGAAAAAGTGTATCCGATATTTCATAAATGAAAAATAAATTATAATACGTGAAATTATAATTTAAAATCTATAGAACTTTCTAAGTAGTTTCAGATGAGTGAAGTAACTGATATCGAAGATCAGCTTTCAAAACTGGATCTTCTGTGGCTGGACGAACAGCGCCGTACCATTGCTACGCTCGGGGATGAAATCATAGCGCTGAATAAAGAAAAAGAGCAGAAAGGAATTCAGATTGGTCAGCGTAAGGAGCGTATTCGCCAGCTCGACTATGAGGTACTGCCGGATC
>URYE01000025.1 GCA_900551945.1 uncultured Eubacterium sp. | reverse complement strand
TCTGATATATTTCTTGAAAAACTTCTGTAAATTTTTGACCAACAGTTCCGACATATATCTTAACAAGAATAAATAATGACAATAATGAAATTGATGTAATTAATTCTTTACTCTTTGCAGTTTGTCCATTCTTTCTTACATCGTCTAACTTTTTCGCTGTGGCTGGCTCTGTTTTTTCACCGCCCGGCCCATCTTTAGCAAAAAACTGTAGATTTAACTGAAGTTTCAAATTATCATTAAAATAATTATACATTTATAACAATACACCCCATAATAATAAATATTATACTAACTCATTCCTCGCACTAACGATGCCATAATTGTTTGTATCTCATTATATATAAATGTAGAAACTGATGGAAGCATAACTATTGTAAAAAATATAACAAATATTCCAACAAATATCTTTAACTGCATACCAACAACAAACATATTCATCTGTGGTGCAACTCTTGCAATAATAGCAAGAACACAGTTAAGCAACAATGTTGCCGCAAATACTGGTAGTTCTATTCTAAAGCCTATGACAAAATAATCTGACATAAAATTAATAACCGTAGTATATATAGAACCACTTACATTAATACCTCCTATTGGTATTACATTGTATGTTTCTATAATAGCTGCAACAAGATACTGATGAAGCCCAGATATAATAAGAAGTAACATAAGCATATAATAATAAAAGTTACCCATGATACCTACTTGAACTTTAGTTGTAGGGTCCATAATCTGTGCCATAGATATACCTATATCCATATCAATAAGCTTACCTGCAAAATGTATTATTTGCACGCAAAAAGAAGCCATTGCGCCAAGTAATATTCCTACCATTACTTCCATTACAATCAACCCAGCATATTCAATTAACCCATTGTATTCTACATTCATATCAGGATGAAGCGTATATACTAAAAATGATAAGAAAAAGGAAAGACCTACTTTAAGCCTTTGTGGTGTATTTGCTGTATTAAAAAATGGAGCTGCAAATACAAATGAAGCCATTCTCATCAAAATTAATATAAGCAGTTCAAACTGGTCTAATGCAACATTGTAAGTAATCATCTACTATTCTCCAGTTAATTTATATATTGCGAAAAACTGCCCCAAAGAATATTCATATATGAAACAATCTCATTAAGCATCCATGAACCCATAAGCATTAATGCAAGCATTATTGCAAGCAACTTCGGTACAAATGTAAGTGTCTGTTCTTGAATTGATGTAAGTGTCTGAAATAAACTTATAATAAGACCTACAATCATTGATACAAGAAGTATTGGAACTGCTGTCTTTACAATTATCCATATGGTCTGCCTTGCCACAGTTATTACATCACCAGTATTCATAATTTTCTTCCTTTCAATTATGTTTCATAGTAGTCAAAAATTTCTCAACCACTTATTGATTTTCTCAATATCAGTGTACGACTAATTGATAGTATTCAAATATTTATTTAATAGAAAGTTCCCCAATAAAAAATATATTGGGGAACCTATCTTCAACATAGTATAAACTCTACTTAAACGTCGTCATCAGATTTCCAATAATAAGGTTCCATCCATCTGCCATAACAAATAATAAGATTTTAAATGGCATAGAAATAGTAGTTGGCGGAAGCATCATCATACCCATTGACATAAGAGTTGACGAAACCACCATATCTATTACAATAAACGGAAGATATATTAAAAAACCAATAATAAACGCTATCCTTAATTCACTTATTATAAAACTTGGGATTAACACCTGCAATGGTATATCATCTTCAGACGCAATAGAACCATCTTCATAACCTGCTATCTTCAAAAACGTATCAAGGTCTTTATTAGAAACCTGCTTAAGCATAAATTCTCTTAAAGGCTTTACACCTGTTTCAAACGCTTCTTCTGCCGATATCTCATTATTAGATAATGGTACAACTGCACTATCATAAATTTGTGTAAATGTAGGGGACATAACAAATAAAGTCAAAAACAAAGACAAACCTACTAATATTTGATTAGGTGGAACTGTCTGTGTTCCAATTGCAGTTCTTGTAAAATGTAAAACTATTACAATTCTTGTAAATGATGTTAGCATTATTAGAATTGATGGTGCAATAGCTATTACAGTTAATACAAGTAACATCTGCAATACACTTGCCATGTCATTATCTGCTCCACTTGATATATCAACACTAATAAGATTATTAGAGTCTCCTGTTGCAGCTAATACTGAACTATTCATACAAGTGCCAATTCCTATAATAAGAATAAGCATTAATACACTTTTAAAAATGCTCTTTTTGTTTCTCTTTACAAATTGTAACATAACATCTTATCCTGCCTAATCATTATGAGGCTTGTCCTTTTTAAACTTATCTAATATTGCCTTAAAACTTTCTGAATCAACACCTGTTGCCTTTTCTTCAAAGAAAAGCTCATCTTCATTTACTTCAGTCAGGTACGTTATATTGTCTTTACAGACAGCAATAGTAAAACACTTTGTACCCACCTTTATAATCTGAATATATTTGCTATTGGAAATTCTCATTGTTTCAAGAACTTTAACATTACTGCCAATCATCTTTTCTTTTTGAAGATTACCAACCCATCTTGTCCCAAAATATGTAATTGCAAGAACAAATATAAATACAACTAGAACAGTTAATAACTGAACTAAAGATTCTAATCTGCTGTTAAGAGCTAAAAACTGCATTATCCTACAACTTTCTGTACAGCTTCAAGAACTCTATCTGCCTGGAATGGCTTAACAATAAAGTCCTTTGCTCCTGACTGTATTGATTCAATAACCATTGCCTGCTGACCCATAGCAGAACACATAATAATAGAAGCATTAGGGTCACCTGACTTAATCTTCTTAAGTGCTTCAATACCGTCCATCTCTGGCATTGTGATATCCATAAGTACTAAATCTGGCTTAAGTTCATTGTACTTTTCTACAGCCTTTGCACCATTCTCAGCCTCTCCTACAATATTATAACCATTCTTTGTCAGAATATCTTTAATCATCATTCTCATAAATGCTGCATCATCGCATATTAAAATATTCTTTGCCATATAATTCTCCTATTCTATCCATAAGATTATTCATTAATTCACATATATTATACATCAATTAATTCAATATTCCTACTGTTTTTTTGCATTTTATCTATCTTTAATAATTTCTGTAATTCTTACACCAAAGCTTTCTTCAATTACTACTACTTCACCTTTGGCTATACGTCTTCCATTAACAAGTAAATCAATAGTTTCACCTGCTATTTTATTAAGTTCAACAATTGTTCCTGGTGCAAACTCTAATATTTCTTTTATTGACTTAGTTGTTCTACCAAGTTCAACTGTAACCTCTAATGGAACTTCTTTAATCAAATCAATGTTTTCTTGTTGAGAAAGAGCATTGATATCACCAGCAAACGGTTGGAATGAAGCTGACTGCACATTGACATTCTGCTGTGGTGGCATATAACCATAAGGTGGCATTTGCTGTGCGTAGCCATATGGTGGCATTTGTGGTGCATATCCATAAGGCATTTGCATTTGTCCCTGCTGCATATCCATTTGTGGTTGTTGCATTTGCATCTGAGGCTGTTGCATCTGCATCTGAGGCTGTTGCATCTGCATTTGTGGTTGTGCCTGTTGCTGAGTGTTATCTACTGCCGGCTGTTGCTCTGGTGTAGCCTCTGGTGTTTCACCTACACCAAACATCTTAATAAGTTCTCTAGCAAACTCAATTGGATATAACTGCATGATTTCACTATCAACAAGTTCACCAATGGTCATCTTAAAAGCAACCATTACAAATAACCCATTTAAAAATGCTGGTATATCTTGTGTAATATCTCCATAAGTTTCAATTAAGTCTGCTACAGGTGGACTTATGTCAATTTTTCTGTTAAACATTGAAGACATTGATGTAGCAGCAGAACCCATCATCTGGTTCATAGCCTCACCGATTGCACTAAGATGTAATTCACTAAGAGGCTCATCGTCATTTACTTCTCCTACACCTCCCATCATCAAATCAGTAATAATCTTTACATCTTTTTCTTTTAAAATTAAAACATTATTACCATCTAAGCCTTCCTTATATGAAATTTGCATCATTACACATGGTCTATCATATCTTGTAGCAAGGTCGTCCCATGTAGCAATAGCAACCATTGGCGTAGTAATATTAACTTTTTGGTTAAGTAATGAACTCAGTGTAGTTGCGGCTGTTCCCATACTTATATTAGAAATCTCACCAACCGCATCTTTTTCTGAATCATCTAGTGAAAATTCTTCATTAGAAGCTGAGGTAGCACCACCCGCTGTTTCAGATGTTGTATCAGCTGGAGTGGAAGTATCTGTATCAGCCGTTGTATCAGCTGTATTTGATGCGTCATCATCTGTATTCATACCATTTAATAACGCATTAATCTCATCTTGTGACAGCATGCCATCCATATCTATTCACTCTCCTCTCTTATAATCTCTGTAATTCTTACAGCATATTTATTATTGGAATATCCTGGCAACGCCTCAAACTTTTTAATATCACCAACATAAATTTCCAATTCCTCATTAACTTTTTTATCAATTTTAATTATATCACCTAATTGAATATTAACAAAATCTTGTACACTAATTGTACTTCTTCCTAAAATCGCTTTGATAGGAATTTGAGCTTTGTCAATAATACTCTCTATTGCTTCTCCATACGATGAATCTTCCTTTTCTTTCATTGTTGAGAACCAATACTTAGTATTAAGTTTATCCATAACTGGTTCTAATGTTGTAAAAGGTAGACATATGTTCATAAGACCTTCAACATCGCCAATTTTTAAGTTCATTGTTACAATAGCAATAGTTTCACTTGGTGAAATAATCTGGGCGAACTGTGAATTTGTTTCAATTCTTTCAAGTCTTGGGGAAACCTTGACTACATTCTCCCACGGTTCTTGAAAAAGATTAACACAAATATTAAATATTCTTTCTATAATAGATAATTCAATTTCTGAGAAATCTCTTTCTTTTTCAAGCGATGTACCCATGCCGCCTAGCAATCGGTCAACAATTGCAAACCCAAGATTAGACGCCATTTCAATTATAACATTTCCATTTAATGGCTGCATACCAACTACCCCAAGCAATACAGGGTTAGACAATGCGTTAGAAAACTCTGAATATATTACTACTTCTGAATTAACTACTTCTACATTAACCGATTTACGAAGATATGCAGGAAGATTGGTAGCTAAAAGTCTTCCAAAATGTTCAAAAATAATTTCAAGTGTCCTTAAATGTTCTTTTGAGAATTTTGAAGGTCTAGCAAAGTCATAATTCTTAACTTGTCGTTCTTCGGTATTTTTCATCTCATCAGCATCAAGTTCACCTGTACTAAGAGCTTTTAAGAGGCTATCTATCTCATCTTGTGATAAGACCTCTCCCATCTTCCTCACCTCCTTTGTCTATTTGATTTCTATAATATTATTACTGAACAAGTATTTTTGTCAAAGTAACTGACTGTATCATATCTGTCTGGAACTGGTCTTGAAGATATGTAAGTAAATTCTTTTCAATTACAGTCTTATTAGCTGTAACTTCATTATAAGAATATTTTAATGCTTCTGTTGTAACCTGGCTTACTATAATTTTCATACCATTGTTAATAGTAGCTGACTTAGTTTCATAATCTTTTGACTTAGTATCAAGACCTATGGATACATTAAGTACAACATAATGTGTCTTATTGCCTGAGTCTGTATATGATATTGTAATATCGCTACTATCATTATTAGTAACATCAATATATGTAGTATTATCAATATTTGAAGAAGCAGCCTTTGTAGCTGTATCAGATGATATACCACCCACATCAAGGTCAATAATCTGTGACACCTTTGTTATAAGGTTGTTAGTCTTATTATTAGTAGATACTAATGAAAATGTAAGTAATACAGTAAGTACTAAATTAATAAGAACTAATGCAAGAGTTATTACATTAAGCATACTCTTTTTCA
Organism: uncultured Eubacterium sp.; assembly: GCA_900551945.1. Classification (GTDB taxonomy): domain Bacteria; phylum Bacillota; class Clostridia; order Lachnospirales; family Lachnospiraceae; genus Lachnospira. Next base: position 25,237 of record URYE01000025.1, on the reverse strand, counting down.
TTGTAATCCTCCGTTCCTGTGCAACAAACGCACATTTTAATTTAAGTAAATATTATAATTAAAAATTAACTATTTAGTGAATTGTATATCTTTATCTCAACTCTTCTGTTTTGTGCTCTTCCTTCCGCTGTTGCATTAGAAGCAACTGGCACAGCATCACCACGTCCTGTCGATGTCATAGAAGCGCTGTCAAAATTTTTAACTTTTACAAAATAATCAAATACAGAATATGCTCTATACATTGAAAGCACCATGTTATCAGGAAATTGTGATGTATTAATAGGATTACTATCTGTATGACCTTCAATACTTATAATATTATCATCATATTGTTTAATAGCATCAGCAACTCCACTTAGTACTGTTATTGCTTCATCTTTTAAATCTGCTTTACCTGAGTCAAATAAAAGTGCACCGTTCATATTAAGTGATACATATCTGTTATTAGCTTCCACACTAACTTGGTCGGATAAATTAGCTGCTTGTAATGCCTGTTCTATCTGTTCAGCCATCTTTTCTGACTCTTTAAGGCTTTCTTCGTTGACTTGGTCATAGGCACTACTACTAGTATCTGTTATCTCATTCTCGCCTTCGTCATTAAGTCCCATATTATTGTAATATGTACTTAATTCTGTAAGCTGACTTGCACCGCTTCCTACAAGAATACCTTCATTGGTGATAGCTGAACCACCGGCTGGAAGTATACTAAAACTTGAAGCTAATGATGCTGCTACTTCTTGGAACTTTTCTGCATCAACTGAAGACATTGAGAACAACAATACGAAGAAGCAAAGTAACAGGTTCATCAAATCACTAAAGGTTGACATCCAGGCAGGAGAACCACCGCCACCTTCTTCTTGTTTACGTTTAGCCATCAGCCTTCACCTCCAGCATCTTCACCAATACCAACTCTTGCTCCAGGTGAAAGGAATGACTTAAGCTTTTCTTCAATAACTCGTGGGTTTTCACCAGCCTGTATCGATAATAAACCTTCAATAACTATCTCCTTCATCTGATACTCCTGTGCACCTATTGCTTTCATCTTACTTGCAAGAGGTGTAGCAAACCAGTTGGCAATCATAGAACCATACAAAGTTGTAAGAAGGGCAACCGCCATATTAGGTCCAATTGTTGAAGAGTCTGTAAGGTTCTGTAACATATTAACAAGACCTACAAGTGTACCAATCATCCCCCAGGCAGGACCGAGTGCAGCCCATGTATCATAAAAACCTGCGACATTTCTATGTCTATCGTCCATATTAACAAGTTCTGTTTCAAGAATTCCTCTTACAAGCTCTGGCTCAGTACCATCAACTATCAAAAGAATACCTTTTTTCATAAATTCATCTTCAAGTGTTCCTGCAACTTCTTCAAGTGCAAGAAGACCTTCTTTTCTTGCCACGTTAGACAACTCAATTATCTTGCCAATTGTTTCTGCTGGGTCGAGCTTTGGGTCTTTAAAAGCCATTCCAACACTTTTAAGACTGTTAATTGTATCTTTAAGTGTGTAAGATGTAATAAGAGATGATATTGAACCACCGATTGTAATAATGATTGATGGAACATCAAAGAAGTTACCAAGCGCTTCAACACCACCACTCGATACAATACCAAAGACTACCATTACGGCTCCGACTATAAGACCAATTATTGTTGCTATATCCATAGTTGTACACCATCCATTTCTTTATTTAATATTTATCTGAAGCGAATATCATTCGCTTGTATTCTATAATCTTTGTTTTTATTTCTTCGCAATTTTCTTTAACAACATACTTTATACCATTAGTTAGTGTAATTACTGTATCTGGTGTTTCTTCCATTGTCTGAATTAAATCATCATTTAAAACAAACTCTTTTTCATTAAGTTTTGTCAACGTTATCATTATAATCTCCATTCCCGATTAAATAGCTTAAGTAAATATTTATAATCATTTTTTTAATAATAAATACAACTTACTATTTTTTAATAGTTTAATTATTTTTACAAAAATTTCATAGTAAAAACTTTTACAACTATTATAAACTGCCTTTATGTATTATTGCAACAAAAAACCGCTAAATGTGTATATTTTTTGGCAATATTTTCATTTTTTTTAGTTTATTTGCTAGAATAATACAAATTATTTTTTATATTAAGATATTCTCAACAATAGCTTATGAGAAATCTCAACAACTTCCCATAAGCCGATTTTAATAATTTATATTTATATATACACTAATCAACAGCAATAATTAAACAAATATTCTCTATCTGCTTTACTACTTGCTTATAATACTATTAAGTAACTAGTGTTAAATATTAACGCTTCAAATTAATCAATTCTTCAAGAAGTGTATCTGATACTGTAATAATTCTTGAGCTTGCTTGATAACCTCTTTGTGTTGTGATAAGCGTTGTAAATTCGCTTGAAAGGTCTACATTAGACATTTCAAGATAACCAGATGTTATACTACCACCTGTTGTAGATACATCTTCACCTATACCATCAAATGTACCTGAGTTAAGTGTTGCTGAATATAAGTTCTCTCCATGCTTTTCAAGACCTGCTGGATTGGCAAATGTTGTAACAGCTATCTGACCTATATATCTTATATCACCATTGTTATAACTTGCAACAAGATGTCCAGAGCTATCAACACCAACCGATGTCATCTTACCTGCGGCTTTACCTGCTAACCATGAAGGATTATTATCTGTTCCATCTCCAGTAATACCTCTTGAAGTTTCAATCTTTGTTGCTGAATTATAACTTGTCATACCAGAAGCATCAAAGTAAATTCTTCTTTCAGTACCTTCTTCTACACCAATATTTTCAAGGTCTATAGGGTTAGTTCCATTAGGGTCTTCAACAGTAAAGTAAAGGCTTGACATATCTGCCATAGCAACACCGTTATTAGCATTAAATGTAAATGCCCCACTTGCTGTAAGTGTAAGACCTGTCGCCTCACCATTTTTTGTAATTGAACCACCTGTTAAAGCATAACTTGATACACCACCTGTTGTTTCAGTATACTGTGCTGTAACACTTGCTTGATATTCATTACCTACTGAGTCATAAAAATAAAGTGTAAAGTTCTGTGGGTCTGTATCTTGGTTCTTAATATTACCAGTTATTGTTACACCCTGTGTAGCTACTGGTGATGTATATGTAAATTCAGGACTTGTTACATGAAGGGCAGACACCTGGTCTTTTATTACATTACCATCTTCATCAACTTGCCAACCCATAACATTAGCACCGCCTGATGTAACTAACGCACCATTAGCATCTACTGTAAAATCTCCTGCTCTTGTAAAATATATAGAACCTGCATTGCTTACTACAAAGTAAGACTCTCCTGATAAACAAAGGTCATAAGGATTATCTGTTCTTTCTGTAGCACCTTGTGTTGTTGAAGTTGAGATTGAACCTACACTTGAACCAAGACCAATCTGCATAGCATTAGTACCACCTTTACCAGCCTCTGCATTAGGGCCTGACGCTGTCTGTGTTGTCTGATAGTATACGTCCTTAAAATTAACTGACTGTGATTTATAACCAACTGTATTAACATTTGAAATATTATTACCACTAACATCTAATCTTGTCTGATGTGTTTTAATACCTGACACACCAGAGAAAAGTGATCTCATCATAATATTTGTTCCTCCAATTTATATTTGCACCAATTTGACAAATGCAATCTTTAAATACTACTTTCGTAATATATTATTTCTTCTGTCAATCCGAAATAATTCTGCCTCCATTAAGGTCCAGCTAGATAATGACTGCTCCGTCAATATTTGTATATACATTATTATTATTATTTGTTTGGTCCATTGCTGTGATAACTGTTTTACTTTGTGTATTAACAATAAACGCCATGTTATCCATCAATATTAAAGTTTCTTTAATTCCTTTGGAAGAAGCTTTTTGTGTTCCCTCTTCAAGTCTATTCATCTGTTCTGTAGTAAGCTTTATATCTCTTTCGTCTAATCTTTCACCAGCATGTTTTGTAAACTTAATCTGGCTTTTTGAATTATCAAGAAGTTGTTCTATACTTTTCTTACTACTTAATATACTTTCAAATGAATCTGTTTGTGCAGAAACACTTTGACCTGATATTGTACTGTTACGGTTACATCTTCCCGCAACTTGTTCTATTGAGGTAAAATTGCTTGATACTATTTTATTTATCATAATCATCTCCTCAAATCTTTCCTATGTATATTTAACAATGCTATTTGCTAGATGTATCTGTTGTACTACTATTATCAAAATACTTCTTATAGTAATCATTATCCATTACAGTATCAATGTCATCAAGGTCATACATCTTATCACCAATTCCAAGATATATCTTACTACTTACCTTTTGCCAGTAATCGACTTTTCCTACAACATAACCTTCTTTTGTAAGGTCAGTTTTCATCATAACTTCTTTGCCAACAAGGTCAGCAGCCATCTGTTCTTCTGTCTTTTCCTGCATTTGTGTAGTAGCTTCAACCTGTGTAAATGTAGCCATCTGTGCGATATACTGAGTATTATCTGTTGGTTCAAGCGGGTCTTGACACTGCATCTGTGTAACTAGAAGTTTTAAAAAATCATTAATGTCAAGTGTAGATTGACCCTTAGCTGTATCTTTAGATGTAGTAGAGCTTAACTTAGACGACTGTGTTGTTGAATTAGATGTTGTAGCACTTCCATCTGAATTTATCTGTGACCATACAATTCCATCTGTATTAATTGCCATAATAACTCCTTTCTGTGTTTCAATACTGCTTATGCAGTATATTCAACACTACTGTGTTCATGGTGAATAAGATTGTCAATTAATTCTTCACTTTCATCTCCTAGACTTTCAAATTCTTCAAGACTTATATGTCTTCTTGTCCCTTTTGAATTCTTTCCCTGCTCAGAATTGTTACCTTGAAGATTTTGTCCACTTTCAAAGGCATGACTTTGAACTGTTACTTCAACTGCTTCAATCTTAATTCCTTGACTTTCAAAATTCTCTTTTAATGTAGCAATCTGACTTTCAATGGCCTTCTTTACTTCTTCATTTTGAGCAACAATCTGTGCTGTTATTACACCATTTTTTGATGTTACAGTTAGATTAACCTTACCTAAATGCTCAGGATTAAGTTGAATTTCCATGCTTTGTATAGAGGTGTTACCACTTACTTTAACTGAGTTAATAATCTGCTTTACAATATCAGCTCCATTAACTGAATTAGTAGATGATGTTGACATAACCTCCTCAAAAGAACTTTGAATGTTCTGTATAAGGTTAGCTGAAATATCTGTAACTGTTGTATTAGACTGCTGTGTCTTATCAGAATGGTTTTGTCCCATTAAGTTATCAGAAGACTTATTATCCTCAGCAACTTGAATTTTCTTTTCAACTGCTTGAGTAATATTATCCATCGTCTGTTCATTAGCTGATGGTATATTCTCCTCATTGTTATTGCTATCAACTGTTTCAGCTAAGGCTTCTTTAACTCCATCATTGTTATCTTCTACAGTTGTATCTTTTGAATAATTTTCAAAAAATTCTTTTAACTCTTGGGCACTCATACCTGTATCAGCTGTAAGCTCATCAACTGTCTGTTCAACTGCTGACATTATATCTTGAAAACTCTGTGAAAGCTGTGCATCTGTTAAAATGCCCATAGCATCTTGTACACCTGAAATAGACATAACAAGATTAGCTATATTATCTGGCTGAAATAAATCCATTGCTGTAAGCCCAAGTACACTCATTGCGTCTTCAAGTTGTTCATCAGATATATTAAGTGCTTTTTTAATAGCATCTTTTATATCCTCCGCTGCTTGATTAGCTTTTGAAACTGTGTTGGAAATATCTGAAGATGATGAAGATTTGATTGCTTTAGATACCTTAGAAGTACTGCTTTTGTCTGTATTAGCATTGTTATTATTAACTGATGAAGACTTAGAATTATTATTATACTTATTTGAGTTATTAAGTCTATCCTTAAGAACAGAACCCATATCAGACTTATTGTTTAAAGATAATTGCTGTGACTTTGTTGATGAACCCATATTAGAATACATAGCCCCTGACATTACCTTTTTAAAGCTTGTACTTTTATTTGTTATAGCATTAACAATATCTGAAGCTTTAGCAGTTGATGTTTTGATATCATTATTACTTTGTCCAACTGACTGAACCATTTGTTTTCCTCCTTTCGTGTTGTAATTTGTTTATTTATATAAAACCAATACGCCGAATATGTATACAATTATTTCATACATATTCAGCATATTAGAATTATAACATAATTATATTATTATTATATCACTATTTTTACAAAAAACGTATAGTTCTATGGATACATTACTTTAGTAATTTTAGCGGCAAATAGTGGTGTCATCTCTGCTAAAATTGCTGCTCTCTTAGAAGATGACATATTATTAAGTATCTGTGCTACAAGGTCTGTATCACCTGTCATTTCTTCTAATATACTTGCTGCATTAGAAGCTTCCATCTTACTATAAGCTTCTGCCCAGTCCTTAACTTTTTGTGAATATTGCAATTTTTCTACAACTTCTTTATAAAGTTGTGCTGCATTATCAGCATCAATACTTTCATACCATTTTTTATACTCTTCTATATCTGGTGCATTATCAGCATACACAACTTCTCTGTCAAACTCGTCTTTTAACTGGTCATAATAGGCTTGCTTATCTTCAAATTGCTTTAATCTATCTATTTCAGCCTGCATATCTGCTACAGTCTGTGATGAAGCTGCTCCAGAATTTTTATAGTCATCAACTTCTTTTTCAAGTTCTTTTATTCTTGCTAATGCTTCTGAAAGTGTCTTATACTGACTTCCCTCTTCTTCTGCCACTTCTTCATCTGTTGCATCTGGCAAAATCATACTAATTCCAGGAACATTTTTTAAGTAAGGCCTTAGCATACTTCCTATGCCGCCTACGTCCATTTTTATTAAAATAGCAAATATAGCCAACCATATCGCAATTATAATAATTGCAACAAGAAAGCCCATTACTTTACTTCCCTTTTCTTGCCCTATCGGTTCACCATTTTCATCAAGTTCAACATCTTCTGTATTAATCTCGTCTTTCGACTTCTTCTTAGCCATATTCAACCACCTGTTTCTTATTTGTTCTTATTATTATCATTATAATTAAAACTCACAACTTCATCTATTTCTTTTTTTTCTTGGTCATTTAACTCTAACTTAAACTCATCAAATGCCTTTTCTTTAAGTTTTTCATGCACTTTTCTGTCTTTCATAGCCTCGCCTAATTCTTCTCTTGCTTTTTCAACATTTTTTTGTGCAACTCTTATTTGAATAGCCTGTTGTTTTACATACTCTTTAATTATTTTGGCTGCGTCATTACATCTTTTTATTTCAAAAATATTAACTTTACCTTGTGAATTTTCTTTTGCTAAAGTTTCATATTCTCTCATTCTTATGAGTAACTGTCGCATTTTATCTTCTTCTGCTCTCAATACTGCATTTTTCTCAGCATAATTAGTCTTTGCCTGAGTTTCAAGTCTCATTTTTATATCAAGGACATTTTGCATACGATAAACAAATTTTGCCATAGCAATCTCCTATTTAACCCTTAAGACTATTTAACGTTCAATGCTTGTTCATAGTCTGTAAATATACTATTAAGCATATTTAGCTCTTCATCAAATCCAAACTTTTCATCTATACCTTGTGTTAAAAAGTTATTAACAGCATCAATCTTAGATATTGCATAATCAATATTCTTATTAGAACCTTTCTTATACGCACCAATATTAATTAAATCTTCTGCTTCATTATAAGTTGCAAGAACATTTTTTAATCTTCCTGCCATCTTTTTATGTTCTTTTGTTGCAATCTGTCCCATACATCTTGATATACTCTGTAATACATCAATCGCAGGATAATGATTTTTATGCCCTAACTTTCTTGATAACATAATATGACCATCAAGGATACTTCTGGCAGTATCTGTAATTGGCTCATTAAAGTCATCACCATCTACAAGTACAGTATAAAGTCCTGTAATTGAACCTTTGTCTGACATTCCAGCTCTTTCAAGAAGCTTCGGCATTTCACTATATACACTAGGCGGATAACCTCTTGTTACGGGTGGTTCTCCAGAAGCAAGACCAATCTCTCTTTGAGCCATTGAAAATCGGGTAAGTGAATCCATCATAAGTAAAACATCTTTTCCCTGGTCTCTAAAATACTCTGCTATGGCTGTTGCTGTCTTAGCCGCTTTATTTCTTATTAAAGCTGGCTTATCAGAGGTAGCAACTACAAGTACACTTCTTTTCATACCTTCTGGTCCTAAGTCACGTTCAATGAACTCTCTTACTTCTCGACCTCGTTCTCCAATAAGTGCTATTACATTTATATCAGCTTTTGTATTTCTTGCAAACATACCAAGTAACGTACTCTTTCCTACACCACTACCAGCGAATATACCAATTCTTTGTCCCTTACCAACTGTTATAAGACCATCAACCGCCTTTACTCCTAATGGAAGTACTTCACTTATAATAACTCTATCCATAGGGTCTGGTGGTTGTGCTTCTACGGAATATTCGTTAATAAGGTCTAAATGGTCACAATCTGTAGGATTGCCAAGCCCATCTAATGTATGTCCTAATATCTCATCACCAACTTTAACTTGTAAAGGCTGGTCAGTATTTTCAACAATACAACCAGGTCCAATTCCACCAACATTATCAAAAGGCATAAGAAGAACTCGTGAATCTTTAAAGCCAACAACTTCTGCATATAAGTTTTGAGTACCATCAGCAGAATGAATTATACACAAGTCATTAAGCTTTGCATCTGGTCCAACAGACTCTATTGTAAGTCCAACAATTTTAGTAACTTTACCTAGCTTGTCATAATATGACTTGTCTATTAAATTATAATACTTTGCTTTATTAAACAAAATACTTCCTCCTGTCTTAAAGCCTATGTTATATACAACTTAAAAGCTTAATTTCTTTGATAAGATTGTTTAGCTCTATATCAAGACTACAGTTAAATACACCTGTGTCTGTTTCTACTATACATTCTGAACTTTTAAGTGATGTATCTTGAATAACTTCAAGATTAACCTCATTAGACATTGAACAATATATCTTACCTTGATTATTAATAACAAACTCATAATCTTCAGGAGATACTCTTATTGTAAATTCATGACTATTTTCTACATTCTTGACAACATTGTTAATAAGATGTAATACTACTTCTTTATTATCTTCTGCTATTGTATGTGTAACTTTTGCAAATACATCTACTAATGTATTAACAAGGTCTGGCTCTAATTCATCTCTTAGCTTTTGATACTCACTTTCTAATTGCTGACTTTTATTGGCATAATCATTTTCTAATTGCATTGACATATTCTGATATTCATTCTGAGCAGATATAACACCATCATTATACCCACTCTCCTGTGCTTCTCTAAGTACCGCTTGTGCTTCTTCTTTTGCCTGCTTTACAATATCCTTTGCTTTTTTATTAGCATCATCAATTATCTCGGCAGCTTCTTTTCTTGCATTATTAAGAATATCTTCTTCTGTTTCTTTTTCAACTGTCGCTGCTTGCAACAACTCTTCTGCACTAAGACCTTCAAAATTATCGTCATCAATCTCTAATACAGGAACATCTAGTCCACTTACAAAACCATCTGCTCCCATTCTCTTTTTATTTTTCTCACTAAGTTCTGTGAAGCTTTTTATCTTTTCTTTTAGAATTTGATTATAGTCAATTATTCGTTCTTCTTGATAGACTGCACTACCTCTTTTTAAAATATTAGACAATAATCTCGTCACCTCCACCTCTAGCGATAACAATTTCAGCAGAATCTTCAAGCTTTCTTATGATATTAACAATCTTTTGCTGTGCTTCTTCAACGTCTTTCATTCGAACAGGACCCATAAATTCCATATCTTCCTTAATCATAACAGCAAGACGCTTTGAAAGGTTGTTAAGTATGACATTTTGAACATCTTCATTCGCACCCTTAAGCGCAAGTGCAAGGTCAGAGTTATCAACATCTCTAAGAACTCTCTGAATAGCTCTATCGTCAAGTGAAAGAATATCTTCAAATACGAACATCTTCTTACGGATATCATCAGCAAGTTCTGGCTCTTCAATTTCAAGAGTTTCCATAATATGCTTTTCAGTACCTCTGTCAACAGAATTAAGAATATCAACGATAGCATCAACACCACCAACAATTGTGTAATCCTGATTAACAAGAGATGACAACTTACGTTCAAGTACCTTTTCAACCTGCTTAATTACATCTGGTGAAGTTCTATCCATCTGTGCAATTCTTCTTGCAACATCCGCCTGCTTTTCAGGTGGAAGTGAAGATATTACTGTTGAAGCCTGTGAAGCTGGAAGATATGATAAAATAAGTGCAATTGTCTGAGGATGTTCATCTTGAATAAAGTTAAGCAACTGACTTGGGTCTGTCTTTCTGATAAACTCGAAAGGACGTACCTGAAGACTTGCTGTAAGCTTTCCAATAACATCTTTTGCCTTTTCTTCACCGAGAGCTTTTTCAAGAAGCTGTTTAGCATAAGTAATACCACCTTCTGCAATATACTGCTGTGCAAGACACACTTCATAGAACTCATTTAATACTTGTTCTTTAGTCTGTGGTGATACACTACTTGTATTAGCAATCTCTAATGTAAGCTGCTCTATTTCTTCTTCCTTTAGATGTTTAAAAACTTGTGCTGACTTCTCCGGTCCTAACGCAATTAATAATACTGCCGCCTTTTTTACTCCATCCATTCCTTTATCATCTGATGACTTTGGCATGTTTCTCACTCCATTTCAATCTTAATATTAATCCCAATCTTCGCTTAACCAGTTACGAAGCAATAATGCAACGGCTTCTGGATTTTCTTCCACGAATTTTTCAATTGCCTTTCTAGTTTCTGATTTTTCTTGAATATCAATATCATCAACTGCTGGCTGATTTTCCTTAGTTGTAGCAAGCATTTCTTCTACTGAAAGCTCTGGTTCTGTTTCTTCTACTGTTAATGGTCTTGCACTTCTAAGTACTACAAATACTAATAAACCTAAAATAGCTACAGCAAGTGCAATCTGTACCCAGAATGTTACTGTTGACATAATTCCAGGTGCTGTTGAGTCTTGGAAATAATGTCTTTCATAAGCCATAACAGAAATATTATTTGTGTTAATTCCTGTACCATTAGATATCAAATCTACCCATGTATTATCTACATTTAACACAACAGAATCTGCATTCTGAGCTTTAAACTCCTCCCATGTGGTATTGTCAAGGTATCCTAATTGTTTACATTCATCTTCGTTATATACTCTATTTTTAATAAATGTTACAGCAAGTGTTGACGTATCATATACTATTGCACCCGGCTCTGTATTAGTTGTTGTAACAAGTTCATTAGGAAGATATGAGTATTTCTTAACCTGATATGTAGATTCTGATGTACCATTAGATACATTATAAGTGGTAGCATTAGTATTATTGCTAGTCGTTCCAGGTGTTCCACTAGCGCTATTACTACCCGTTGATGTTTCCTCATAAGATTCTGAGAAAAGTCCCTGATCCATACCATCTGCTGGTGTATATTCTGTTGCTATTTTATTAACTCTATCCCAATTAAGTACATAGTTCAATGTAAAATAAGCATCATCATAAAGACCAGTTGCTAAAAGACCTTGCTTTAATGAAGACTTTGTTGTTGACTCAATCTGGTCTTTGTACTTTAACTGACTGTTGTAACTTACTCCAGAAGCAGAAGCTGAATTACTTGTGCCTGAAAATAAAGTTGAACCATCTGAGCTAATAATTGTAATTGAATTAGTTGTGCTATTTCCAACTGCTGTAGCAAGGAAATTCGCTATACTTTCTGCTCTATCTCCAGAAAGTGTATCTGTAAGCTGTAATACTGCTGCAACTGATGTTTCTGATGTATTAGTATAAAATGAATTAGTATCATCTGCTATATCTACTGTAACAGAAGCTGATTTAATTCCGTCCATAGACTCTAAGTCGTCAGCAAACTTATATTCAAGATAATGTTCATACTGCTTAGTCTTATCTGACTCTGTTGTAGAAAAGCTACTTGTCATAGCATCTTCAAAAGTATAACCATCTGACTTAATGTCACTTGCGGCTATTGCCATCTTAGCTGCCGTCAAATCGGCTTTTTTTACTTTTACTACTAACGAATTATCTGCTACTTGATAAGCATAATTATTACTATCCAATATACTTGTAACCTGACTCATTTCATTGTAGTCACTACAAGTAGTAAGCACTTGATAGTTAGGCTGGTTAAGCGCAACTATCAAAATTATAACTGCAATAAGTAATACTGCTGCCGAGCTAATAACTATTGTTTTTTGTTTTCTTGTCCAATTTTTCCAAATTTCAACTATTTTTTTTGGAAATTGCTTCAATCTTTCGACCATTTATTTCGTAACTCCAATCAATTAAATTGACATATTCATTAGCTGATTATATGCTTCAAGTACTTTATCTCTTACTGCAACAGTATATTGTAACGCAATATTAGCCTGTTGCTGATAAACTCCAAGTTCATGAGCATTTGTCAGCTTTCCTAAAGCATAATCAACTTCTGCCTGTTGAGCCTGTTGCACATAAGTATTAGTATCATTAAGTAAGCCTGCAACTGACTTGTATATTGTATCAAATGAACCTGTTTCAGATGTAGTACTGCTATCTGATACAGAATCATACATAGCCTGTGTCACTTTAGATACATAGTCACTACCAAGATTAGTAACTGCTGATGTTAAATCCATATCTTTCCTCATTTCTATATACATAAATGTATATCTATTATTGTATTTTTATAAAGTTTTATGTTGCCTGTCCAATAGACAACCCCTTAGTTGCCATTGATTTACTTGCATTAAAAGCTGAAACATTAGCCTCATAAGACCTTGATGCGTCAATAAGGTCAGTCATCTCCTGAACCACATTAACATTAGGATATGTTACATAACCATTCTCATCTGCATCAGGATGTGATGGGTCATATACCATATTCATATCTGTTGATGTATCTTCATAAACTGATGAAACCTTAACACCATCTCCTAATCTTCCATTACACGCATTTTTAAGGACACTTGCAAAAGAAGAACCATTACTGCTTGCTCCTGTAATTGCTGTATCCGTTGTAAGTGTCTTTTCTGTAAATACTACTGCTTTTCTAACGTATGGCGTACCATCTGCCGTTCTTGTTGTATTAACATTAGCGATATTTTCTGAAATAACATCAGTTCTTAACTGCTGTGCTGTCATTCCTGTAGCACTAATATTAAATGCTGTAAACATAGACATATTACAATCCCCTTTCATTCATCCAAGAATTATTTAATAACTGCCTTCATCCTTGAAAACTCATTATTAATACTATCAACAAGTGCTGTATAATTAAGTTGCTCTGAAGCTAACTCAGCATTTTCTGTTGATAAATCAACATTATTACCATCAAGCCTATAAGAAAGAGTTGAATTATCCGTATAAGTTCTTGTAGATATATTATCATAATCAATGTTATTAATCTTTTGTGTAAGAGTTGAAGCTGGTGTAGCTGAAGCTTCAATTGCTGAATTAAGATAAGTACTAAAATCAATATCTTGTCTTTTATAGTTAGGTGTATCAACATTAGCAATATTATTTGTCAATACTTCTTCTCGCAACCAACTTGCATCTGCTGCTGTCTTTAATACGTTTACATAACCAAACGCACCCAAATTCATATATTATCCTCCTTAATTGACCGTTTTTATCCGTAATCAAAATCGACCTGCATTATATTATAAAGTATAGCTAAAAAATTACAAGTGTTTTTGACTTTTTTATCCATAATTTTCACATTTTAACAGCGAAAAAAGGAACTGATGTCTTATAAAAGCGATACTTTATCACTAGGCATCAGTCCCCAATCACACCTTAATTACTTATCTTCAAGCTTCTTTAATTCATCAAATACAACATCATTAATAACTTTAATATATGTTCCTTTCATACCTGATGAACGTGATTCTATAACTCCAGCACTTTCAAACTTTCTTAATGCGTTTACAATAACAGATCTTGTAATTCCTACTCTGTCAGCAATCTTACTTGCAACAAGTATTCCTTCATCACCATCAAGCACTTCAAATATATGCTTAATTGCTTCTAACTCAGAAGCAGATAACGTACTTATAGCTGACTTAACTATCTGTTGCTTTCTTACTTCTTCAGCATTCTCTTCATTAACTGAACGCATCATCTCAAGTCCTACAACTGTTGTTCCATATTCACAAAGAATTATATCATCTATTTCATAACTGTCGTCTTGTTTATACATAAACAATGTTCCAAGTCTTTCTCCACCAATTTCAATAGGTGCTAACAATGCTTGGAACTTTTTAACCATATCTGGATTAAAACCTAATGTTGAAAGATTGACATTCTCCTTAGTTGAAAGAACACTTAACAATCTTTCATTGAGCATTTTATCAACAAACCCTCCAACCTTGTCATAAATAAGTTCATTGATAACTTCTGTGTCATTATAATATCCTGTTCCTAACACTTTCCCCTTTTTACTTATTACCAAAATATTCGATTCCAGTATTGAGCTTAATACATTACAAATATCATTAAACTCTACTCTGTGTGAATTATTATTGTGTAATAATTTATTAATTTTTCTTGTTTTATCAAGTAACTGTACGCTCATCATGTACCTCCTTATAGCATTTGCGCTTAAATCATCAGAATGTAAATTGTATTAATACTGCATAAATTACACCCCATAAGCACAGTATCAAACAACCCACATAGTTTTTCATTTCTAAAATTTAACTCAAAGAATATATTATTAAACACAACACATAAACCATTTTAGAAATTTTAACACACTTCAAAAGTTTTTTCAACATTTGTTACTAATTTTAAAACAATTTCTAATAAATAATATTATCACACAATAATTAACTGTCTATTCCTAGTTTTTGTCTTCTTTTTAAATCACTTCAATATGACCACAATTTTCATTAGCACATACAAGTTTATTTCCCTTTTCAACCATATAGCCGCCACATTCAGGGCATTTCTTTGAAGATGGTTTTTGCCAACTCATAAAATCACATTCTGGATTATTTTCACAACCAAAATATCTTCTACCTTTTTTAGTTTTCTTAAGCACAACATCTTTACCACACTTAGGACAAGGTACTCCTATTTTTTCAAGATATGGCTTAGTATTTCTACATTCTGGAAAGCCTGGACAACCTAAAAACTTTCCATGTGGTCCATATTTTATTACCATATTTCTACCACAATTTTCACAAACAACATCAGTAACTTCGTCTTCTATCTTAACACTTTCAAGGTCTTTTTCTGCTGCTTTTACAGAAGCTTCTAAGTCGGGATAAAAGTTTCTTATTACTTCTTTCCATTTTACTTTTCCCTCACCCACACTATCAAGTAACGATTCCATATTTGCTGTAAAATTAACATCTACAATAACAGGAAACGCCTTTTTCATCATATTATTAACTGCCTCTCCTAATTCTGATACATAGAGATTTTTATTTTCTTTTACAACATAATGTCTTGCAATAATTGTCGTTATTGTTGGAGCATAAGTACTTGGTCTACCAATGCCTAATTCTTCTAACGTCTTAACAAGAGAAGCCTCTGTATAATGAGCTGGTGGCTGTGTAAAGTGCTGCATACCATTTATATCCTTAAGACTTAATATCGAACTTTCATCAATGCCTTTTGCCAATGTATTTATCACTTCTTTTTCTGTATCATCTTTATATACTGACATAAAACCATCAAATTTAAGTTTTGAAGCATTTACATTAAATCTATACTTACCAGCACCTATCTTAACAGAAGTTGTTTCATATACAGCACTACTCATCTGACTTGCCACAAATCTTTTCCATACAAGCTGATATAATCTGAACATATCTCTAGGAAGTGACTCCTTAATAGAAGATGGTGTCAATGTTATATCTGTTGGTCTTATTGCCTCATGTGCATCTTGTATTTTCTTATCATCTTTTGCCTTTGACTTGTGATGTTCACTAACATACTCCTCACCATAAACTTCTTTTATATAATCTGCTGCCACAAGCTGAGCTTCTTTTGCAACTCTAGTTGAGTCTGTTCTAAGATATGTAATTATACCAATTGTTCCATGCCCTGCAATATCAATACCTTCATATAACTGCTGTGCAAGACGCATAGTCTTTTGAGTTGGAAAGTTCAACTGCTTTGCTGCCTCTTGCTGTAATGTACTTGTTGTAAATGGAAGTGGAACTTTTTTAGTCTTTTCTCCAACCTTAATACTTTCAACGTTATATTCACTTTTCTTTACTTCTTCAATAATTGTATCAGCTTCTTTTTTATTGTGAATATCTATCTTACCATTTTTGTCACCATAAAACTTTGCTGTTAGTGGCTTTCTCTCTCCCTTAACTGCAAATTGTGCTTCTATTGACCAGTATTCTTCCTGTATAAATGAATTAATTTCTTCTTCTCTATCACATATAAGTCTTAATGCAACCGATTGAACTCTCCCTGCACTAAGTCCTCTTTTTATCTTAGCCCATAAAATAGGACTTATACTATAACCCACCATTCTATCAAGCACTCGTCTTGACTGTTGTGCATCAACAAGGTTCATATCAAGCTTTCTTGGGTGCTTAATTGATTCTTTAACTGCATTTTTAGTAATTTCATTAAATGTAATTCTATATACATCTTTATCTTCTAATTTTAATGCCTTTGCAAGGTGCCATGAAATTGCTTCTCCCTCTCTATCAGGGTCAGTTGCAAGATATACTTTATCTGCCTTTTTAACTTCCTTTCTTAATGCTGCCAATATATCTCCTTTTCCCCTTATAGTAATATACTTCGGTTCAAAATCATGCTCTATATCAACACCCATCTGGCTCTTTGGCAAATCTCTAATATGTCCCTGTGAAGCCATAACCTCATAATTACTTCCCAAAAACTTTTTAATTGTTTTAACCTTGGCAGGCGATTCAACAATAACAAGATACTTAGCCATTAAACAAATCCTCCACATCTACTCTTACATAACAATTTTTTGAAACTTCCTTGATATCTCCCTCAAGCAACAACTCTGCTATAAGCTGATTAACTTTCATAATATCAAGACTTGTTTCCTTTAGAATTGTATCAACGCTCTTGGGATACAAATCGAAACAACTATACAACATATCTTTTTGGCTTGCAAGTTGTTTTTTTTCATTTTTATTATTTAAAGTGTGATTATTATTGTCTGACATTGCTTGTTTTACGGGTGATTTATGCACATTTTGCATAGAAATTATTTTATTTTGTAAATTTTTAATTAAATAATTATCAAGTACATCTTCTGGCTGTGTTATCATTTGCGCTCCTTGTTTTATAAGTCTATTACAACCTATGCTTAACACATCTCCAATTCTTCCCGGAACGACCATAATATCTTTGTTTTGTTCAAGTGCCAAATCTGCTGTTATAAGTGAACCACTTTTTTCTCCCGCTTCTACTATTATTACTACATCAGCAAGTCCACTTATTATCCTGTTTCTTACCGGAAACTGCCACGCCATTGGAACTGCACCTACTGGATACTCTGATAATATTCCACCTTTTTCTTGTATATTGTTATATAATTCTATATTATTGGCTGGATAACATACATCTACGCCACACCCCAATACAGCATATGTACTCCCACCGCCATCTATACAACCTTTTTGCGCCGCAGTATCAATTCCATTTGCCATTCCACTTACTACTTGTATTCCCATATTAGCGAAACTTTTACCAAAGCTATATGCTACTTGTCTTCCATATTCTGTACATTTTCTTGCACCTACAATAGCAATACTTGGTTTATCATTTTTTATCAAATTTCCCTTTGAAAATAATCCTATTGGCGCATCATATATATTTTTTAATCTTTGTGGGTATTTTTTAGATTCGTATGATATAAAACTTATATTTTTATCTTTAAGTCTAATAAATTCTTGATAAATAGAACTGTCTTTTTTACTTTCAATAATTAATTGTATATCCTTTTCTTTTAAAATTCCTGTTTGCCTTAACACTTGTTCACTACATTTATATACATTTTCAGGTGTATTAAATATATTCAATAATTTTCTTATCTTTAAAATCCCAACACCTGTTATATTACATATCCAATACCAATAGTATCCTTGTTCACTATTACTCATACACTACCTTCTAAACAATCCATCCGAACTTCTGTATGATATTGCTTCAAATAGATGTTCTTTCTTAATATTATCACTACCTTCAAGGTCAGCAATTGTCCTTGCCATTTTTAATATCTTATGATACCCCCTACCAGTAAGATTAAGTTTTTCATAAGCTTTCTGCATAATAAGTTTTTCTTCACTTCCTAATATGCAATATCTTTTAATATCTTGTGGTTTCATTTCTGAATTATAATTAATTTTTTTCTCTTTGTACCTATTCCTTTGTATATCTCTTGCTTTGTTTATCATTTCTTTCATATTATTAGATGTATATACTGTTTCTTTTTTATTATTATCTCCTACTATATCATTAAATCCAATTTTCTCTACATGAACTGATATATCAAAACGGTCCCACATGGGTTGTGATATTTTCCCTATATACCGTTGAATTTCATTTTCTGTACATTTGCAAAGATTTCTATCAGGGTAATATCCACATTTGCAAGGATTAATTGCTCCTGTAAGCATACAGTCGGCTGGATATGTAAATGCACCATTTACTCTTACAATTGTTATAACCTTATCTTCAAGTGGCTGTCGTAATGCTTCTATAACTGAGGTATTAAACTCCGTCATTTCATCAAGAAATAATACACCTTTTCCTGCCAACGTTATCTCCCCCGGCTTTGGAATTGTTCCACCGCCTATAAGCGCAGAATTAGAAATATTATGATGTGGACTTCTAAATGGTCTTTTTGTCATTAGTGGTTTATTTTTATCAAGTTTTCCTGCAACACTATATACTTTTGTAAGCTCCATACTTTCTTCATAGGACAAATCTGGCATAATGGTAGGTATTCGCTTTGCAAGCATAGTTTTTCCACTTCCCGGTGCTCCTACATATAAAATATTGTGCATACCTGCGACAGCAATTAAAGTAGCCCTTTTTGCTGACTCTTGTCCACATACATCAGAGTAATCAAGCTCATTATCATCTTGTTGTTCAATATCAAAAACATTTTCATTTATATTATTATATAATATATTCTCACTTCCATTGATAACATCTACAAATTCTTTAAGACTTTTCACACCTATAACCTTAATTTTCGACACCATAGAAGCCTCTTTTAAATTATCTAATGGCACATAACACACTTCAATTCCTTGTTCTACTGCTGCACATACTCTTGGAAGTATGCCTGTAATAGCATTTATTCTCCCATCAAGGCTTAATTCGCCTATTATTAGACTATTTGTTAGGCTTTCTTCTTTAACAATGCCATTTGCCATCATTATTCCAATTGCTATTGGCAAATCAAAACCTGTTCCATCTTTTCTTATATCTGCCGGAGAAATATTAACAACTATTCTTTGAGGCTTTAATTCAAAGCCAGAATTTCTTATAGCAACTTTAATTCTTTCTTTAGCCTCCTTAACTTCTCCTGCCAGATACCCACTCATTTCAAAGACGGGTAAACCACTTCCAATATCAACTTCTACATCTACAACTTGAGCATTAAGCCCATAAATCATAGCACTTTTTATTCTTCTAAACATAACTCTCCTAATATAACTCACATAATTGTATACTGTATAACTATAAGAAACATTCTCTACAATTATTATCCTATTTCCACCAAATCTTTGTGAAATCACAAAGTTTAACTTGTTATTTTCATAAATAAAAGCAAAATACTTATAGTTTTACAATAAATTGTATTTTAATCATAATCAATATATTACTACTAAAGAAAGCCTTTGTCAAGCATTACTATAATTTTTATACTTTATCTAAACAAACTTTTCCCCGTCAATCCCCCACATTTATCATATTTCTTAAAAAGAATAAAAAATGGACTGTCGCAATAAGAAAAAATTTTCATTAATGCGCCAGTCCAAAAGCTTAATAAAAAGCTTTATATAATAGAATTTACAAATTCACTTGATATTGTTAGCTTACCATTTTCGTCATATCCAACAGTTTGAAAAATAACTTTATTAGGTACTTTTTTAAGAGTATTTTGTAAAGCCATGCTTTCATCAGCAGAAAAATCCATTAGAAGTCTATCTGTTACCATATCTTTACTACTGCAATTCATCGTAGTAATAACTAAAACTCCCGCCTGTGCTGCTTTAACAGTAGCTTTTATAGTATTTTTATCAGAAAGTTCACCTATAACCATAACATCACAATTCATTTTCAAGGAATTGTCAATTCCAATGTCATACGAAGCTATATCCTCCCCAACAATTCTTTGAACTATCATACTATTTTCTTCTTGATAAACATATTCAACAGGTTTTTCAAGAGTTACAATATTATAAGCACAATTTTTGTTAATATATTCAACAATAGCAGACATCGTAGTAGTTTTGCCACTTCCTGCCTCACCAGCAATAATAACAAAACCACCTTTATCATCAAGTATACTTTTACACATTTCAGAAACGTCAATATCATCAAGACTATTTTGCACACATCTTATTGAGCAAGATATATTTTCATCTTGTCTAAAAATATTAACTCGATATCTTCCATTGCCATGAACTTCATAAGAAAATGTAACTTCTCCACATTCACGCAACTTTTTTCTTTGCAGCTCATTCATTATATTTAGTGCAATTTTATCAATATCTTCTGCCATAAGTTTTGGATAATTAAGCCTTACAATATTTCCATTAACTTTTGCTCTAGGAACTTTTTCTGTAACAAGATACACATCTGTTGCTTTCTTTTGTCTTGCTGTTTCAAGAATTTTATCTATTATCATCATAAAAACACCTCCTTTATTGAACTGCTAATACATTATACAGTTCTTCCTTACTTCCAATAACTGTACTATAAAGAGTATTAATATTATTGCTACATTGATATCTATTTTCTGGTTTATCGTGCATTATATCAAATACTCCATCTGCTGTCTTATACCCTTGACTATACTCAAATGCAAAATATACTGTCATCTTATTGTTAGGGCTTGCTACTTCTGCTTTATAAATCATATAAATGTAATTATCTACAGTTCCCTCTGAAGAATTTTTTCTCTTTAAAAAATATGTATTAACAAGCTGTATTCCTGATACACTTTCTTCATTGACATCTTTAAGGTATGCTGCATCTTTAGAGGCTTTATACATCATTCTAAAAGTCGTATCTTCAACCTGCTTAGTAATTGTATCTATAGCTTCTACTGATAAAGAATTAAGTACATTTTTATCAATATCTGCTGCCTGCGCATAAGAATTAAGCATATCTACAGTATAATCAATATAAACTTGAGAAACAATATATCCATGTCTTCCTAACTCCTCAGTATCTGCGCTACACGATATCCTTATAACATCACCCATAGCTATTTGACTATTTTTATCACTTGTAAATTCCAATGTACTTAAATAGTCATCTGTCCACTTGTTAGTAACTTTAACATAAGCTTCTGGACTCATTCCTGCAAATACAACTTCTACATTTTCAAATAGTGATATAACAGTTCCTGCACTTATTCCCGAAGCTTTTACTTCATATGTTGTATTGTTAAACTCAATTCCTGCTTCTTGCGCTTTTTTATCATCATAATTTACGTTTACTTGTACTGTCTGACCATTGGAAATGTTACTACTATCTACTGTAGCAGATACTGATTTTGCAAGTTCTTCATACATTGTCAGCTTTTCCATATCACGAACATTTCCAGTCATTGCTTTATAGAGTTTATCTGTATCAACTACACAATTTGCAACGGCGTAATTATTAGCCCCTGTATATTCAACTTTTATATATGATGATACATTTATCTTATTTCTGTTCATAAAAAAAACTGTTAATGTAATAACAACTACCGCCAAAACAATACCCACTAATGTATACATTATATTTTTAGATGTTCCTAATTTTTTACTTAATTCTTTCAATACAATCCTCATTTCTAAATAATATTTTAATTTTACTTAAATGCTTCTTGTAGCTTCTTTTAACTTTTTACGCTCATCATCATTCATAAATGGACTCAAATTCTCATAAACTGCTTTGTGATAATCATTGAGTCTTTGAATATCTATATCTGATAAATATGACTTATCTATAAGCTCTAAATCAATTGGAACGTATGTCAATGTATCAAATTTTAAAAATGTTCCATATTCATTTTCATAATCTTTAACGCATACGATTTCATTTTCAATTCTAATGCCATACTTACCATCAATATAAACTCCCGGCTCATTAGATGTAACCATTCCTTCTTCAATTACACACAAATCATTATGCCCCAGATTGTGCTTCCATCTAAAGCCATTAGGTGACTCATGCACATTAAGAAGATAGCCTATTCCATGACCAGTACCACACCTATAATCAATGCCTTCTTCCCAAAGTGGCTGTCTAGCTAATATATCAAGATTAAAGCCCGTACAACCCTTTAAAAACTTTGCATTTGTAAGATTTAACATTCCTTTAAGTGTAAGTGTAAAATGCTTTTTAAACTCTGCACTTGTTTTCCCTAACGCAATCGTTCTTGTAATATCAGTTGTTCCTCTATAATACTGACCACCTGAGTCAACAAGAAGCGCACCTTCTGGCTTAAGAATAGCACAATTATCACAAGTTGCACTGTAGTGCATCATCGCTGCATTTGCATTGTATGCACTTATAGTTGGAAAACTAAGCTCAATATAGTCGTGAATTTGACTTCTTAGATTATCAAGATAAGCTGCTGCTGTAACTTCTGTAACTTGATTGCTCTCATCATCTTCGCTGTAATTTTTTATTTTGTCTTTAAGCCAGAAAATAAATCTTGTAACAGCAAGTCCATCATCTATGTGAACAGACTTTAGGTTATTCACTTCAACTATATTCTTCTTAGCTTTCATAAGCACTGTAGGATTTTGTGCTGTAATTTTGTCAAGACTTTTTGGAATACAACTATACAACTTCATATTAATTCTTTTAAGGTCAATTAATACACTCTTTACTAGTTGTTCATTAGAAAGTGTATACTTATCAAGCATTTCTAATTCACTATAAATATCATTATAAGGTCTTATCTTAATATTACATTTTGAAAATTCCTTTAATGTAGCTTCATCAAACCTATTTTCATCAGCAAAAATAAATGTACTTTCTTGTGTAATCATAGCATAAGCCATTATAACGGGATTACATTCAACATCGTTGCCCCTTATATTAAAAAGCCAACAAATATCATCCAGTGAAGATATAATATGTACGTCTGCTTGTGCTTCTTTCATAGCAGTTCTTACTCTTTTAAGTTTTTCGCTTATATCTTGTCCTGTGTACTTTTCATCAAGCAAATAAGCCTTACTGCTTGGAAACTCTGGTCTATCAGTCCATATACTTTCAACTGGGTCAAAAGAATAATTAACTTCTCCGCCTTTTCTTTTTGCTTCTTTTTCTAATTCTATTCCATCAAGTGCTGGTACAATTCGACCATCAAAACCTATAACACCCTTATTAGGAAGCTTTTGTATACAGTATTCACTAAGAGTAGGTGTTCCTGCTGTTCCCATTTTCATAAGAACTATTCCTGTGTCCTTTATTTGAGCTTCAGCCTGTCCAAAGTAACGACCATCAGTAAATAAAGCCACTTCATTTTCAGTAATAACAAGTGTTCCCGCAGACCCGGTAAATCCAGACATATACTCTCTTTGCGCAAAATAATCACCTGCGTACTCCGACATGTGATAATCTCCTGTCATAATAAAATATACATCAACATTATTATCCTTCATAATAACTCTTACATCGTATAATCTTTTTCTAATAATCTCTGGTTGTATAAAACGTGGCATAAGTACCTCCTTTAAAAATATTCACCCCTCACTCAACTATAAGAAACACACTTTATGAATTTCTCAAGTTATTGCTACAATTGCCAAGTTCTCATGCAAGCACAGGCTTTAACACATTGCTTGCGTAAATAGAACTATACTTATCATACCACAAAACATTCTTCCTTACTACTTAATAATACTACTATATAGATATCAGAAAAAAGCTTGTACCATAATAAGACAAACAAACTCTTAATCATTTAAGAATTTTAGTAATAAATAGCTTTAAAGTTTCTTAACAATAGCTATTAAAGTAGACAGAAAAAACGAATATGTTTTTGTGATATATATTAACCACAAAAATATACTCACTTTTTCTATCTTACTATACTTAGAATTTTACCATAAACTTATGACATTTTCTTGAACAAATAACACTTATAATTTATTCTGTTCTAACATCTTTCTTAACTTCTCAAGTGCTTTCTTTTCAATCCTACTCACATAACTTCTGCTTATTCCTAACATTTTCGCAAGTTCATTTTGTGTATATTCATTTCCATCTTGCAACCCATATCTATATTTAATAATAATCTGCTCTCTTTTTGTTAATATATTATCAATATTTTTTCTTATACATTCAATTCTCTGAGAAAAAATATAATCATCGACAACATCAGTTGTTTCTTCACCTACTATCTCAATAAGACTAATCTCATTACCCTCTTTATCAGTTCCGATAGGGTCATACATTGATACTTCTTTTGATTTGCGCTTCTCAGCCCGAAGCATCATCAAAAGCTCATTGTCAATACACTTAGCAGCATAAGTAGCAAGCTTTATACTTTTTTCTGGTTTAAATGAATTAACAGCTTTAATAAGACCTATTGTCCCGACAGAAATCAAATCTTGCGTTTCTCTGTCCTTAGACATATATTTTTTTATCATATGTGCAACAAGGCGCATATTCTTCTCAATTAATATATTTCGTGCCTCAATATCGCCAGCCATGCTTCTTTGAAGCATTTCTTGTTCTTCCTTAGTTGACAACGGCATATCAAATGTTTTCAAAGAAAGGCACCTCAACACATATTTATATTATACTATGTGCTTTGGTGCCTTTTATTGCTTTTCCATTTTCAATTAATTTGGAGTAACTTCATC
>URYE01000024.1 GCA_900551945.1 uncultured Eubacterium sp. | reverse complement strand
TAGGCAAAATAGATATAAAAGTTTTTATTTCAGTGAGGAGCATTGCAAAATAGAGACTCAAAGAAGTTAGAGTTTATGCAGCTTGAGGAGTTTCTCAAACGCCTAAAAGTATAGATAATTGAAAGGAGTGTATGTATGAAAAAGGCAAGTACATTACTTAAGGTTTATAAAAATGAGAATGGACCAGATATTGGTATGGTTACAGAACGTCTTATTGAAAAAGACGGTTTGTTTTTTAAGGATATTGATGGAAGTGGAGAGTTTAAAGAGTTTGATGACTGGCGACTTCCTGCAAAACAAAGGGCAGAAGCTTATGTTAAGGAATTAACAATTGATGAAAAGATTGCTCAGTTATTTATTTCTGACTGGAGAATGGCTAAGTATCCATGTGGTGTTGAAGGGTATAATCCACAGCCTGATGAGTCGGGTGTGTTAGATAATGGTCAATTAGATGGTAAGACTATTTTTGGAGAACAGCATTTACCTGGTACTGAAACTATGTTAAAGGATTGGTTTTCAAGACACCTTATATTAAGAGCTAATCCAACACCAACAGATTTGGTTGAGTTCTTAAATCAGCTTCAAGCAGTAGCGGAGGAGTGTAATCATTTTATACCTGTACAAGTGGCTTCTAATTCAAGAAATGAAAATGCAGAGCCTGTTTTTGGAATGAATGACGCAGCAGGTGTATTTGCAACGTGGCCAGGAACTCTTGGTATTGCGGCAGCAGTTAAAGGTGATGGTAAATTTGATGTTATTGACAAGTTTGCTGACTGTATTAAACGTGAATGGAATATTACAGGTCTTAGAAAAGGTTATATGTATATGGCTGACTGTATGACAGACCCACGTTGGCAGAGAAGTTATGGTACATTTGGCGAAGACCCTGACTTTATAGAAGAAGCCTTTGACCATTTGATACCGGGAATACAAGGTGGTTCAAATGGTGTTGCAAAAGACGGTGTGGCTGTTACAGTAAAGCATTTCCCAGGTGGTGGAGCAAGAGAAAATGGTTTTGACCCACATTATAAAGCAGGACAGTGGAATGTATATGCAACAGAAGGAAGTCTTCAAAAATATCATATAAGAGGCTTTAAGTCAGCAATAAGACACAATGCTATGTCTATAATGCCATATTATTCAAAGCCATCTGCTGCAAAGAGTACTGTTCAGCAGGATATGAATGGAAATGATATAGATTTTGCACCTTATGGATTTGCATACAATAAGTACTTTATTGATGAAATCTTAAGAAAGCAGATGGGATTTAAAGGATATATTAATTCTGATACTGGTATTGTTCATAACATGAGTTGGGGAGTTGAAGCTCTTGATGAACCTGAACGTATTGGTTTTGCTGTTACACAGTCAGGTGTTGACTTGATTAGTGGCTTATTTGACAATGAATATGGCAAAGAAGCATATCTTAGAGGTAAGAATGGTTACTATGATACTCACGAAGTCCCAGAAGGCTTTAACAAAGAAGACCTTATCCTTACTGATGAGTCAATAGACAGAGCTGTTGTAAGAACTCTTACAGAAATGTTTGAGCTTGGTATGTTTGAAAATCCTTACAGAGATGAAAAGATGGCTGAGCTTGTAATTGCAAATGAAGAAGATAGAAATGAAGCTGCACTTGTTCATAGAAAATCTGTTGTACTTTTAAAGAATGACGGTACACTTCCAGTTGATGCAAAGGGTAAGAAAGTTTATGCTGAAGCATTTTATAAGAACAGTGAGCAGGCGGTAGATGCTACTAAGAAGTTAAGAGAAAACTTAGGCGAATACTGTGAGATTACAGACAGTTATGAAGATGCTGATTTAGCTATTTTAATGCTTCACCCATCTTCTGGAGCTTATTTTACAGCTACACCTGGATATCTTGAACTTGATTTGTGCGAAGATAAAGATGTGTGTGATGTAGATGAAGAATGTAGACCAATGGAAAGCACTCACAAGGAAACTACACTTAGTGGTATTTCTAAAATAAGAGAAATCGCAGAAGCTGTTCACAAAAATGGTGGCAAGGTGATTTCTAATGTAAATGTTACACTTGCTTGGCAGCTTGGAAATATTGAAACTATTTCTGATGTGCTTACAGTTGGTTTTGATACATTTGATGAAGCTGTATTTGATGTTATTTTTGGAAAGTATGCACCTACAGGTAAGTTGCCAATTACATTCCCTAAAAATGATAGTGTTATAGCTGTTAATGCAGATGGTAAATGTATTAGCCCTAATGATGTGCCAGGTTTCGACAAGGATTTGTATATGCCTGATGAGTTGAAAGACGAAAATGGTAAGGCGTATGCTTATCGTGATATGGCAGAAAATTACTATGAACTTAATTTTGGATTGACATATTAAAGGTGGTACATACAAAAAATAGTATGAAATTTTATAGTTGATTGTTAAAGGCTAAGAACAACTAAGCCTTTACCATATACTAATAAAATTTCATACTATTTTTTCTATTACCGATAGTTTTGTGACTTGTGAATGGTTTATAATACTATTAAAAGTACAGTCACTTATATTTGTATGCCCTCGTCAAACAAGTGTGTTTGCCGTTGTAATACAAATATAGGTGGCTGTTCTTTGCAATGGTGCATTTATTGTTCTACCTAATGTTGATAGCTTGTTGCGTGTTTTTGGTTTAGAGTTGGGAAGGTGGGGATAGGCGGGAAAAAAGTTACAAAATGGTGGTAATTTGTTGTTTTATTGGATTGTTGTGATATAATAAGCTGGAAGTTGAGATATGAGCTTTGTGTTGTCAAGGCTTGTAATTGACTAAATATAGATAGGAGAGATGTATATGAAACAAAAGGAAAAACGAAAAGAAGGACAGCAAAATGGTATAACAACGATTAAAAAAGAAATTCAGAAAACTATAATTGTATTGCTTTCAGTTTCTTTGGCATTAGTTGGTATTATCACTTGTGTACTGAACTATGTTTCTACAACAAGAGCTATGGAAGATAGTATGCAGGTAACAGCACAAGTAGCAGCAGACCAAGTTAGCAATAGACTTAAGGCTGATATGAATGTTATTGAAATGTTAGGAACAATGGTAGACCTTGCGTCAGACAGCGTTTCAATATCTGATAAAAAGAAGTCTATGGTCGAATATCAAAATCAGTATAGTTGGAAGTCATATGGTATTACTGGTAGAGATGGTATTAATATATTTGAAACAACTACAGATATTTCACAGAGAGATTATTTTAAGGAAGCACTTAATGGAACAACTTCAATAAGTGACCCTGTATATAGTAAGACAAATAATGAATTAGTTATAGTAATGGCAACACCACTCTGGAAAGATGGAGTACAAAATTCACAGGTAATAGGTGTCGTATATGTTTCTGTAGATGCTTCTGATTTATCTGATATTGCTACATCTATTAAGGTAAGTAAAAATGGTACAGCATATATGCTTAATAAAGATGGTACATCTATTGCACATCAGAATATGGACTTTGTAGAAAATGAAAAGAATAATATAAAAGAATCAAGTTCAGACTCATCACTTAATTCTGTTGCTAAGTTTGAAAAGCAAATGATACAAGGTGGTAAGGGCTTTGGAAGATATACATATGAGGGAACTCGTTGGATTATAGGTTATGCACCAGTAGGTATTAATGGTTGGAGTCTTGCAGTTGCAGCTCCATTGACAGATTTCTTAGGAAGTACAATACTTGGTATTGTAATAACTATAATAGCACTTGTAATAGCATTATTTGTAGCAATTAGAGTTGCTAATAGAACTGGTGAGGAAATTGGTGGAGCAGTTAAGGTTTGTTCAGACCGTCTTAAACTTTTAGCTGAAGGTGATTTAGATACACCAGTTACAACACTTAATACTAATAATGAAACTAAGCTTCTTGAACAGTCAACTATAGAGATTGTAAATTCATTACAGACTATTATAGGTGATATTAAGCATATTTTATCAGAAATGGCTTCTGGTAATTTTGAAGTTCACTCTGAGATTGGTTCGGATAAGTATATTGGTGCTTATAGTGAAATTCACCTTGCAATGAGAGATTTAAGAAACACTCTTTCTAATACTCTTGAAGCTATAGTTGAAGCTTCTGAACAAGTTGACGCAGGTGCTTCACAGCTTGCAACAGGTGCAACTGAACTTGCAGAGGGGGCAACTGAACAGGCTGCTGCCATAGAAGAAATGTCTGCTACAGTAACAGATGTTACACAACAGGTTGAAAAAACTACAAAGGCGACAGATGAAGCGCATGACAATGCTAAGATTGTTGGAAAAGAAGCAGCAGCAAGCAAGGATAAGATGAATGAACTTACAGAAGCAATGAAGAAGATTGAAGAAACTTCTAATGCTATTAAGGATATTATTGCTAAAATTGAAGATATTGCTTCACAGACTAATTTGTTATCACTTAATGCTGCGATAGAAGCTGCAAGAGCTGGTGAAGCTGGTCGTGGTTTTGCGGTTGTTGCTGACCAGATTAGAAGACTTGCAGAACAAAGCGCTCAGTCAGCAGTTGATACAAGAAATATGATTGAGTCGTCTATTGATGAAGTTACTAATGGTAGTAGAATTACTAATGAAACAGAAGAAGCGCTTGATAAGGTATTAGCAGAAATTGATGCGATTGTTCTTAGTGTTGCTAATGTTAGAGTGGCTTCTGACAAGCAGTCTGCTGCTATGGAACAGATTGAAAAGGCTGTTGATCAGATATCTGGGATAGTTCAGGCTAACGCTGCATCGGCACAGCAAAGCTCTGCTACAAGTGAAGAATTGTCAGCACAGGCACAGACATTAAAAGACCTTATTGGTCAATTTACGATTATGAAGAAATAATTCTGATATCCTTACGGGAGTTTTTTGCAATTCTAAATGAAAAACTTTAAGGTGTTGTTTTATAATACGAAATTTAAAAACTTAAGATATTAATTTTTATAAAGGCTATTGTTAAGTCTTATGGGATATGGTGAAAGGTTAGTTTCATTGATGAACTGTAAGATTTTGCAATAGCTTTTTGTTTGTGAAAATGGTGTAGGGTGTGTGGTATAGTAGTTTGTATATTTTTTGGAGATTTTGACATAATAGATATTGTGAAAGTTGTCATTAAAACTGTATTTTTACTTTTTAGGAGAAATTGGGCAAAAGTTGTTAATAGTAGATTTTATTTTGTTAGATTAGCGGAGGATAGATGTTATGTCAAGAAAACTTTTAACTATGGATGGGAATATGGCGGCGGCTTATGTATCTTATGCGTATACAGAAGTTGCTGCCATTTATCCTATTACGCCATCATCGCCTATGGCAGATTATACAAGTGTGTGGGCTGTTAAGGGGAGAAAAAATATATTTGGAGAGCCAGTAAGACTTGTGCAGTTGCAGTCGGAAGCGGGGGCAGCAGGGGCATTTCATGGTATGCTTAATGCAGGGGCTTTGTCATCAACATATACATCATCACAGGGACTTCTGCTTATGATACCTAATATGTATAAGGTAGCAGGGGAGTTATTGCCGGGAGTTATAAATGTTGCAGCAAGAACAGTAGCGACACATGCCTTGTCTATATTTGGCGACCATCAAGATGTATATGCTTGTCGTCAGACAGGGTTTGCTATGTTGTCAACAGGAAGTGTGCAGGAAGTTATGGATTTAACGCCTGTAGCGCATCTTGTGGCTATTGAAAGCAGAATACCATTTTTGAATTTTTTTGATGGGTTTAGAACGTCACATGAAATACAAAAAATTTATGCTTGGGATTATGATAAGTTGAAAAGCTTTTGTAATATGGAGGCTGTAAAAGCATTTAAGGCACGTTCACTTAACCCAGAAAGACCACAAATGAGAGGTTCAGCACAAAATCCTGATGTGTTTTTTCAGATAAGAGAAAGCAGTAATATATATTATAATAATTTGCCAGATATAGTTGAAAAGTACATGAATATGATTAATGAAAGTATTGGAACGGATTATGGGCTATTTAATTATTATGGTGATAAAGAGGCTGAAAATGTAATAATTGCGATGGGGTCAGTGTGCGACACTATTGAGGAAACAATAGATATAATACAAAGTAATAATATAGATATAACAGGAAATTATAATAAAGCTGAAAATAGTATAAGTAATAATAGCAATGTTAAAAATATAACAAAAAAAGTGGGACTTATAAGAGTACATTTATATAGGCCATTTTCAAAGAAACATCTTCTCAAGGCGTTGCCAAAAACGGTTAAAGTTATTAATGTACTTGATAGAACTAAAGAGTCGGGAGCAGTTGCAGAGCCTTTGTGTGAAGATGTTATAACTGCTTTAAAGGGAACGGAGTTTGAAAATGTTAAAGTACTTGGCGGTAGATATGGGTTGTCATCAAAGAATACAACACCAGCAGATATTGTAGCTGTCTTTAATAATGAGAGTAAGAATAACTTTACTGTTGGAATAAATGACGATGTGACGCACTTATCATTAAAGGTCGAAAAAAATTTACAAGATAACAGTGGTGTTGAACAGATAGAAGCCTTGCAACAAGGCAGCATTGAGTTAGATTGTGGAAATAAAGATATTATTTCTTGCAAATTCTGGGGAATGGGTGCTGATGGAACGGTTGGAGCTAATAAGAATACTATAAAAATTATTGGTGATTATACAGATTTGCAGGTTCAAGCATATTTTGAATATGACTCAAAAAAGTCAGGTGGACTTACAATATCACATCTTAGGTTTGGTAAGACAAGGATAAAGTCAGCTTATCTTATAGAAAAAGCTGATTTTGTGGCGTGTCATGTTCAAAGTTATCTTGATAAATATGATTTGATAAGGCAAGTTAATAAAAATGGCAAATTTCTTATTAACTGTGAATGGAATGATGAGGAAATTGTTAAGAAATTGAAAAAATCGGACATAGAATACATTTTAAATAACAATATAAAATTATATGCTATTGATGGATATAAGATTGCAAATGAGATTGGTCTTGGAAATAGAACAGGAACTATTATGCAGGCTGTATTTTTTAAGGTTGCCAATATAATACCTAGCGACAAAGCAATTGAATACATGAAGCAAATGGTTAAAAAGACGTATAGTAGTAAGGGTGAGCGAATTGTCAATATGAATTACGACTCTATTGATAGAGCAATTTTAGAAGTGCGAGAAGTTGATATAAGTAGTAAATATAAAGAACTTGAGGGTTCTACATTAGTTGATAAAAATTCAAAACAGAGTGATTGTTATAATGAAAAAGGAGTAATCAATGACAGGGCTGGTTTTTGTGATAAGTGTAGTTTTGCAGAAAATATTCAACAACCTATCAATGTGTGTAAAGGCGATGAACTGCCTGTGTCAGCATTTCTTAATATGGCTGACGGAACACTTCCAGTTGGAACATCAGCATTTGAAAAAAGAGGCGTTGCAAATTATGTTCCAGTGTGGAATTTTGATGGGTGTATTCAGTGCAATATGTGTTCATATGTATGTCCACACGCAGTAATTCGCCCCGTTGTGCTGAATGAAGCTACTGTTAAAAATGCGCCAAATGGCATGAAATATACGAAAATGGTGGGCGAGAAGGATAAATATTTTGCAATAACGATATCTTCTTATGATTGTACAGGATGTGCGCTTTGTGCAAATGTGTGTCCGGGAAATATGAAAAATAATGTGCTGTCAATGAAGAAATTCAATAACAATATAGTTTTAAAAGACTTGTCAAAGGTTTATGATACTTTAAATGAAGAAACACAAAATAATAATAAAATTGATGAATTTAGCAAGTTAGACGAAACTATAAGACAGCAAAAGTATTTTGATTATGCGATGAAAGTCAATGAAAATGACAAGGTGTGGGAGCATTTTAAAAGAAATACTGTTAAAGGTTCACAGTTTTTTACTCCGCTTCTTGAATTTTCGGGTGCATGTGCAGGTTGTGGTGAAACGGCTTATGCAAAACTTGTTACACAGTTGTTTGGTGAAAGAATTATAGTAGCAAATGCGACAGGGTGTAGTTCTATCTGGGGCGGTTCTATGCCATCAATTCCTTATACAACAAATAAAGATAAAAAGGGAGTTGCGTGGTCAAACTCATTATTTGAAGATGCTGCGGAATATGGATACGGAATGTTACTTGCTTCTGAGGGCAATAGAAATAATGTGTTTAACAAGCTTTGTAAGTTGATTTTACATTTTAGGGAAAATAATCTTGAATATAAAGAAAATGCTTTTGGTTGTAATAGTAATGATGGAATGATAAAGAATAATTGTGAAAAACTAGACAATAGTAAAGAAGTACAATTGGATAATCAAGCTTTACAGAGTGATAAAGTGTCAAAAGGTGTTAAGAAAAATAGTGAAGCTAGGCAACAAGATTTTATTAAGGATATTCGTACTCAGCTTGTGGAATTAGTGGAAGCTTATAAAAAATATTATGAAGATGGCAGAATAAATTGTAAGCTTGCGGATAAAATAATTGCAAAGCTTGTCGAGTATAAGAGCATTTCCAATAAAGAAAATGAGTTAAAACTTATTGATGACATTTTAAATAATAAAGAGTTCTTATCAAAAAAATCACACTGGGTATTCGGCGGAGATGGTTGGGCGTATGATATTGGATTTTCGGGGCTTGACCATGTGCTTTCTACAAAGGCAGACATTAATATTCTTGTATTTGATACAGAAGTGTATTCTAATACGGGTGGTCAGGCTTCTAAAGCGACTAATCTTGGAGCTATAGCTCAGTTTGCTAGTAATGGTAAGAGTGTCAAAAAGAAAAGTCTTGCAGATATGATGATGACGTATGGCTATGTATACGTTGCTCAAGTTTCATTAGGTGCGGATATGAACCAATGTGTTAAGGCAATAGACGAAGCTGAAAAATATAATGGCCCATCAATTGTAATTGCGTATGCACCTTGTATTAATCATGGCATAGAAGGTGGTATGACAAAGTGTGTTGATGAGCAAAAGAAAGCTGTTCAAGCAGGATATTGGAATATTTTTAGATATAATCCTGAAAAGAAACTTTCGGGTGAAATACCATTTATACTTGACAGTAAGCCGCCAGTTATGGAGTATACTGACTTTTTAATGGGCGAGAATAGATATGTTAATTTGAAAAGGCAAGATAAACAAAGGGCTGACAGATTATTTGAAGAAGCTACAAATGACGCAAAAGAAAGGTATGAGCGATATAAAAAAATGGCAGGAAAATAAAATATATACTTTTAAGGATGGTAATAAAATGGGAAGTTTTAGTAACAGTGCCATTAAGAATATGGAGTTATTTGAACAAAAGGTAAGAGTTGATTCTAATTTTGATATTCTTAAACGAAAGATTACTATGGCAGAAAAAACGGCAGGTTTTTATTTTGTTGATGGGTTTGTACAAGAAGCACTTGTTGAAAAGCTTATGCAGTTTTTCTATTCTCTTAAACCAGAAAATCTAAAGGATATTGATACATTTCTTGAAGTTGGTATGCCCTATACAGAAGTTGAAAAAAACGACTCTTTAGACGAAGTTGTTAAGAGCTTTCTATCTGGTATGACGGTTGTATTTATTGATGGCTTTGACCAATGTATTTTAATTGATTGCAGAACTTATCCTATGAGAAGTGTTACAGAGCCTTGGAAAGACAGGGTGCTTCGTGGTGCAAGAGATGGTTTTGTAGAAACACTTGTGCATAATGCGGCACTTCTTAGACGACGTATTAGAGATACTAATTTGAGTCTTGAAATGTTTCAAGTAGGTGAAAGTTCAAAGTCTGATGTGGCAGTTTGTTATATTTCTGGCAAGGCTGACCCAAACTTAGTTAGTGATATAAAACGGCGTATTCAAAAAATTGAAGTAGAAGCATTGACGATGAACATTGAAAGTCTTGCGGAGTGTCTTTTTGAGCATAGATGGATAGACCCGTTTCCTAAGTTTAAGTATTCGGAAAGACCTGATACTGCGGCAGCGGCGCTTCTTGATGGAAATGTTGTTATAATGGTTGACAATTCACCTGCCGTTATGATACTTCCTACGTCTGTGTTTGATATGATAGAAGAACCAGATGATTATAACTTTGCGCCGATTATAGGAACGTATCTTCGATGGTCGAGATTTGTGTTTACTATGGTGTGTATGTTTTTAACGCCTGTGTGGTTGCTACTTCTTAATAATCCACAGTGGGTTCCAGAGTGGCTTCAATTTATTACGATTTCTGATGAAATAACTGTGCCTGTGCTTTTTCAGCTTCTTATACTTGAATTATCTGTTGATGGTCTTAAGATGGCAGCAGTCAATACACCATCGCTTCTTTCAACGCCATTAAGTGTTGTTGCTGGTATTGTTGTTGGTGAGTATGCTGTAAGCTCGGGGTGGTTTAATCCAGAGTCTATGCTTTATATGGCAGTCGTTACAGTGGGAACTTATTCGCAGGCTAGTTTTGAGATGGGGTATGCGATGAAGTTTTTAAGGATAATTGAGTTGATTTTGACGCAGTTGTTTGGGCTTTGGGGCTTTATTGCGGGGGTTATTATTGTTGTTTGTACTATTGCGTTTAATAAGACGATATCTGGTAGGAGTTATGTTTATCCTGTTGTGCCGTTTAATTGGGGGGATTTGAAGCGGAAAATAGTGCGCTTGAGATTGCCACATTCTTATAAAAAGTAAGTAAGATGAGAAAGTCCAAAAAGGCAGTATATTTGAGAGTAGATGGATAAGTATTAAGAATATCTAAGATAAGCTGGGGAGTTTATGATAACGTACGGGTCGTAAAAAATGCGACGTCGTGTCGCTTTTTCCTAAATTGCACGTCGTGTGCAATTTCCCCTGTTTTTTAACAGCTTATCTAAGATATTCTAAATACTTACCATAATACTTCTCAAATATACTGCCTTTTTGGACTGCCACTATTTAGTTTTTGTAAGAATGTGGGTTGGGGGTGAGAGTTGGGGAGTTGGAATTAAATGTTTATTATAATTTTCCCCCCAATATACTCCTTTTTTGTCTTACCTATTTACTTTTTGTAAGAATGTGGGTTGGGGTTGAGAGTTGGGGAGTTGGAATTGAATGTTTATCATAATCCCCCAACATACTCCCATTTTTATCTGCTTTATTTACATTTTATAAGAATGTGTGTATTGAGAGTGTGTGGTGGGGATAGAAAAATATAAATTTATTTTATTAAAATTTAGTTAAATTGTATTAAAGTAATTTCATTTTGTGACTTTTGTTGTATAATGATTGAAGGATATTTATTATTTGTTCGGCTGTTATAAATTGGTGGGAGTTGTAGGCTTTTTTGCGATGGAAGCTGGGTTTATAGATGGTGAAATGGTTTTAGAAAGGGAATTTTTATACTTATGGAAGAAAAATATTTATATAGAACTAAGTTAATATGGGACGAGATTAAGAAAACTATTGTTGGAAAAGATGAGATTGTGTTAAAGATTTTGATGGCTGTGTTTGCTGATGGTCATATATTGATTGAAGATATACCTGGAGTTGGTAAGACTACTATGGCGCTTACATTTTCTAAGGTATTGGGACTTAAATGTAATAGAATACAGTTTACGCCTGATGTAATGCCATCGGATATAGTTGGATTTAATGTATACAATAAACAAACTAGTAGGTTTGAATATAAAGAAGGCGCAGTTATGTGTAATCTTTTTCTTGCAGATGAAATTAACAGAACATCGCCTAAGACACAGTCTTCACTTTTGCAAGTTATGGAAGAGGGGAGTGTAACTGTTGATGGTATTGAGAAAATGTTACCTAAGCCTTTTACTGTTATTGCAACGCAAAATCCTTTTGGCTCGATAGGTACACAAAGGCTTCCAGAGTCGCAGCTTGATAGATTTATGATATGTCTTACAATGGGGTATCCTTCTGTAGAAGAAGAAATGATGATTTTAAAGAATAGAAGTTCTTCTAATAGGGTGGTATCTAATCAGGCAATACAAAAAGAAGAACTTATTGAGATAAAGCAATTTGTAAAAAATATTCATGTAGATGATGTTATATATAGATATGTTGCTGAAATTGCAAAGAAAAGCAGAGAAGCAGATTACATACAACAGGGAATAAGTCCGAGAGGAAGTATTGCGATAATTTCAATGGCTAAGGCTTGCGCCTTTATTAATGGCAGGGATTATGTAATTCCGTCAGATATAACTACAACAATAGAAGATGTGGTTGCACATAGAATAATTGTTAAGCACAGTATTAATAGTAAGAAAATAAGTGCAAGACAGGCTGTAAAGGACATTTTAAAAAATGTACCAATTCCTCAAATAAAATGATAGAAAGATACAATTATTATGAATAAAAGAAAAATAGGATATATTATATGTCTTATAAGTGTAATATGGCTTAATGTACTTTTTGTAGATTACAGTGTGTTTGTATTACTTGTTATGTTTATATGTTTGCCGATAATATCGGGTATATTTATGCGTATATCATGGCTTATGGCAAATATAAGTGTTTCAGTAGAAAAAGAAGTTGTAATACAAGGTCAAGAAGTAAAATTATTGTTAAAAAATAAAAATAGACTTGCAAATATTTTAGTTAAACACGTTAAAGCTAAGGCTACTATGAGTTTTTTAGAAAAAGATATAGTATATAAAACTATAGATAAAAGAAAACGACTTGTAATAAATATTAATCCGCAACACGCAGGTATTTTGAATGTTAATATAAAAGAGTTAGAAATATATGATTTGTTTATGATGTTTTGCGGAAGAAAAAATATTGAAAAGCAAGTTAATATAATAGTTATGCCTAAAATAGTACTAGCTGATGAAGATAGACGAGATGTTAGTAATTATGAAAAAATAGGTGTGTCACAAGATTATGTATTTTCTTATGAGCCTAATGACAATACAGAAGTTATTGACCTTAGACCTTATAGACAAGGAGATGCAATTAATCATATTCATTGGAATTTAAGTACAATAGGTGATGATTATATAGTAAAGCAATATGGAAGTAGCATTGAAAGTAAAAATATTATAGTTGCAGATATTATTCCTGTGGAAAATGAAGAAGATAGATATATGCTTGATAAGCTATATAGTGCGTTATATTCCGTTGGAAATGTATTTGCTGAAAATGGTATTTTATCTGAGTTTGCATTGTGGAATGAAGAAAGTGGTCAGATAGAAGAATTAGTGTTTGATGATATATCATCACTTAATAGTGCTATATATAACCTTATGAATGTAAAAGGAAGCTATAATGGTGCTGAAAATGTATTTGAAACGTTAGAACAGCAATATGACAATAGTTATTATATAGAAAAGACAACGTGTATTACAGTAAATGATATAAAAGAAAATAATAATGTATACAATATACGAAATACTGAAATAAAAGATATAGTAAACAATATGTATGATGTATTCATTAATTAATGTAAATCGGTGGTGTTAATTATATATGTATGAAAATGATATAAAACAGGCAGAGGTGGTTAGAAGAATATTAAAAGAGATATTAGAATATCTTATAAGGATAGTTCTTGTAGGACTTGGTACTGGGGGGATTATTCAGATTATTATTTCTTGTTCTCTTACAAACGTTGAAAGTAGGGGAATAATTATATTTGCGTTCACGTTATCAGCAATATATGTATTGATAATGTATTCAGATGTTTTGCCGTTGTATACATATGTAATTCCACTTGGAGTAATGTCGTTATTTGGAATAATAAAGTATAAGTTAGTATTAGATGGTGTAGCTGGGATTATCAATGATGTTTTAAAGGTTGCAAAATATACTTATAATATTGATTATGAAAGTATACTAATAGGCGGATATGATGGAAATGTATACAATAATAGTAGAATTGCAGCACTAATGGTATTTTCTGGAATAATTGCATTTTTTGTATCTATATGTGTAGTTCACGTTCACAATATGATAGGTGCAATCTTTACAATACTTCCATTTATTGTGTTATTTGGCGTATTTAATATTATGCCAGATACTACGGCGATTGTAATGTGTGTTATGTTTATATTTGGAGTAATGACGGTTAATCGCAAGGGAACATTTGCTCAAACAACTATAGTGATATTGGCGTGTGGGTTAGTAGCATATTTGTGCGTATCTTTGATACCAGAAGAAAGTTTTGAAAGAGCAGAAGTATTTAATAAATATAATACAGTAGCACAAAAAAGTCTTGATAATATTATGGATAGTGGAATATTTGGAAATGTAGTTGCAAATGGTGGTATAAACAATGGCAAGCTTGGAAAGGTAGATAAGATAGAGTATTCTGGTGACAAGCTGCTTACAGTTACTACTGCAAATACAGGTAAAAGTCAATATTTTCCCGACTTTGTAGGGCGTGATTATGTAAATAATTCATGGACTGATGATAATATTGATGAACAGGCGAATATAACTGATGATATTATAAAGTTTATGGAAAAATACGAGGGCATAAGGAATTATATTGCGGGAGAAAATGGTGATTTTTATAAAATTGTAGACAAATATAAATATACGTTGAGTTATGAAAACACTGATAAAATAAGGGCTGGAAGCATATATGACATAAATGTAGATAGTTTTGGAGTATTTTCTGACATTTTTTCAGAAGATAATGATTTATCATCATTAATATATTATAAGTATGATATAAATAGAAAAAATCTAAGTGTATACAATCCATATAATATTATAAAAGCTAAGGAACAGATATATAAAAGAGATGTTTATACACAATATCTTGATGTTCCAGAAGATGTAAAACAGATAATCGTTGATATTTTGGGAGACGTAAAATGTACTACAATTGAACAAAAAGAAGCCTATATCAATAAAGTGAGAGATTATCTTAAAGAAAATTATGAATATACAACAAGTCCTGGTAAAGTTCCGTTAGGTAAGGATTTTATAACATATTTTTTGACAGATAGTAAAAAAGGGTATTGTACATATTTTGCCAGTGCTGGTGTAATGATGCTTAGAAGTGCTGGAATACCAGCAAGATATGTGGAAGGATATGCACTTACAGCAGAACAGATTGCAAAGGGTGTTGTAGGAAATGGTCAGATAGAACGTTTTGTTGATGAAACTAATCAAGATATTTTTGAGTATTCTACAAGAACACTACCTGTTACAGACAGAGCAGCTCATGCTTGGGTAGAAGCTTATATTGATGGTTTTGGTTGGGTTACAGTTGAAGTAACACCGGGTAGTGCAACTTTTGGTGTGTCTTCACTTAATTTATCACAAGCTATAGTTCAAAAAAATGAAAATGCACAAAATGCTATTGAAAATGAAGTTGTAAAAGAAGATAACAATACATCGAATACAGAAGCTGAAACAGAAAGTGTTGCACAAGATAATCAACAACAAACAGAA
Organism: uncultured Eubacterium sp.; assembly: GCA_900551945.1. Lineage (GTDB taxonomy): Bacteria > Bacillota > Clostridia > Lachnospirales > Lachnospiraceae > Lachnospira. The sequence goes on along the minus strand of URYE01000024.1, from coordinate 17,612 downwards.
AGTATTAGTGAGAATACAAATGAACAAGAGCAAAGCTTAAATAAAACAGGCACTGATAAATTGTCAAGTATTATTGATACAAAAATATTTGTAGTGCTAATGATAATGCTAGGCGTAATAATTGTAATTATGATTATATTATTAGTTAAGCTTATTAATAAAAAGAAATGGCAAAAGTATATAGATAATGCTGATGTATTGTCTATGTATATGTATCTTGAAAAAGTTCTTGCAAAGTCAGGGCTTCAAAGACAAAATAATATGGATTATATGGAATTTGCAAGAGTGCTTGATGAAAGTAACGAAGTGTGTCATAGGCATAATATTATTCAAATAATGAATTGCGTATTGAAAAATAGATTTGCAGGTAATCAAAATTTTTCAGATATAAATATTAAGAATGAAAATATGGAAAATATAATTGCAATGAAAGCAATAATTGATGAAATCAAGTAGATGTTTATTAATAAATATATTATTGGTATTGTAATTTATTATAAGTGCTAAAAAACAAGGTTTGTTTATAAATTTTTATTAATTTTATATGTTTATTTATAAATATGGCAGGTTATTTGTGGTATTATATAATTATTATAGTGGTTTACGCAGTAAATCAGCGGGATTTATATAATATTTAAGAAAGAGACGTGCTTATGAGTAAGGTTATAGGAATTGATTTAGGAACTACAAATAGTTGTGTTGCTGTGATGGAGGGGGATACTCCAACTGTTATAACTAATAGTGAGGGGTATAGAACAACTCCATCGGTGGTTGCATTTACAAAGGAAGGTAGCAGACTTGTGGGTGATATTGCCAAAAGACAGGCGGCAGTCAACGCAGATAGTACTATATTTTCAATTAAAAGGTATATGGGTTCAGATTACCGTAAAAAGCTTATGGGGAAAAGTTATTCGCCACAAGAGATATCAGCCTTTATATTGATGAAGCTCAAAAAAGATGCAGAGAATTTTGTGGGAGAAGAAATTACAGATGCAGTAATTACTGTTCCTGCGTATTTTAATGATGCACAAAGACAAGCTACTAAGGATGCAGGAAGAATTGCAGGTCTTAATGTACTTCGTATTATAAATGAACCAACGTCAGCAGCACTTGCTTATGGACTTGACAATGGTGAAGCTCAAAAAATTCTTGTATATGATTTGGGCGGCGGCACATTTGACGTGTCTATTATTGAAATTGGCGACAACGTTATAGAAGTTCTTGCTACATCGGGTGATAATCATCTTGGTGGAGATGATTTTGACGAAAGAATAGTTAATTATCTTGTTGAGCAGTTTAAGGAAAGTGATGGCATTAACTTATCAAAGGATACAGCGGCAATGCAAAGATTAAAGGAAGAAGCTGAAAAGGCTAAAAAGGAGCTTTCATCAGCAATGAATTCTAATATTAATCTTCCATTTATTGCAATGGGAAAAGATGGCCCACATCATATGGGTATTAATTTGTCAAGACAGACTTTTGATATGCTTACACAAGACCTTGTGGAAAGAACTGTGATACCAGTTGAAAATGCGCTTCATGATGCAGGACTTTCAAAATCGGAGATTAACATGGTGCTTCTTGTAGGTGGTTCAACTAGAATACCAGCAGTTCAAAATAAGGTACGAGTTCTGATGGGAAAAGAGCCATCAAGAAATCTCAATCCAGATGAATGTGTGGCATTAGGAGCGGCAGTTCAAGGTGGAAAGTTAGGAGGACAACTTACAAGTGGAAGTACAGCATCAGAAATTATTCTTATGGACGTTACACCACTTTCGCTTTCAATCGAAACGGTAGGTGGCGTTGCAAGTAGGCTTATTGAGAGAAATACAACTATTCCTACGAGGCATAGCCAAATATTTACAACGGCAGGTAATTTTCAGACTTCTGTTGATATTAAGGTGTTTCAAGGAGAACGTAAGTTCACAAGAGATAATAAGTTGCTAGGTAATTTTAGGTTGTCGGGAATTAAGAGAGCAATGGCAGGAACGCCACAGATTGAAGTTACATTTGACATTGATGCTAATGGTATTGTAAATGTGTCGGCTAAGGATTTGGGAACGGGACATGAACAGTCAATTACGATTACGTCTAGTTCTAATCTATCAGAAGAAGAAATTGAAAAGGCTAAGTGGGAAGCGCAGATGTATGAAAAGCAAGATGAAATGAGGGGAGAATTTCTTAATATAAGAAATGAAGCTGAAAGTCTTATTGCAACTGCTGAAAGTAAGCTTAGTGAGCATAAGAAGGACTGGGACAGAGCAACTAAGAAGCAAGTTAAGGAAGAACTTAATGCTTTAAAGAGAGTGGTTGCTAAGACACCACCAGAAAAGCTTGATGAGGAGTCAGCGGGGAATATTAAGTCGGCGTTAGATAAGTTGAAGAATACACTTGCTGATAAGTAAATAAATTTAGAAAAGGAGTAATAATTATGAGTAGAGTTAATTTTGGAGTTAAGCCGGTTATGTATCCAATGCCTGTATTGATTATTGGAACATACGATGAAAATGGAGTGCCTGATGCTATGAATGCGGCTTGGGGTATTATTACTGATATGAATGAGATTTCTATTAGTATGTCTAATCATAAGACTACGGATAATCTTGAAAAGACGGGAGCATTTACTGTAAGTATTGCTACTGAAGATACTGTTGTGCCTTGTGATTATGTGGGCGTTGAGTCTGCGCTTAAAGTTCCTGATAAGTTTGCTAAAGCTGGTTTTCATGCAACTAAGAGTGAATTTGTTAATGCACCTTTGATTAATGAACTTCCTATGGCTCTTGAATGTAAGGTTAAAAGTTTCAAAGATGGTATTTTAGTGGGTGAGATTGTTAATGTTAATGCTGATGAGAGTATTCTTACAGATGGTCATATTGACCCTAGTAAGTTAAAGCCTATCACATATGACCCTGTGAATAATACTTATATTGGGCTTGGTAAGAAGGTAGGAAACGCCTTTAAAGATGGATTAAAGTTGAAATAAATATATTTCTTTATTCCTTTATTTCTTGATTTGAATAGTGTAATTTGTTATTATTAATATAATTGGTTAGTAATAATTGATATTAATAATATGATTTTATTATAAACAATAAGATAAAGAAAGGGTAAGTTATTTAGCGGTAGATATTATGGCAGGTTCGACATTTGGGAATGTATTTAAGATAATGACTTGGGGAGAGTCGCATGGTGAGGGTGTTGGTGTAGTTATTGACGGTTGTCCAGCAGGGCTTGAGCTTAGCGAAAAAGATATACAAGTCATGTTAGACAGAAGAAAACCAGGGCAGTCTAAGTTTACAACACAAAGAAAAGAGGCTGACGAAGTTAAGATAATGTCAGGTGTATTTGAAGGCAAGACAACAGGAACTCCAATATCAATGGTAGTTCTTAATAAGACACAACGTTCTTCTGACTATTCAGAAATAGCTTCATATTATAGACCAGGTCACGCAGATTATACATTTGATGAAAAATATGGCTTTAGAGATTATCGTGGTGGCGGTAGAAGCTCTGGCAGAGAAACTATAGGACGAGTTGCAGCAGGTGCAGTTGCAGTTAAAATACTTGAACAGTTAGGGATAAAAATACAAGCATATTCAAAAGAAATAGGCGGTATTGCAATAGACTACAATAATTTTGACATAAAAGAAGCACAAAGCAATCCATTTACAATGCCAGACAAAGAGGCAGCAAAAAAAGTAGAAGAATATGCCTCACAAAAGATTAATGAGTGTAATTCTGTAGGTGGAATTATCGAGTGCGTAATTAGTAATGTAATGACTGGAATTGGTGAAACTGTATTTGACAAGCTTGATGCTAATCTTGCAAAAGCAATAATGTCTATAGGAGCAGTAAAAGGCTTTGAAATAGGTGATGGTTTTGCGGCGGCAAAGGCGGACGGACTTCACAACAACGATAGTTTTATTATAAAAGACGGAAAAGTAACAAAAGCAACAAATCACTCAGGTGGTGTACTTGGCGGTATGAGTGATGGCTCTGATATAGTATTTCGTGTTGCAATCAAGCCGACACCATCTATAAGTGCAACACAACAAACAGTTAATAAGAGTGGTGAAGATATAGAGATTTCAATAAAGGGAAGACATGACCCAATGATAGTGCCACGAGCTGTAGTTGTAGTTGAAGCTATGGCAGCACTCACACTTGTTGACCTTATATTTGAAAATATGACATCAAGAATAGACAGAATAGTTGATTTTTATAAAAAATAATTAAATATTATTTTATATTAAAATTTAGAAAGGGTTATTTATGTACACATTATTAAAGACAGATGGTCGTGCAAAAAGAGGAGAGTTAAAGACTGTTCATGGCACAATTCAGACTCCAGTGTTTATGAATGTTGGTACAGTTGCGGCTATTAAGGGTGCAGTATCAACAATGGATTTAAAGGAGATAGGAACACAAGTAGAATTATCTAATACATATCATCTTCATGTAAGAACAGGTGATAAGCTTATAAAAGAAATGGGTGGTCTTCACAAGTTTATGAATTGGGATAGACCTATACTTACAGACTCAGGCGGATTTCAAGTATTTTCACTTGCAGGTTTAAGAAAGATTAAGGAAGAAGGAGTTACATTTAACTCTCATATTGATGGAAGAAAGATATTTATGGGGCCAGAAGAAAGTATGCAGATACAGTCAAACTTAGGCTCTACTATAGCAATGGCATTTGATGAATGTCCACCAGCAAAGGCGGAAAGAAAGTATATCCAAAATTCCGTTGATAGAACAACTCGTTGGCTTGAAAGATGTAAAGTAGAAATGGCAAGACTTAATTCACTTCCAGATACAGTTAATCCACATCAAATGCTTTTTGGTATTAATCAAGGTGCGATATATACAGATATTAGAATTGAACACGCAAAGAGAATATCTGAAATGAACCTTGATGGTTATGCAGTAGGTGGTCTTGCAGTAGGTGAGTCACACGAAGAAATGTATCATGTACTTGATGAAACAGTTCCATATCTTCCACAGGATAAGCCAACATACCTTATGGGAGTAGGAACTCCTGCTAACATTCTTGAAGCAGTTGAAAGAGGTATAGATTTCTTTGACTGTGTATATCCATCAAGAAATGGAAGACATGGTCATGTATATACTAAGTTTGGTAAGATTAATTTATTTAATTCAAAGTATGAAAAGGATGCAAGTCCAATCGAAGAAGGATGTCAATGCCCTGCTTGTAAGAGTTATTCAAGAGCATATATAAGACATCTTCTTAAAGCTAAAGAAATGCTTGGTATGCGACTTTGTGTACTTCACAATCTTTATTTTTATAATCACCTTATGGAAGATATAAGAGGTGCAATTGACGAAGGCAGATACAGCGAATTTAAGAAAGAAAGAATAGAATTATTACATACTTATGATAAAAAATAAGAAAACTAAAGATATAAATAAAAATATTTTTTTATGAAATAAATGTAAAAATTAACTTTTTAATTAATATATAGCTAGACAATAGTGTAAATTTAGTTTATTATTATTTATTGTTAGTTTTGACTAAGAAGTGATAATTTAGGAGGAAAGTTAAAATGCAGATGGGAATAATTGTTATTTATATCGTTGCATTAGTTCTTATGTTTTATTTCCTTGCTATTAAGCCTCAGAAGAAGCAGCAGCAGGAAAAGCAAAGAATAATGGATTCCATTGAAAAAGGCGATTTTGTATTAACAACAAGCGGTTTTTATGGAGTAATTATTGATATTACAGATGAAGATGTAATTGTTGAATTTGGTAATAACAAGAATTGTAGAATTTCAATGCAAAAGAGTGCCATTGCACAGGTTGAGAAGCCAGCAGCTTCACAAGAATAATACTTGAAGATATTGGCATAGTTGTAATGAAAAATTGCAAGCAGAGAGAAGAATTTCTTTTCTCTGCTATTTCTATATAATTATAAGCAAAATTATAAGTATTAGATTAAAAGTATATGATATAATTATGCTTAACTTGATATTATATTTACAAATATTAAGTTAAAAAGCTGTAAAATAAATTTATAAATGGAGGTTTCTATTTCTATGAGAGAAGGTTTTATAAGGGTTTCAGCTATGACACCTAAGATTAAGGTGGCCGATAGTGTTTATAATGTAAATCGCATTAAAGAGCTTATGAAGACAGCTTATAATAAAGGCGTTAAGATAGCTGTGTTTCCAGAAATGTGTATTACAGGATATACTTGTAATGATTTGTTTTTGCAGGAAACACTTCTTGATGGGGCTATCTGTGGCTTAAAGGATATTGCAGATTATTCTTGTAGTTTAGAGGGAATGATTACATTTGTTGGTCTTCCATTTGAATATATGGGAAAGCTTTATAATGTTGTGGCAGGAGTTATTGATGGCAAGGTTATTGGAATAATTCCTAAAAAATATCTTCCAAATTATGCAGAGTTTTACGAAGCAAGACAGTTTAGTGCAGGCTTTGAAGAATGTGTGGAAATTGACTTTGACGGTTATAAAGTACCATTTGGAATGAATATTTTATTTAGATGTACTAATATGAAAAATGTTATTGTAGCCGCAGAAGTATGCGAAGATTTGTGGACACCTATGCCACCTAGTATTTCTCACGCCTTGAATGGTGCAAATATTATTGTAAATTGTTCTGCAAGTAATGAAACAATTGGAAAGGACATTTATAGAAAACAACTTGTAAATGGTCAGTCAGCAAGACTTGTTTGCGGATATATTTATTCAAGTGCAGGAGAGGGCGAGTCAACACAAGACATAGTATTTAGCGGACACAACATGGTATGTGAAAATGGAACAATGCTTTCAGAAGCTACTAAATACGAGAATGAAAGCATATATGCCGATATTGACGTATCAAAATTAGCTTCTGAAAGAAGAAGAATGTCAACTTTTAATACACAAATGCAAAGTAATTATACAGTTGTTGACTTTAAAACAGTTGTTGAAGAACTTGAACTTATAAGATATTTTGACAAAGCCCCTTTCGTACCGGCAGATGTGGCTAAGAGAAATGAAAGATGTAATCAAATACTTGATATTCAGACTTATGGGCTTAAAAAGAGATTAGAGCATACTAACTGTAAGAGCGCAGTAATTGGTATATCAGGAGGCCTTGATTCTACACTTGCACTTCTTGTAACAGTAAGAGCATTTGATTTATTAGGACTTGATAGAAATGGAATTACTTGTGTTACAATGCCTTGTTTTGGAACGACAGACAGAACTTATAATAATGCTGTGTTAATGACTAAAAAGTTAGGCTGTACTTTAAGAGAGATTAATATAAAAGACGCAGTTAGACAACATTTTAAGGATATAGGTCATGATGAGAGTGTGCATGATGTAACTTATGAAAACGGACAGGCAAGAGAACGTACACAACTTCTTATGGATATTGCCAATCAAACAAATGGTATGGTTATAGGAACGGGCGATATGTCAGAGCTTGCGCTTGGTTGGGCTACTTATAATGGCGACCATATGTCTATGTATGGCGTTAATGCGTCAGTTCCTAAGACACTTGTAAGACACCTTGTAAGTTTTTATGCTGATACTTGTAATGACAGTGAATTGTCAGCAGTATTAAAAGATGTGCTTGATACACCAGTTAGTCCAGAACTTTTACCACCAAAAGAAGATGGAACAATTGCACAAGAAACAGAAAATCTCGTTGGGCCTTATGAACTGCACGATTTCTTTATGTATTATATATTGAGATTTGGAACTAATCCAAAGAAGTTGTTTAGAATTGCTTGTATTGCGTTTGAAAATGTATATGATAGTGGGATTATTTACAAGTGGCTTAGAACTTTTATTTGGAGATTTTTTGCACAGCAGTTTAAACGTTCATGTCTTCCAGATGGCCCCAAAGTTGGTTCTGTTGCAGTATCTCCAAGAGGTGATTTAAGAATGCCAAGTGATGCTTCAAGCGCACTTTGGATAAAAGAGCTTGATGAGTTAAAGGCTGATTTGGGATTGTAAAGCTAGTATTGTATAAATTTAAAAGAAAGTGAGAAAATGTTATGGCAAAAAATAATAAAAACAAACAGGTGCAAGATAGCACTGAAAATGCAAAAGTTGTTACAAAATACGATAAGAAAATGCAAAGAAGACGTGAAGAAGAAATAAAAGAAGCAAGAAATAAAAAGATTGCTATTGGTTCGTTTTGGGCAATTGCAGCACTTATAGTTGTAATTGTAGCAGTAAATATCTGGGGTAATTATAACAAAATTCATAATGAATTTATTTCTGTAGACGATGACAAGATAAGTGGAATTGAATTTGATTTCTACTATCAAATGACTAAGCAGAATATGTTAAGTCAGACTTTATATGGCAGTATGACTTATGCTGATTATTTTACATCTTATATGGGATATGATACTTCAAAAGACGATGCACAGCAAAAGTATTCTTCAACAGATAATACATGGTATGATTATTTTGCTAATATGACAGTTAGTACAATTAAAGAAGATAAGGCACTCTTAAAGGCAGCGGATGAAGCTGGTTATTCTTATGATAAGGCTGATGAAGATTATGAGGAGTTTCAAAATAATGTAAGTGAAGCAGCTTCAGATAGTGGAGTTTCTGTAGCTGATTACTATAAGAGTGCATTTGGTAAAAATGCAACAGAAAGCTCTATTAAAGAATATGTATCTGAGTATCTTAAGGCAGCAGCATATCAAGAACAGTTACAAACAGACCTTGCAGCTACAGACAGTGAAATCAAGGACTATTATGAAGAACACAAAGACTCTTATGACGATATAGATTATAGAGTGTTTAAGATTGCAGCAGGAAGTGATGATGACACAGCAAAAGAGCAGGCAAAGAACAAGGCTAATGATATGTTAGAAAAGATAACAGACGAAGATACATTTGCCCAAATGTGTAAAGAATATGCTACTGACGATGAAAAGGCTACATATGAAGATTCATCAGCTTCATTAAAGTCAAATATTAAAAAGAGTAGTGCTGAAAGCGCAATATCTGATTGGTTATTTGACAGCGAAAGAAAAGCAGGAGATAAGACTGTTATAGAAGATTCTGACAACAATCAGTACTATGTTGTATACTTTATAAACAGAGATTATGACAGCTCTAATGATACATCTATTGCAAATACTGTACTTTCAACTAAGTATTCTGACCTTATTAGCAGTTATACTGATAATATGAAGGTTGACAATAAGAAAAATAGAATAAAGATGTATTCAGAAGAATAATTTCGCCATTTCTGCTGCATAAAGCAAAGTTTAGAATATGGTGAAAGTTAATAATAAGAAAGAGATTTTATTGTATGAAAAAATATATTTTATTTGACCTAGATGGAACACTTACAGACTCACATGAAGGAATTATAAAATCAGCTAGATATGCACTTGAAAGTGAAGGTGTTATAGAAAATGATGACGAAGTAATGAAAAGATATATAGGCCCACCGCTTATTGACAGTCTTCAAGTTTTTCATGGATTTAGTAAAGAACAGGCAGAAAGAGGACTTTCAAAATATAGAGAGCGATATAATACAGTAGGTTTATATGAAAATGAAATGTATACAGGAATTGATAAATGTTTAGAAAGGTTAAAGGCTTCTAACAAAGTAATAGCTCTTGCAACGTGCAAGCCAGAGCCGATAGCTAAAAGGATTATAGAACATTTTAACCTTGCACAGTATTTTGATGTTGTAGTAGGAAGTCTTGATGTGACAAGAAAATATAAAGTTCAAGTAATTCAAGAAGTGTTTAGACAGTTAAAAGAGCTTGATAAGGACTTTAACAAAGCTAATGCAATAATGATAGGTGATAGAAAGCATGATGTACTAGGTGCTAAAGAAGCTGGTATTGAGTGTATTGGTGTAAGGTTTGGCTTTGCTGAAAAGGGTGAGCTAGAAGAAGCAGGAGCAGACTATATTGTCGATACGGTAGATAGTCTTGCTGATTTTATACTTTCTTTATAATTTTATACAAGTTTATTTATTATAAACTAATATTGTTATAGCTAAATAGCAAAAAGTTTCTGAATATTGAGCTTATTCATATTTGTGAACAAATATTAACAAAATATAAAATATTACCTGCTAATATAGTTGAAAAATGACAAAAAATACGTTATTATATTAAACAATAGCCTTTAACTAGGTAAAGTGATAATTTACTTTATTATATTAAAATTAATCAAGAAAGACAGGTGGAAATGATGGATTATAAAATAACATTAATTCCAGGTGATGGAATAGGTCCAGAAATTGTAAGAGAAGCAAAGAAAGTATTAGACAAGGTTGGCGAAAAGTATAATCACAAATTTGATTACACTACAATTCTTATGGGTGGCTGTTCAATAGACGAGTATGGTGTACCACTTACAGATGAAGCGGTAGCAATAGCTAAAGCATCTGATGCTGTATTGTTGGGTGCTGTTGGTGGTAACGTGGGTAACTCTAAGTGGTATGACGTTGCACCTAATTTAAGACCAGAAGCTGGATTGTTAAAGATTAGAAAAGAATTAGAGTTGTTTGCAAATATCCGTCCAGCTTATCTTTATGATGAATTAAAGGCAGCTTGTCCATTAAAAGACGAGATTATTGGTGATGGCTTTGATATGGTTATTATGAGAGAATTAACTGGTGGTCTTTACTTTGGTGAAAGACATACAGAAGAAGTAAATGGCTTACAGACAGCAGTTGATACTCTTACATATAATGAAGACGAGATTAGAAGAATTGCAATCAAGGGCTTTGAGATTGCAATGAAGCGAAGAAAGAAAGTAACAAGTGTTGATAAGGCTAATGTTCTTGACTCATCAAGACTTTGGAGAAAGATTGTAGCGGAAGTTGCAAAGGATTATCCAGAGGTTGAAGTTGAAAATATGTTAGTTGATAACTGTGCAATGCAGCTTGTTATGAACCCAGCTCAGTTTGATGTTATCTTAACAGAAAATATGTTCGGTGACATTTTATCGGATGAAGCAAGTATGATTACAGGTTCTATCGGAATGCTTTCAAGTGCAAGTCTTGGTAAGACTAAGTTAGGTCTTTATGAGCCTAGTCATGGTTCTGCACCAGATATTGCAGGTAAGGATATTGCTAATCCTATCGCTACTATTTTAAGTGCAGCTATGTTACTTAGATATTCTTTTGACCTTGACAAGGAAGCAGATGCAGTTGAAGCTGCTGTTGCACAGGTGTTAAAGGAAGGTTACAGGACTGTTGATATTATGTCTGATGGAATGACACAGTGTAGCACAACACAGATGGGTGACTTAATAGCTGAGATAATTTAATTTATTTATATATTGGAGTTTTCTTATTTGGCAATTTTTGACATTATGGAAGATATTAGTGTTAGACAAATCATTCACACACCAGTGAAAGTACAACCATCTATATTTGTATGCCATCATCGAACAGTTGTGTTCGATGTTGGCACACAAATATAGATAACTGTTCTTTAAATGGTGTATTCATTGATTTGCCCAACGCTGATATCTTACAAGAAAGTTATTGGAGTGCCAAATAAGAAAATTCATTGAAATAAGTATATTATTATAAGTGATAGCACATGAGGTTTTTTAAGCTAAAAGGTGTGCGGAAATGAGGATATTATGAAGAGTGATAACGTAAAAAAGGGTATGCAGCAAGCTCCACATCGTTCATTATTTAACGCATTAGGATTTACTCCAGAAGAAATGGACAAGCCATTAGTAGGTATTGTAAGTTCATATAATGAAATAGTTCCAGGTCACATGAACCTTGATAAGATTGTTAATGCTGTAAAGTTAGGAGTAGCAGAAGCAGGTGGTGTTCCTGTAGTATTTCCAGCAATTGCCGTATGTGACGGTATCGCAATGGGTCATGTCGGTATGAAGTACTCTCTTGTTACAAGAGATTTGATAGCTGACTCAACAGAATGTATGGCAACAGCTCATCAGTTTGATGCTCTTGTTATGGTTCCTAACTGTGATAAGAACGTACCAGGACTTTTAATGGCAGCAGCAAGAGTTAATGTTCCTACAGTATTTGTAAGTGGTGGCCCTATGCTTGCAGGTCATGTTCATGGTAAAAAGAGAAGTCTTTCATCAATGTTTGAAGCTGTTGGTTCTTATGCCGCAGGAACAATGACAGAAGACGATGTAAGAGAATTTGAAGAAAAAGTATGCCCAACTTGTGGTTCATGTTCAGGTATGTATACAGCTAACTCTATGAACTGTCTTACAGAAGCACTTGGTATGGGACTTGGTGGAAATGGTACAATCCCTGCCGTATATTCTGAAAGAATTAAGCTTGCAAAGCACGCAGGTATGGCTGTTATGGATATGTATAGAAAGAACATAAGACCTAGAGATATTATGACAAAAGAGGCTATTATGAACGCACTTACTGTTGATATGGCACTTGGCTGTTCAACAAATAGTATGCTCCATCTTCCAGCTATTGCACATGAAGTTGGTTTTGACTTTGATATTAAGTTTGCTAACTCAGTAAGCGAAAAGACACCTAACCTTTGTCACCTTGCACCAGCAGGCCCTACATATATGGAAGACCTTAACGAAGCTGGTGGTGTATATGCTGTTATGAAGGAACTTGCAGATATCGGACTTCTTAATACAGACTGTATGACAGTAACAGGTAAGACAGTAGGCGAAAATATTAAAAATGCGGTAAATAAAAATCCAGAAGTAATTAGAACAGTAGATAACGCATATAGTAAAACAGGTGGTCTTGCGGTTCTTAGTGGTAATCTTGCACCAGACGGTTCAGTTGTTAAGCGTTCAGCCGTAGTTGATGAAATGCTTGTACATGAAGGTCCTGCAAGAGTATTCGATTGTGAAGAAGATGCAATTGCCGCAATTAAGGGTGGTAAGATTGTAGCAGGAGATGTAGTAGTTATTCGTTATGAAGGCCCTAAGGGTGGTCCAGGTATGAGAGAAATGCTTAATCCAACATCAGCAATTGCAGGTATGGGACTTGGTTCATCAGTAGCTCTTATTACTGATGGTCGTTTCTCAGGTGCAAGTCGTGGTGCTTCAATCGGACACGTTTCACCAGAAGCAGCAGTTGGCGGCCCTATTGCATTAGTAGAAGAAGGCGATATCATTAAGATTAACATTCCAGCTCTTACAATCGAGCTTGATGTATCTGATGAAGAGCTTGCAAGAAGAAAGGCAGAGTGGAAGCCTAGAGACCCTAAGGTTACAACAGGCTACTTAAAGAGATATGCTTCAATGGTAACATCAGGTAATAAGGGAGCTATATTACAAGTACCAGAGAATAAGTAATTTATATCTACTAGATATTTTAAAGGATTTAATTGACAAAGCAGTAAAAAGCTAGTGAAGATAATAGCTATTTTATATATCAAGAAAGTTCCTACTTTTATTGAAAAAGCAATAAGTTGGGGTGGAACTTTCTTGATACTATTTTCACTATATATTACATTACATAAGGAAAAAATAATATAGACTAAAGATAAGTTAAAAATGAACATAATGAATAAAAATTGGGAGGAACTTTATTAATGGAGTTAAATGGTTCAGAGATAATTGTAGAGTGTTTAAAAGAGCAAAACGTAGACACTATATTTGGTTATCCGGGCGGTGCGATTCTTAACGTATACGATGCTTTATACAAACATTCAGACGAGATAACACATATTCTTACTTCACATGAGCAGGGCGCAAGTCATGCGGCTGACGGATATGCAAGAGCAACAGGAAAGGTTGGAGTGTGTTTTGCAACTTCTGGCCCTGGAGCTACTAATCTTGTAACAGGAATTGCAACAGCTTATATGGACTCTATTCCAATGGTGGCGATTACTTGTAATGTAACAGTTCCACTTCTTGGAAAAGACAGTTTTCAGGAAATAGACATAACAGGTGTTACAATGCCTATAACTAAGCACAACTTTATTGTTAAAGATGTAACAAAGCTTGCTGATACAATAAGAAAGGCGTTCAGAATAGCAAAAGAGGGTCGACCAGGTCCTGTGCTTATTGATGTAACAAAAGATGTTACTGCTAATAGCTGTGATTATATTAAGCAGACACCTAAGACAGTTGAACGAAGTACTGAAACAATAAAAGAAGAAGACGTTGAAAAGGCAGTAAGTCTTATAAAAGAAGCAAAGAAGCCATTTGTATTTGTAGGTGGTGGTGTTATTGCTTCTGGCGCTTCTGATGAGCTTAGAAAGTTCGTTAAAAAGATTGACGCACCAGTGACAGATTCTCTTATGGGTAAAGGTGCATTTGACGGTTCAGACCCATTGTATACTGGTATGCTTGGTATGCACGGAACTAAAGCTTCTAACTTTGGCGTGTCAGAGTGTGACCTTCTTATAGCAATTGGCGTAAGATTTTCAGACCGAGTAACAGGAAATGTTAAGAAGTTTGCAACTAATGCTAAGATATTACAGTTTGATGTTGATGCAGCAGAGATTAATAAAAATGTTAAAACAGACGCAAGTGTAATAGGTGATGCTCTTGAAGTGTTAAAGCGAGTTAATGCAAAGCTTGAACAGGCAGACAGACACGAGTGGGTTAATCATATTAACGAACTTAAGAAAAAGTATCCTATGACTTATAACAGAGATTGTCTTAATGGCCCATTAGTAATGGAAAGAATCTATGATATCACAAAGGGCGAGGCTATTATATCAACAGATGTAGGTCAACATCAGATGTGGGCAGCACAGCATTATAAGTTTAAGCACCCTAGAACACTTCTTACATCAGGTGGTCTTGGTACTATGGGATATGGTATCGGAGCAGCAATTGGTGCAAAGGTTGGTTGTAGAGATAAAGTCGTTGTAAATATTGCAGGTGATGGATGCTTTAGAATGAATATGAATGAAATTGCAACAGCAACAAGATATAATATTCCTATTATTGAAGTTATATTTAATAATCACGTTTTAGGTATGGTTCGTCAGTGGCAAGATTTATTCTATGGTCAACGTTATTCTGCAACAGTATTAGATGACCAGGTAGACTTTGTTAAAGTATCTGAGGGTATGGGCTCAAAGGCTTATAGAGTTACAACTATTGAAGAATTTGAAGCTGCATTTAAGGAAGCTGTCAAGCTTAATATACCTTGTGTAATTGACTGTGTAATTAACAGAGAAGATAAGGTATTTCCAATGGTTTCACCAGGGGCTGCCATTTCAGAAGCATTTGACAGACAAGACCTTGACGCAAGACAGAATAATAATTAAAAAATATTAAGTGATTGAAGAAAATATTGTGATAAATTAATAAAAAATAATAAAATTATTAATTAATTATTACTATAAATTTAAAATACCATTGACACATTACTACTAATGGCATAAAATGGCTAATATGAATTTAATAATCTTAAGATTTCAGGAGGATAATGAAAGTGGGAAGAGTATATAATTTTAGTGCAGGTCCAGCAGTATTACCAGAAGAAGTATTAAGGGAAGCAGCAGATGAGATGCTTGACTATAAGGGAAGCGGACAGTCTGTAATGGAAATGAGTCATAGGTCTAAGGTGTATGACAACATCATCAAAGAAGCAGAAGCTGATTTAAGAGAACTTATGAATATTCCTGACAACTATAAGGTATTATTCTTACAGGGTGGTGCTTCACAGTTCTTTGCAGAAGTTCCAATGAACCTTATGAAGAACAAAAAAGCTGCCTATATTATTACAGGTCAGTGGGCTAAGAAAGCATTTCAAGAAGCTAAGATATATGGAGAAGCAATAGAAGTTGCATCATCAGCAGATAAGACATTTACATATATCCCAGATTGTTCAGATCTTGATATTCCAGAAGATGCAGATTATGTTTATATTTGTGAGAATAACACAATTTATGGAACTAAGTTTAAGACATTACCTAATACAAAGGGTCATATACTTGTATCTGATATTTCATCATGTTTCTTATCAGAACCAATTGATGTTACAAAGTATGGTGTAGTATATGGCGGTGTTCAAAAGAACGTAGGTCCAGCAGGCGTAGTTATTGCAATTATTAGAGAAGACCTTATTACAGATGATGTATTACATGGAACTCCTACAATGCTTAAGTGGAAGACACAAGCAGATGCAGACTCACTTTATAACACACCTCCATGTTATAATATTTATATTTGTGGTAAAGTATTTAAGTGGATTAAAAAGCTCGGCGGACTTCAGGCTATGAAGGAACGCAACGAAGAAAAAGCCAAAATTCTTTATGATTTCCTTGACCAGAGTAAGTTATTTAAGGGTACAGTAGTTAAGGAAGACCGTTCTCTTATGAATGTACCTTTTGTAACTGGTGATAAAGATTTAGATGCTAAGTTTGTTAAAGAAGCAGAAGCAGCAGGTTTTGTAAACCTTAAAGGTCATAGAACTGTCGGTGGTATGAGAGCTTCTATTTACAATGCTATGCCTAAAGAAGGTGTAGAAAAGCTTGTTGAATTTATGGCTAAGTTTGAAAAGGAGAATACAAAGTAATGGTTAATGTTAATTGTTTAAATAATATTTCACAAGTAGGTCTTAAGTTATTTACAGATGATTATAATATTGAAAGTTCATTTGAAGATGCACAGGCAGTACTTGTAAGAAGTGCCAAAATGCACGACCTTGAATTTAGTGACAATCTTCTTGCGATTGCGAGAGCTGGTGCAGGTGTTAATAATATTCCTCTTGACAAGTGTGCAGAAGCTGGTGTTGTAGTATTTAACACACCTGGAGCAAATGCTAATGCTGTTAAGGAGCAGGTTATCGCTGCTATGCTTCTTGCTTCAAGAGATATTATTGGTGGTAATAAGTGGGTACAAGAAAACAAAGACGATGCTGATATTGCAAAGTCAACAGAAAAAGCAAAGAAAGCTTTTGCAGGACAGGAAATCAAGGGTAAAAAGCTTGGTGTTATCGGTCTTGGTGCTATAGGACAGTTAGTTGCTAATGCAGCAATTGCTCTTGGTATGGAAGTATATGGTTATGACCCATATTTATCAGTTAATGCAGCTTGGAACCTTTCAAGTCAGGTTAAGCACATTGTAAATGTAGAAGATATTTATAGAGAATGTAACTATATTACAGTTCACGTTCCAGCACTTGATAGCACAAAAGGCATGATTAACAAAGAAGCCTTTGATTTAATGCAGGATGGAACAATTATTATTAACTGTGCAAGAGATGTTCTTGTTGATGAAAGTGCAATTGGTGAAGCTCTTAAGTCTGGTAGAGTTAAGAAGTATGTAACTGATTTTCCTAACACAACAACAGCAGGTATGGAAGGAGCAATTGTGTTACCTCATCTTGGTGCTTCAACAGAAGAAGCAGAAGAAAACTGTGCTGAGATGGCTGTTAAGGAATTAAGAAACTTTATCGAAAATGGTAATATTGTAAATTCTGTTAATTATCCAGCTTGTGATATGGGTGTATGTAATGCAACAGGACGTATTGCAATATGTCATAAGAATGTTCCTGCTGTAATTAGCAAGATTACATCAATTTTTGCAGATGCAGGAATTAATATTGAAGAAATGGCTAACAAGTCAAGAGGAGAATACGCATATTCACTTTTTGATGTTGATAAGGCTGTTGACGAAAATGTTGTTGAAAGACTTGCAACATTAGATGGAATTATT
>URYE01000023.1 GCA_900551945.1 uncultured Eubacterium sp. | reverse complement strand
TCTGCCAGTTGTGGCTTTAGTATTTTCTCTACTCTAACAAAAATTATGTATAAAAGCAATGAAAATAAAGAAAAAACACTTGCTATTTTATTATTTAAGGTGTATAGTATGCGTAAGTTAATAATTTAAGTCAAAGGGGACAATTTTAGCAGTAGCGCTAGGATTGTCCCTTTTTTGGATAAATGATTAGCTTTATACAATGAATATTATAATCTGGAGGTTTACACCATGGATAAAATTGATAAGAAGTTAATTACACTTTTACAGCAAAACGCAAGAATGCCACTTAAGGCATTAGCAGAGAATGTGTTTTTGTCATCACCTGCCGTATCAGCAAGAATTGAAAGACTTGAAAAAGAAGAAATTATCGAAGGATATGAAGTAAAAGTTAATCAGTTAAAGTTAGGATATCATATCACAGCATTTATTAATCTTGAAGTAGCACCAGTGCAAAAACCTGAGTTTTATCCTTTTATTAAGTCATGTCCTAATGTTGTTGAGTGTAACTGTGTAACAGGAACATATTCAATGCTTTTAAAAGTAGTATTTCCAAGTACAATGGAGCTTGATACATTTATAGGACAGCTTCAAAAGTTCGGTAGAACAAGTACACAGATAGTATTTTCAACACCAGTAGCACCTAGAGGTATTGATGTAAACGCAGAAATTCCAGTGCAAGACTAAAAATTATATAAATTGTATAAAAAGACGGTACTTATATTGAAAAGTACCGTTTTTTTTGTTAGCATTGTACTATTAAAAGCATAGAGTGTATTAAAATAATATTTTACATTATATAATTTATTGTTAAAATATTTGCAAATATTGTTGCTTAAATACACTTTAAGAAAAAGGAAGGGCATTAAATAATGAGTGAACTTATAGTTAATGAAAGACAAAAAATGGCAGGTCAGATACTTGATAATGTCAGTAAGGTAATAATAGGAAAAGAAGATGTAGCTAAGCTTGTTTTAACATCAATAATTGCTAATGGTCATGTTCTTTTAGAGGACGTTCCGGGAACGGGTAAGACAGTTATGGCAAAGACATTTGCAAAGTCAATAGACGCACAGTTTAGCAGAATACAGTTTACACCCGATTTACTTCCATCAGATATTACGGGAATTAATTATTACAATCAAAAAACTTCTGAGTTTGTATTTAGAAAAGGGCCTGTATTTTCTAATATCGTGCTTGCTGATGAGATTAACAGAGCAACTCCAAGAACACAGTCAGCACTTCTTGAGTGTATGGAGGAACGTCAAGTTACAGTAGATGGAGTAACAGATACACTTGCTTCACCATTTATTGTAATAGCCACACAAAATCCAATAGAAACGGCAGGAACATATCAGCTTCCAGAAGCACAGCTTGACAGATTTATAATGAAGATTAATATGGGATATCCTAAAAAGAGCGAAGAAATAGATATTCTTAATAGATTTTTAAAGGATAGTCCATTAGAAACGATTAATAGTGTATGTACAAAAGAAGATATTATTGCAATGCAAAAAGAAGCAAAAAATGTTTTTGTTCATCAAGCCATAATGTCTTATATAGTAGATATAGTTAATGCAACAAGAAGCAATCCATCAGTGTCAATTGGGGTAAGTCCTAGAGGGACTATTACAATGATTAATGCAGCAAGAGCATTTGCATATATATCGGGCAGAGGTTACGTTACACCAGAAGATATAAAGACACTTACAAAGTATGTATTTGCACACAGACTTGTATTAAGAAATGGCTTTGCTGACAAAGATGGAAAAGAAAAACTTATAGAGCAGATTATATCATCTGTTGAAGTGCCAACAGAAGAATGGGACAGATAAATGATTGTATTATTAATGCTTTTGGGGGCAGGGCTTGTATATATTGCACTCCAATATTTGTATAAAAAAAGATGGTCAAAGAACCTTACAGTAGACGTAAAGTTTAATGACAAATATGCTTATGTTGGTTCAGAAACTGTTATTACAGAAACAATAACTAACAAAAAAGCATTACCACTTGCTTATGTTAATTTGAAGTTTAAGATTGATAAAAGTTTTGACTTTGGAAATGAAGATAGCAACTCTGCTGTTTCAGATAATACATATAGAAATGACATTTTTGCATTGTTGTATTATCAAAGAGTGACAAGAAAAGTACCTGTTAAATGTACTAAAAGAGGTGTATACATGATTGATACGATAGATATTGTATCATCGGGTGTATTTATGAATGATGTGCTTGTTGCACAGTACCCAGAAAATACAGGGATTACAGTGTATCCAAAGCAGGCAGATGTAGACAGGCTTAATATACCATTTTCAAAGGTAATGGGAACACTTGAACGTAATAGACATATATATGAAGATAATTTTATGTTTAGAGGAATAAGGCAGTATGAAACTTTTGACTCTATGGATAGAATTAACTGGAAAGCTTCCGCAAGAGCAGGAACTCTTATGGTTAATCAGTATAATGAGTCAGTAAGTCAGCAGGTGTGTATTTTGCTAAATCTTGAGCCAGACGGAATGATTAGATATGATAAATTATCAGAAGAAGGTATATCTATAACATCTGGTTTATCAAGACTTTTAATTGAACAAGGAATATCAGTGTCTTTATATTGCAATGGTTGTGATTATGAAACAAAAGCACCAATACAAGTTGTATCAGATAGGGGACTTGCTCAGTTTAATAATATTAATACTGCGCTTGCAAGAATAGACCTTGATATAGAAATGCAGGAATTTTCAGAAAACATTTTAAATGTTATAAATAGTGAGAGTAAAACAGAAAATAATATGCTTTATATTCTTATATCTGCAAGCAGAAGAAAGGCGTTACAGCTTAATATGCAAGGGTTAAGCCGTACATACGAGTGTATGTGGATTATGCCGTTTCATGCTGGAATGGATACAACACTTTATTATTGTAATATTAATACAACAGAGTGGGAGGTGGAAAGGTAATGTCTAATAAGAAATTAGCCATATCCCTTAATGTGTTAGAAGTAGTAATTCAATCGCTTGTATTTTTAAGCCTTATAATTGCTCTTATGATGGGAACACTAGGGCTTAATACAGGACAGCTTTGGAAGTGTTTAATAGTAGTTATACCAGTTTGCATAATGTATGTATTAAGAAAAATAGTAAACAAGTTTCAAGTATTTGTGGTATTAGATTGTTTGGTCGTATTAAGTTCATTTTTATTAGGAAGTAACTATGATGAAAAAGTATTTTATGTAATAATCTTTTGCTTAATTGGTTTATATTCAGTGCGAGTTAAGTATAAGATGATTAAATACAAACAAACAGCTATGCAGCTTGGTGAAAAGGCTGTGTTACAAGATGTAGATATAAAAGGGCGTTTAAGGGAGCATTATTTTGATGGCGAAAAAGTTCCAATGGCATTTGCAGGGCTTATGGTATTTGGATATTTTCTTGGCTTTTCAAAGGGCAATCCTGTTGTACTTAACTGTGAAGTGATAATATGTACTTTATTTGTACTTTGCAAAATAGTATATAATCATTTAGATAAGTTAAATGATGTCTATGTAAGCAATGCCGATAAGTCAGAGTTTCCAGCACAACAACTTAAAAATGTTAATATTTTCACACTTGTAATTACCTGCATACTTGTATTTTTAGGTATGCTTGCATTTTATAATGGAGAATATGGTAATATATTTTCAATAATTGGCGATGTTGGAATGTCAGGCATCAGAGCAATTTTAAAGGGATTTATATTTATTTTGGGGCTTTTTGGTGGAAATGAAAACGAAGCCATAGAAGAAACTACACAGGCAGTAACGGAAAGCTCAGATGGACTTGATTTTGAAGAAGTTATTCAGCCATCACATTTTGCAGAAGCACTTGCAGAAACTTTTGGAATAATGCTTATGCTTGCTGCCGTTTTTGCTCTTATTTATTTTGGCGTAAGATATTTAAAGCAGCTTAACAAGACAAAAAGACTTGGAACAGATATGGTTGAATATATAAAGCCAGATAATAGAAAAGTAAGTATACAAAATAATGTCTACAAAGATGTTACTGAAACGGGAGAAGAAAACAATAAAAAGGCAGTAAGAAAGTATTATAAGAAACGTGTTAAAAAGGGCTTTGGAAAAGAAAAGCCACAAAAAACATATATGCCAATAGAGCTTACAAAGCACAGTATTACAAATGATGAAGCACAATCTAAAAAGATTACAGATATTTACGAAAAAGCAAGGTATTCTAACGAACCAATAACAAAAGAAGAACTTGATATAATAAAATCAAAGTAAAGTTTATAATCAAATGCTTGAGTTTCGTATTTTGCATTGTGGTACATTGTAGAGAGATATCAGTATTATATAAAACAAGCACACACCAGTGAAAGTACAACCAACTAGATTTGTATGCCACCATCGAACAAGGGTGTTAGCTGTTGTCATACAAATCTAGCTGGCTGTTCTTTAAATGGTGCATTTATTGTTTTATATAATCCTAATATCTTATTTAAGTTTTAAAATGCAAAATACGAAACTCAAGCTTGACAATTCGGGGATAGAGTTGTATATTACAATAAGTAAATGAAAAAAACATGATAAAGGTTTTTGTTAGAACCTTAGATTGTTAATTAATCAATAATATTAAAAGCTATGAAGAGAAGTATTAGATACGGACTGGATATCAGAGAGTTGTCGTTTGGTGTAAGGCAATAGAAGGAAAGTATTGAACTCATCTCGGAGCTACTATCCGAAAGTGTAAACGAGTAGGCGTAGTCGGAA
The DNA here is from genome assembly GCA_900551945.1 of uncultured Eubacterium sp. Taxonomy (GTDB): domain Bacteria; phylum Bacillota; class Clostridia; order Lachnospirales; family Lachnospiraceae; genus Lachnospira. The sequence goes on along the minus strand of URYE01000023.1, from coordinate 29,003 downwards.
GCCAACCGTTATAATGGACAGAATATAAGGTGTATACCCGTATTCAATGAGTGCACGATAATTTCGTGAATAAGAGTGGTAACGCGTAAGATTATAGTCTTTCGTCTCTTGATATTATAAGTATCATGGGCGAAAGGCTTTTTTAATACTATCAAGTTACTAAAAATTATACAAATCGTTAATTTAATTTTATTGTATAAAGCAATCAATAAAAATTATTATACTTAATTGCAACAGAAAAAGTATATTTCTGATAAAATGTGAATTAGTCAAAGTAGGTTGTGAATATCTGCTTGATTATTATATTTTACGAACAATAAACAAAAGTTTTTGTTTGTGCAAGGTTTTATGACTATCAGATATAGTTTGTAATTTACATAAGAAATCAATAATATTATATTTTAGACGATTTGTATTATTACTAATTTAATAAATGGAGGATTATAAGATGTTTGATTACAAGCAGTACAAGAGAGGTTATTTTATGCCACCAGTTGAGTGTATGGACTGGATTAAGAAGGAATATGTTGACAAAGCACCTATATGGTGTTCAGTTGATTTAAGAGATGGCAATCAGGCACTTGTTGAGCCTATGAGTCTTGAACAAAAGCTTGAATTTTTTAAGCTTTTAGTAGAAGTAGGCTTCAAAGAAATCGAAGTGGGATTTCCAGCCGCTTCAGAAACAGAGTATGAATTTTTAAGAACTCTTATTGAAAAAGATATGATACCTGATGATGTAACAATTCAAGTACTTACACAGGCTAGAGAACATATTATTAAAAAGACATTTGAAGCTGTAAAGGGCGCACCTAGAGCAATTGTTCATGTGTATAATTCAACTTCACTTGCACAAAGAGAACAAGTATTTAGAAAGTCAAAAGAAGAAATCAAACAGATTGCAATAGAAGGTGCAAAGCTTCTTAAAGAGCTTGCTGAAAAAGAAGATGGTAACTTCGCATTTGAATATAGTCCAGAAAGTTTTACAGGAACAGAGCCAGAGTACGCATTAGAAGTTTGTAATGCAGTTATAGATATATGGCAGCCAACTGCTGATAATAAGTGTATTATCAATCTTCCTGCTACTGTTGAAATGTCACTTCCACATGTATTTGCAAGTCAAGTTGAATATATGAGTAAGAACCTTCACAATAGAGAAAATGTTATTGTATCACTTCACCCACACAACGACAGAGGAACAGGTGTGGCTGATGCAGAACTTGGTATTCTTGCAGGTGCAGATAGAATTGAAGGAACATTGTTTGGTAACGGTGAAAGAACTGGAAATGTTGATGTAATTACACTTGCAATGAATATGTATGCACAAGGAGTTAATCCAGAACTTGATTTATCTAATATGCCAAAGCTTGCAGAGTGCTTTGAAAGACTTACACAAATGAAGATTGACGATAGACACCCATACTGTGGTAAGCTTGTATTTGCCGCATTTTCAGGTTCACATCAAGATGCAATTTCAAAGGGGATGCACTATAGAGTTGAAAATAATCCAGACTTGTGGACAGTTCCATATCTTCCAATTAATCCAGAAGATGTTGGACGTACTTATGATTCAGACGTTATAAGAATTAACAGTCAGTCTGGTAAGGGGGGCGTAGCTTATGTTCTTGAACATAACTTCGGAATGATTATTCCTAAGAAGATGAGAGAAGATTTAGGATATGCAGTTAAAGACGTATCAGACGTTGAGCATAAGGAGCTTACTCCTAATGAAGTTCTTGAAATATTTGAAAAGAGATATAAAAAATATACTCCTGTATTTAAGATTAAAGAAGTTCATTTCAAACAACAAGACGGAATACAGACAGTTGTAACTATTGAACAAGATGGCAAACAGGTTGAAGTAGAAGCTTCTGGAAATGGACGTCTTGATGCTGTAAGTAATGCACTTGAAAATCATTTTGGCGAACAGTGCCATATTATGTGTTATGAAGAACACGCATTAAAGGATGGTTCAGATTCAAGTGCTATCGCTTATGTAGGTATTGAAGGAGAAGACAAAGAAAACTTCTTTGGTATAGGTATAGACCACGATATTATTAGAGCTTCTATAGACGCATTAGAGTCTGCTATGAATAGAAAGATTTCTAAGTAAGTTTTTATAAGATTTTATGTAAAATGGGCATATTGCACAGTAGTGTGGTATGTCTATTTTACTTAATAAAAGTCTAAATTTTGTTTGTAAATTTAAAAACTTGTGATATAATACCAAATGTATGTTCACTTTATTGATTTTTATAGTGCGTAAAAAAAACGGAGGTTGACAGTGAAAAAGATTATACTTGCGTCTGGTTCGCCACGAAGACGAGAGCTTTTAGCTCAGATTGGCATTGATTTTGAAGTTATTACAAGTAACGCAAAAGAGATTATAACAAAAAGTACTCCTGAAGAAATTGTATGTGAGTTGTCACATTTAAAAGCAAAGGCAGTATACGATATGCTCAAAAGTAAAGGTAGGATATTTGATAGAATAGTAATAGGTGCAGATACTATTGTGTATTGTGATGACGAGGTGCTTGGTAAGCCTGCCGATGAAAAAGACGCTTATCGCATGATTAAAAAGCTTGCTGGCGGAGTTCATCAAGTGTATACAGGAGTAACATTTATACATAATGATGGTTATATAAGTTTTAGTGAAAAGACTGATGTATCGGTATATGATATGTCAGATGAAGAAATATACAAATACATAGAAACAAAAGAACCGATGGACAAAGCGGGAGCTTACGGTATTCAAGGTGCATTTGCGGCGTATGTTAAAAAGATTAATGGAGATTACAATAATGTTGTAGGACTTCCTGTTGCAAGATTATACCATGAACTTAATAATATCAAGTAAGTTTTCACTTTTATTTATATGAGCAAAAAGACAAGGTCAGTGCTTGTAAGAGAATTTACAAGTAATTAAAATTAATTAATGGAGATTTTATGATAAAGTTAATTGCAAGTGATTTAGATGGAACAATACTTCTTAATGGAGCGCAGTCAGTTGATGCTTCTTTAATAAAAACGATTGACAGAATTGTTGATATGGGGTATATTTTTGCTCCTGCAAGTGGTCGTCAGATAAATAGCCTTAGAACGTTATTTTCATCAATAGCTGATAAGCTTATGTATATAGGTGAAAATGGTGCATTAGTAAAATACAAGGGAAATACTATTGTAAAAAATGCAATGAATAAAGACCTTGCACTTGAAATCATTGAAGATGTAATGAAACAACCTAATTGTGAAGTGTTAATTTCTGGAGAAGATGTGGCGTATATTAAGCCTAAAACTAAGGAATACTACGACAGAATGACAAAGATTGTTAAGTATAAGACAAAGATAGTTGATGATTTTAGTCAAATACAAGAAGATATTTTAAAAATAGCAGTTTGTGATTTGTCTGGGATTGACAACTCTAAGGATTATTTTCAGAGTAAATGGAGTGACAAGGTAAGTGCCGTAGTATCAGGGCAACTCTATCTTGATTTTATGGAAAGCTCTGTAAATAAAGGAAATGCAATAAAGCAAGTACAAGAAGCCCTTTGTATTGATAAATCTGAGTGTATGGCATTTGGTGATAATTATAATGATATTGAAATGCTTGACAGTGTAGGAGAACCTTACGTTATGGAAAAGGCAGTCGATGACATTAAACTTCATGGAAAATATACTTGTTATAAAGTAGAAGATACTTTGATTAATCTTATGAATAATGGAACATTATAAAAATTTAAGAAAGGAAAAGCTAGTATAAACTAGTCGGTTAATAAAATGGGAGAATATCTTGAAAGTTGTGCAGAAGTATTTTTAAAGGAGCAAGGAAAGCTTTTTGATGAACCGGTAGCTACAACAATAGAAGAAGCAAAGGAATTTTTAGAAGACTGTTTTGCTCAGGTGTTTGACTCAATTGACGAAGTAAGAGAATATCTCGATGAAGAAGGAATGGACGTTGAGGGTATGTCTAACGAAGAATTAGAAGATGCTTTAGAAGTATTTAAGCTTGAAGATGGTCATTACTTTGTGGTTGAAGCATAAATTAAGTCAAAAGCAGGTGAAGATTTGAAAATAACAGTTATTTGTGTTGGTAAGATAAAGGAAAAATTCTATACACAGGCAATTATGGAGTATTCAAAAAGATTGTCAAGATACTGTAAGCTTGAAATAGTAGAACTTGCAGATGAAAAGACTCCAGAAAATGCAGGCGAGCAAGTCAACCTTAATATTAAAGCAAAAGAGGGAGATAGAATACTTTCAGCAATAAAAGACGATGCTTATGTAATTGCGCTTGCAATAGAAGGCAAAATGTTAGACTCCGTTGAATTGTCACAAAAAATAGAAAAACTTGGAATTAATGGAACAAGTAATATTACATTTGTGATAGGCGGTTCATTAGGTCTTGACAAGCGAGTGCTTGATAGAGCTGATTATAAACTTAGCTTTTCTAAAATGACATTTCCACATCAACTTATGAGAGTTGTGTTGTTAGAACAGATATATAGAAGCTATAGAATTATGAAAAATGAGCCATATCATAAATAAAAATGGAGGAATTGTATGAAAAGAATGAGTAAAAGCATAATAGGTATAGCTGTGGCAGTACTTATTGTTGCGCTTTTTGCTGTATATATCAAGTTCTTTAACGGAAGTATTATATATATTTCAACAGGTCTTGGTAAAAATACCATTTTAAATGCTAAAAATCAAAAGACACCAACTTATGAAGCTGATATCTTAATGTCAGATGCAAAGTCAGAATATGAAGATGTATTTGGTAGTGACATTTGGAGTCAGACTATTGATGGTGTAACCTTTGAAGATTATGCAAAAGACCAGATAAGAACTAAACTTATACGAGTTAGATGTATGAATGTCTATGCAAAGCAAAGAGGTGTGGTGCTTAGTCGTGTTCAAAAGGAAAATGTAGAAAATGCCGCAAAAGAATATCTTGAAAAATTAAGTGATGATAAGAAGAATTCACTTGGTCTTACACAGGAAAAGATGGAAAAGATGTTTACTGAGTTTGCGGTGGCAAAGACACTTTTTGATGATATGACTTCAACAATAGTTGATGAAATTAGTGCAGATGACGCAAGAGTTATTAATGTACAGTATATAGTATGTGACAATCAAAATGATATTACTGCTGCCAAACAAGAACTTGATGATGGCGAAGTATTTTATTCAGTAATGTCTAAGTATAGCAATACCACAGATTATGAATGTGTATTAAAAAGAGGCGAAATGGACGAGGCATTTGAAAAAGCAGCATTTGATTTAAAAAGCGGAGAAGTAAGTAAAATTGTATCTGCAGATGAAAAGTACTACATTATAAAATGTGTAAGTGACAACGAAAAAGCTAAGACAGAAGCTAATAAAGCAAGTATTGCAGATGAAAAGAAGCTTACTTATTTTAATGAAGCTTTTAAAGATTTTGAAACTTCTATATATGTAGAGTTTAATAATAAGGTTTGGAAAAATAAAAGCATGTCAGGGGCAGCAGTTCTTGATGTGAATTTCTCTAATATATTTGAAAGTTATTTTGGAAAGTAATAAATTAGTGGTAAGAAATGGAGATATAAATGGCACAAAATAAATATGATGCGTCAAGCATTTCCATACTTGAAGGTCTTGAAGCTGTAAGAAAAAGACCGGGAATGTATATAGGAAGTGTTGGAACGAAAGGACTTAATCATCTTATATATGAAATAGCTGATAATGCAGTAGATGAACATTTAGCAGGGTATTGTACAACAATAGAAGTTACTCTTAACGATGATGGAACAGCGACAATCAAAGATAATGGTAGAGGTATTCCAATAGGTATACACCCTAAAGCCGGTATTCCTGCGGTAGAAGTAGTATTTACAGTATTACACGCAGGTGGAAAGTTCGGTGACGGTGGATATAAGATATCAGGTGGTTTGCATGGTGTTGGTGCGTCAGTTGTTAATGCGCTTTCTGTATGGCTTGAAGTTGAGATAAGAGTTGATGGTGGCGTATATAAACAACGTTATGAAAGGGGAAAAGCAACAGCACCTCTTGAAAAAATTGGAACTTGTAGAAAGAACGATACAGGAACTAAAGTAACGTTTTTACCCGATGGAGAAATATTTGAAAAGACAAGGTTCAAGGCAGAAGCAATAAAGAGCCGTCTTCACGAAACAGCCTACTTAAATCCGGGGCTTACTATAATATTTAAGGATAGTAGACAAGGAAGTGAAGAAAGTGTAACATACCACGAAGAAGATGGTATAAAGGCTTATGTTAAGGACTTAAATAACGGAAAAGAAACAGTAAGTGATATAGTTTATTTTAAAAAGAGTGAGTCGGGAATAGAAGTTGAAGTGGCTTTTCAATATGTCAATGAATTTGAAGAAAATATTCTTGGCTTTTGTAATAACATCTATACACAAGAAGGTGGTACTCACATTACTGGTTTTAAGACAAAGTTTACATCTATAATTAATCAGTATGCAAGAGAGCTTGGCATATTAAAGGACAAGGACAACAACTTTACTGGTATGGATGTAAGAAATGGTATGACAGCCATTGTTGCAGTAAAGCATCCTGAACCACGTTTTGAGGGTCAGACAAAAACTAAGCTTGATAATCCAGATGCAGGAACAGTTGTAAGCTCTGTAACAAATGATGAAATTCAATTGTATTTTGACAAGAACCTTGATGAATTAAAGGCTGTTATTGCGTGTGCTGAAAAGTCTGCTAAGATTAGAAAAGCCGAAGAAAAGGCGAAAACTAATATGTTATCAAAGCCTAAGTTTTCAATTGACAGCAACGGTAAGCTTGCTAACTGCGAAAGTCGTAACCCAGAAGAATGTGAAGTGTTTATTGTAGAGGGTGACTCTGCGGGTGGTTCTGCTAAGACTGCGAGAAATAGACGTACACAAGCCATACTTCCAATACGAGGTAAAATACTTAATGTTGAAAAAGCAGGAATTGACAAAGTGCTTGCAAATGCCGAGATTAAGACAATGATTAATTCGTTTGGCTGTGGCTTCCTTGAGGGTTACGGCAATGACTTTGACATTTCAAAATTACGATATAATAAAATTATTATTATGACAGATGCCGATGTTGATGGTGCGCATATTGACACACTTTTACTTACATTTTTCTATAGATTTATGCCAGAGCTTATTAATCAAGGTCATGTCTACCTTGCAACACCACCACTTTATAGAGCAGAGCCTAAAAAGAGTAAGACAAAAGGTGCAAAAGCAGAATATCTGTATGATGATAAAGCACTTGAACGTTATAGAAAGAAGCATACAAGTGGTTCATTTACACTTCAAAGATATAAAGGTCTTGGGGAGATGGACCCAGAGCAGCTTTGGGAAACTACACTTAATCCTGAAACAAGAATTTTAAAGCAAGTAGAAATTGAAGATGCTAAGATGGCAGCTTACGTTACATCTATGCTTATGGGAAGTGAAGTTCCACCGAGAAAGCAATTTATCTATGCTCATGCTGATGAAGCAGAGATTGACGCATAATTGTGGTGATTTATAAACTTTTATTGTAACAGCTTAATTTTTATTATTGTTTGTTGCAATAAAAGTTTGTTTTAACTAGACAGATATTAGCAAAAGTGAAAAACTGAAAAGTAGTAGAAATTTATTATAATATTAATATGTAAAGAAATGGAGATATAAATGGCAGAACAGATTATTAAGACTGAGTATTCTGAGTTAATGCAGAAGTCTTACATTGATTATTCAATGAGTGTAATCACAGCAAGAGCACTTCCTGACGCAAGAGATGGTTTAAAACCAGTTCAAAGACGAGTGCTTTATGCGATGGACCAGCTTGGTTTAAATTATGACAAGCCACATAGAAAGTCTGCTCGTATTGTTGGTGACACAATGGGTAAGTTTCATCCACATGGCGACAGTTCAATTTATGAAACACTTGTAGTACTTTCACAAGATTTTAAAAAGGGAATGGCACTTGTTGACGGACATGGTAACTTTGGCTCTATTGAGGGCGATGGGGCAGCAGCAATGCGATATACAGAAGCGAAGTTAAAGAAATTTACACAAGACGTATACCTTGCAGACCTTGATAAAGATGTAGTTGACTTTGTTCCTAACTTTGATGAAACAGAAAAAGAACCAGAAGTATTGCCCGTAAGAGTGCCTAATCTTTTGGTAAATGGAGCTGACGGTATTGCAGTTGGTATGACAACAAATATACCTACTCACAATCTAGGTGAAGTTGTTGATGCCGTATGTGCATATATGGATAACGAAGAAATAACAACAGAAGAACTTATGACATACTGTCAAGGTCCAGATTTTCCAACAGGCGGACTAGTAGTCAACAAAAAGGAACTTCTTGGCATATATGAAAGTGGTACAGGTAAAATAAAACTGCGTGGCAAGGTGGAATTTGAGCCGGGCAAAAGGCGTTCTGACAGGGATAAGCTTGTAATTACACAAATACCTTACACTATGGTAGGTGCTAATATTGGTAAGTTTATTTCAGATGTCGTTGACCTTATAGAAGATAAAAAAGCTAGTGATGTCGTTGACATTTCTAATGAGTCATCAAAAGAAGGAATAAGAATTGTTCTTGAATTAAAGAAAAATGCCGATGTAGACAACCTTATCAATCTTTTATATAAAAAGACTAAGCTTGAAGATACATTTGGTGTGAATATGCTTGCAATAGTTGATGGAAAGCCGGAAACTCTTGGAATTAAAAAGATTATAGAACACCATATTAATTTCCAATATGAGCTTAATACAAGAAAATACAACACACTTCTTAAAAAAGAACTTGATAACAAAGAAATTAAAGAAGGACTTATCAAGGCGTGTGATATTATTGACCTTATTATTGAGATATTAAGAGGCAGTAAAAATCTTAAAATGGCAAAAGAATGTCTTGTAAATGGCAACACAGACGAGATTAAGTTTAAGTCATCAGCTTCACAAAAAAGAGCGTCAAAGCTTTCCTTTACTGAAAGACAAGCCACAGCTATTCTTGAAATGCGACTTTACAAGTTAATCGGTCTTGAAATTCTTGCACTTCAAAAAGAATATGATGAGTGTCTTGCTAAGATTGCTAAGTATGAAAAAATTCTTGGCAGTAAAAAAGAAATGGCAAAGGTAATTAAAGCCGACCTTTTAAAGATTAAAAAGGAATATGCTGTTGAAAGAAGAACTGTAATTGAAGACGGAAAAGAAGCAGTATTCAAGGAAAAAGAAGTTGCAGAACAAGAAGTTATGTTTATCATGGATAGATTTGGATATGCCAAAACTATAGATATGTCAGCATATGAACGTAACAAAGAAGCAGTTCACAAAGAGAATAAGTATATTTTTAAGTGCTTAAATACAGATAAGATATACATTTTTACTGACAATGGCAATCTTCATCAGATAAAGGTGTTAGATATTCCATTTACAAGGTTTAGAGATAAGGGAACACCAATTGACAATCTTGGTAATTACGACAGTAGTGGTGAAAATATAATTTATCTTTGTGCGTCTAATGATATAAAAGAAAAGAAGATGTTGTTTGTAACAAAGATGGGGATGGTAAAGCTAGTTGACGCATCAGAATTTGAAGCTTCAAAGCGAACAGTAGCTTCTACAAAGCTTCAAGATAATGACAGTATAGTGTGTATCTATGATACTGACGCAAAGCTTGAAGTATTTTCAAAGTTTTCTATAGACGGAGTTGTAAAAGAAGAGGAAGAAATAATAAGTGAGCAAAATGTAATATTGCAAACTGAGCAGGGAGTATTTATAAAGTTCCCATTGTCTGACATTCCACAAAAGAAAAAGTCAGCAATAGGTGTAAGGGGCTTAAAGTTAGGAAAAGACGATTTCATAAAAGATGTGTATTTGTTGACGGATACAGATACAGTAACCATTGAGCATAAAGGTAAAAAATTAGAATTTTCTAAGATAAAGCTTACACATAGGGATTCAAAAGGGACTAAAGTTCGATAATTAAATAAGTTATTATCAATTTATTTTAAAATTATAAAGATGTGTGAAAAGACTACTTCTTTATATGTAGAATGATACCACAGATGTACAATTAGAATTATATTAATGAAATATAAGTAGAAGCAATTTGATAGTATAAGAAAAAGGCAGATTATGTTAAACAAAAAATAACATAATCTGCCTTTTTTATGCGAAACAACAAAGAAAAGTTTGTGATTGTACAAGACTTTGGCAATTGTCGCAATAACTTAGAATTGTCACAATAAGAAAATGTATACAAAATATAGATTTAGTTATTGCGACAACTCCATAGCTAATAAGTATTAGCAAATTTTTGTGCTTAGTTATTAGCTATGTATTCATCATATATAGCAATTACATTTTTCATAGCTTCTGGCCCTGGTGCGCCGAGAGTAAGTCGTTTTTCAACACAAGTCTTAAGGCTGATAGCTTCGTAGATATCATTTTCAAAGACAGGGCTAATAGCTTTGTATTCTTCAAGTGACATATCGTCAAGTGCAATACCCTTGTCAAGACAGTGAAGTACAAGCTGACCTACAATACCATGAGCATCTCTAAATGGAACACCTTTCTTAACAAGATAATCTGCTGCGTCAGTAGCATTAGTAAAGCCATGCTTTGCGCTGTCCTCCATTCTCTTGTCATTAAACTTCATAGTGTCAATCATACCTCTAAAAAGTCTTACACAGCCTTTAACAGTGTCAAATGCGTCAAAAGAAAGTTCCTTATCTTCCTGCATATCCTTGTTGTAAGCAAGAGGAATACCCTTCATAGTAGTAAGAAGACTCATAAGAGAACCGTATACACGACCTGTCTTTCCCCTTACAAGCTCTGCAATATCAGGGTTTTTCTTCTGTGGCATAATAGAACTACCAGTGCTGTAAGCGTCGTCTAACTCAATAAACTTATATTCATTAGAGTTCCAGATACAGATTTCTTCAGAAAATCTGCTAAGGTGCATCATAATAGTAGACAATGCACTTAAAAATTCAATCAAATAATCTCTATCAGAAACAGAGTCCATACTATTAAGAGTAGGGCCATAAAAACCTAATAAAGAAGCAGTAAGTTCTCTGTCAAGAGGATATGTAGTTCCTGCAAGTGCGCCAGCACCTAAAGGACAGTAATTCATTCTCTTGTAAATATCAGAAAGTCGGCTTCTGTCACGTTTAAACATTTCAAAGTAAGCACCAAAGTGATGAGCTACAGTAACAGGCTGTGCTTTTTGAAGATGTGTAAAGCCTGGCATATATGTTTCAAGATTTTCCTTCATAATACGGAGAATAACAATCATAAGCTCCTTAACTTCTTCGTCGACCTTTAATACTTCATCACGAGTATAAAGACGCATATCAAGAGCAACTTGGTCATTACGACTTCTTCCTGTATGAAGCTTTTTACCAACATCGCCAATTCTTTCAATAAGAGTAGCTTCCATAAATGTATGTATATCTTCATATTCGTCTGTTATTTCAAGTTTACCATTTTCAATATCGCTAAGAATACCTTTAAGACCGTCTTGAATTTGCTTGCTTTCTTCCTTTGTAATTATACCTTGATTGCCGAGCATATAAGCATGTGCAATACTTCCACGAATATCCTGTCTAAAGAACTTCTGGTCAAATGATATAGAAGCATTAAAGTTATTAACAAGTTGGTCAGTTTCTTTTGTGAAGCGTCCGCCCCAAAGTTTCATAATATTGTTCCTCCATGTGATTATTATAGTGTGCTTTAAATATTTTCATCATTCAAATCAATGTTGTCAAAATCGTCAATATCATCAAGATTAATTGGTGGCTCAGAGCTATTAATTGACAAATTGTCATTAACAACAGTGTCGTTAATTTCTGCTTGAGTCATTATAACTTTATTGTAGTGTTTAGCAATAAGTTCATCTTTTTCATTAATAAATTCTTGAATAAGAACAGGGAAACGTTTAGTATCAATTTTTCCTGTGTGACACATTTTTTTGAATAAATATACAACAATTAATATAATAATGCAAAGTATAGTGATAATGCAACCCTTAATAAGATTAACTGGTGTATATTTTAAAGTAATCTCGTGATTTCCACTAGTTACATCAAAAGCAAGAAGTGCGTCTTTTAAAGCATAAGTGTCAGTTTTCTTACCATCAACGTATACACTCCAACCACCGTCATAAGGAATTGAAAACATCATTGTACCGTCATAAGCTGCATTTACAGTGCCTTCAATCTTAGTGTTAGTATGATTAGTTACATTAAGTCCACATTCATTAAGCTTATTGTAAGCATCAATAAAGCGGTCTGTTTCAAGTGTGTATACAAGAAGTTCTTGAATATTACTATCAGCATAAGCTTCAATTTCATCATTAGGTGTAACATAACCAATGTCAAGAATACGATTGCCATTCTTTAAACCTGTGTAATTAGTAACAGTTCCATTAATACTAACACCTAACGACTCAATGTTACAATTTTCTAAGTAAAGATAAAGATGACCACTTTTTACAGGTTGAAATGTAATATCAGTTATAGTCTTATAATCGTAAGTTAATGTAAACATACTTGAAATACCGGTAGCTGTTTTTACGAAGCTGTTTTGGTTGTCAATTCCGTTATACATTGAATTAGGCTTCCACTCTGTATTAACGTCAGAATTTACAAGAAAACCAATAGGAAGTGTATAAGTATTCTTATAAATAAACTCTCCGTCAGAACCCGTGTAATATGTCTGTAAGCTATCTTCAACAAGATGTTTGTTGCTTATTACATATTTTACAGAGAATAAAGAGTTAGTAAACATAGTAGCCCCGTTATAGCCATAAGCATTTGTTGAATGTTCAAAGCCTAAATAGCCAAAAAGTTCTGACATACCTGCGTTAGAAGTAGAAGAAAATGTTGATATACTACGGTAATTATGCCATGCACCGTCATTTTTAGAACGAGCACCGAATACTTTATCCATTCGATAAAGTGAGTCGTCTTCGCTGGCAACTGTGTCAGTAACAGTTTTAACTGCGTCATAGTCAAGCAAATAGCCACTTCTACCAGTAACACCAAGACCTGTAGACTGCATATTAATAGTAACTTCTATTATACAAACTCCAAACGCAATAATTAAAAGAGCAGGATATTTCCAATCTCTCTTACGATGAAGATATAAAAGTAGTGCATAGATAAGTATAAATGCTCCACTAATATACACAACCTTAAAATCATAAGTTTTATCAACAGTAAATATCTGTTCGGCAATTAATAAAAATCCAATAGCAATCCACAAAGCAATACCAATCTGTTTTATAGGTGCTGACTTTATATTGTGAAAAGCTTCATAGCTCATTACAATTAAAAAGAAAATGTAAATGAAAGCTTGTCTACATGGCAAACTATTAGGAAAATGAAAACCATGCCATATAAAGTTAGGAATATTAAGGTTAAAGGCAATTAAGAAAATAAGCAAAATAACAGATTTTCCAATCTTTTCACGAGCAGGAATATTTTTATTCATCATATATAAAGGAATAAGAATAAATATGGCAACTCCGCAATATATATTAGGATAGTGTTCAAGTCCTAAGTGAACCGGTATATTAATAAGCTGTCGTGTAAGCATTTCAAGTACTGAGAAGTAGCTTGAAAGTGTCTGTGGAAATGAAATATCACTTGAAGCTGATAAACTAAAAGTATACATTTCTGGAAGTAATAAACAAGCTGAAAGACCACCTGCTAAAAGAGAGTAGATACACCAGTTAAGTGTTTTTTTGATATAGATTTTAGGGTGTTTAAGTCCATCATAGGCGATTATAAGTACCACAAAATAAATCACAACAGACATACACACCATAATTGCTATATAATAGTTAGTGTATATACAAAGTCCTAAGCTTATACAGTAAAGAAAACACTTGTTTTCATTTACAAGTCTTTCAAGTCCTAGCATTATAAGTGGAAGAAGTAATATACAGTCAAGCCACATAATGTTCCAGCTATAAGCTGCAACGTATCCAGAAAAACCATAGAATAATCCAAAGAGTGCAATAGAGCAGTTCTTAGTATTAAAGTGCTTTGAAATATAATATGTGATTAAAAGGCTTGAAGCAGCAAGCTTAATTATAATAAGTGAATTCATTATTTCAATCATATATTTTTGTGGGAATAATACAATAATCCAGTTGATAGGACTTGCAAGGTAATAGGCAAATAAAGATGTAAAATCAGTACCCATACCAATATTCCATGAGTATGTCAACCCTTCACCATTGCGAAGCTTATTCCAAAGCTCTGAATAGAAAGGTGCATACTGGTGATACATATCAGAACGCAGATAACAATTGTCACCAAATGGAAATATTCCCTTAATATAATAGAGAGCGATAAATATTATCACAGGAATTACAAAAGAAATAATAAATGTAATATTACCACTTGGAATATGTGAACCGTTATTATCTAATAGTCTGAACTTTTTTGTTTTTGAAGTAGTTGAGTTCACGAGTATCCTCCTAAAATGAAAGTTATTATTTGTCATTAGCAATACCCACTCAACACTACGCATACTCATTTATTGCTTTTTATCACATAGAAATAGAAATAGGACTTATTGGGTAGTATTAATATTTAATAATAAGAGTACAAATAGTATGTGCATTTAATGACATAATTACTATATATTTTACTATAATATGGTTACTATGTAAATATAATAATTTTTGAGTTTTGTATTTGTCCTATAATAAACTTTCGTGAGATATCAGTATAATATGAAACAATGAATGCACCATTTAAAGAACAATTGGCAAAATATGTATGACAGCGACAGACATACTTGTCTGACGAGGGGATACATACTTTGTTAATTGTCCTTTTACTGGTGTGTGACTGTTTTATATTATACTAATATCTTTCATAAACAATAAATAAGTCAAATACAAAAACTCAAAAATTATTAGCCTATTTCTAATAATAAAAAAAATAAATTAAAAATTAATAAAAATTTAACTTGTAATATTATATAAAATTAGGTAAAATTAAGGTCATGTACAAAGGGGAACTTATGCTTTATAACTTAAAGTATAAGGAGATACATTTATGAATAATATAATAAAAAAGTATAACGTATATATCAAAGTAGCAGTTCTTGCCATTATTATAGGTGTATGTGGTATTTTATATTGTATTCACAAAAATTCCAACAATAACAACAACGATATAACCATAGACATATCAAAGCAAAACAATACAGAAAAACAAATACTAGAAAAAGAAACACAAACTCAACAAACAAACACATCAGAAATAGTCAAAGAAAGCGAGTTGGCAACTGTTAATCAGATATATGTACATATATGCGGTTCAGTAAATAATTCGGGAGTATATATGTGTGATATTAATAGCAGACTGTTTGAAGTCATAGAGCTTGCAGGAGGTTTTACACAAGAAGCAGACGAAACATATCTTAACCTAGTAGAAAAGATAAGTGATGGTCAAAGGATATATGTTCCTAGCAAAGAAGAAGTACTAACAGGTAACATAGAAAATATATCACAAGTTAATAATAATCAAGCGCAAAGCAATATAGCTACAAGCCTTATTAATATTAACACAGCTTCAAAAGAACAACTTATGACACTTCCGGGAATAGGCGAAGCCAAAGCTTTAGATATTATAAGTTATAGAAGTACTAATGGCAATTTTAAAAACACAGAAGATATTAAGAATATTTCAGGGATAAAGGAATCGGCATATTCAAAAATAAAAGATTTGATATGTACATGACCTTAGATGAAAGGAAAAGAAAATGGCTAACAAGGTATTAGTGGTAGATGATGAAAAGTTAATAGTTAAAGGATTAAAGTTCAGTCTTGAGCAAGATGGAATGGAAGTAGATAGCGCTTTCGATGGTGAAGAAGCTCTTGAAAGTGCTAAAAATAACGAATATGATATAATACTTCTTGATATTATGCTTCCAAAGATGGACGGAATGGAAGTGTGTCAACGTATAAGAGAATTTTCTAACGTGCCTATAATTATGCTTACAGCAAAAGGTGATGATATGGATAAAATATTAGGTCTTGAATATGGAGCTGATGACTATATAACTAAGCCTTTTAATATACTTGAAGTAAAAGCCAGAATTAAAGCAATATTAAGACGTAATTCTCAAAAAAACACACAAAAGCAGAAGAAAAATGTTATAAATGCTGGAGATATGTGTATTGATATAGACAGCAGAAGTCTTAGCATTGCAGGAAAAGATGTATACTTAACAGCAAAAGAGTTTGACCTTGTTGAACTTTTAGCACTTAATCCGGGAAAAGTATACAGTAGAGAAAATCTCCTTAACACAGTTTGGGGATATGATTATCCGGGAGATGCAAGAACAGTAGATGTTCATGTAAGAAGATTAAGAGAAAAGATAGAAGAAAATCCAAGTGACCCTAAATATGTTCATACAAGGTGGGGCGTTGGGTACTATTTCCAGCATTAGTTAAAGGAAGCAGGGTAGTGATTTGTTAGGTAAAAAAAAGGATAATATTAAGACTCATAAACAAAAAAAATCAATGAAAGAAATTTTAAACAGTATTCATAGAAGTATCAAAAGTATACACTTATGGCTGTTTATTGTTTTGATGATGTTTTCAATTATACCTATGTTTGGAATGAGATGGATGATAGATTATTTCTATCAGCAAGAGTTTATAAGCGATGAAGTTGCCACAGTTCAGACAAAAGCGGCAGCGATAGCAGGAGAATTTAACGGCTATAATACTCTTGCGGAGGCTAAGGCAGCAGGTATATATGAACAGATGGTTAAGTTTTCAAATATTAATTCTTTAAGAATAAGAATTGTTAATACAGAATTTATAATAGAAATGGATTCGTATTCAATAGAAACTGGAAAGAATGTAATCAATTCGAGTGTTATTAGTACATTTAACAATAGAAAAAGCTACTCTGAAACAAATAGAAATAACGGAACAATAGAAGCAGTATCCCCAATTACTATTAATGGTAATATTATAGGAGTAGTAATTGTAGATACGGATATTTCAGAAGCAGTATCCTTTAAAGATGAAATATATGCAAAGATTAATATAGTAGTGATAGGAATAGTAGCTTTAATATTCACATTTGCATATATTATTGCAAAAATATTTGGCAGGTCATTTAAAAAAGCATTTGCAGTAGTTGCAGATATTGCTAATGGTCACATTGAAAAACGTATAGAGCCATCAGGAAGCACGGAACTTAAAGATTTTGCAGAGTGTTTTAATGTAATAATGGACAAAGCTTCCGCGCAAGACGAGAGCAGGCAGGAATTTGTTTCAAATGTATCACATGAATTAAGAACACCTATAACATCAATAAAAGTACTTGCAGATTCACTTAATATGCAGGATGATGTACCTGTTGAATTGTATAAAGAATTTATGCAGGATATAACAAAAGAAATTGACAGAGAAAGTAAAATTATTGAAGACTTACTTTCAATTGTAAGAATGGATAAGGCAGTATCTACACTTAATATAACTTCAGTTAATGTCAATGAATTGTTAGAAATGGTGCTTACAAGGCTTAAGCCGATTGCTGAAAAGAAAAATATAGAGATACTATTTGAAAGCTTTAGACCAGTAGTTGCAGAGATTGATGAAGTAAAGTTTTCACAAGTTATATCTAATCTTGTCGATAATGCAATAAAATACAATAATATTGATGGCTGGGTTCATGTTTCACTTAATGCAGATTATCAATATTTTTATATAAGAGTAGAAGATTCTGGAATAGGTATTCCACAAGAAAGTCAAGACATGGTATTTGAGAGATTTTATAGAGTTGATAAAGCACGTTCAAGACAGACTGGCGGAACAGGTCTTGGGTTATCAATTGTTAAAAAGATTATTCTTATGCACCACGGGACTATAAAGCTACATAGTGAAGAAGGTAGTGGAACTACATTTACTATGAGAATACCATTGAACTATGTTGAAAATAAAGAATAGACTTACATTAGACAGAAGTGAGGATATATGATTGTTAAAAAAATAGAGAGAGTTGCTGTATTCATATTTTTGAGTATGCTTCCATTAATGCTTATTGGCTGTGGCACAGAAAAGAAAAGTGGATATGTTGTATATTACATGAATGATGCACAAAATCAACTAGTTGAAGAATATATAGATATAGATGAAAGCTTATCAAAAGAAGATATGGCTAATATGTTTATTGAAAAAATGAATGAAGTACAAAAACAGGATGACTACAATGTTATTAAACCAGAAAATATTCAGATTACAGATTGTAATATTAATGGGAGTGTAGTTAATATATATTTTTCAAAAGAATACAATGAAATTAATAATGCAAGAGAAATACTGTTAAGAGCAGCAATGGTCAACACTATGATACAGATACCTGATATTCAGTATGTTAAGTTTTTTGTAGATGGAAAAGACGCAACGTACGATGACGGTACAATTATAGGCCTTATGGGCAAAGACGATTTTGTTTATGACAGTAATGAGATATTTGAGAGTGTTGAATGGAAAAATATAAAGATATATTATGCTAATAAGTTGGGTGATAAGTTAATTGAAAAAACAGAAAAAGTAGCTTATAGTAAGAATGTTTCATTAGAAAAAGTTGTGCTTGAAAAGCTAATTAATGGCGCTGATAATATAAATGAATTTTCAACAGTACCCAAAGACCTTAAGTTATTAGGTGTATCTACAAGTAATGGCGTATGTTATGTTAATTTAAGCTCAGTATTTTTAACGGAAATGGTAAATGTATCAGGTGAAGTGTCATTGTATTCAATAGTTAATTCATTATGTGGGCTTGATAATATTGACTCCGTAAAAATATTAATAAATGGAAATAGTTCTAAGACCTTTCGTGAAAATATAAACCTTGAAAATGAATATGTTTTCAATGAGTCATTAATAGAGGCTAAATAATATATTAAGAAAGGTGGAGATTGTATAAAAAGACCATTTGCATATACTGCCGTTGTGTGTATATTTGCTATGATATGTACATCAGCAGTATATGGAGTTATAATTATAGCACTGGCAATTATAAGCCTTGTTGCTTTAATGTCAGTGTTATATCTAAAAAAGCAATTATACTTAAACCGCATGATAAGCGGTATCTTTATTGTGATAGTAATTTTTGTCACATATCTTTATGGAATATCATATAAAAAAGTTCCCACTATTAATTCATACATAGATAGTAATAATGGAATTGAATGTAAATTAAAAGGCGTTGTTTCAGATATAAATAATAAAGAAACATATATACAGCTTCTTATTAAAGAAGCAGATATTACAATAAATACATCAAATGACACCACTAATACTATAAAAAATATCACAGTGCTTGCAAATACAAGCGAGAATTTAATAAAAAAAGGCGATGTTGTTAATGTTATAGGAGTAATTAAAACATTTGATAGTGCAAGAAATGAAGGCAACTTTGACAGTTTAACTTATTACAGGTCGATAGGTATTGATTATAAAGTAAGTGTTAAGAGTATAGAAGTTATTAAAAATACAAGAAGCGAATTGATGAAAAAGCTTGATACTATAAAGGCAAGACAAAGAGCTGTGTATACAAGTATAGCAGATAGTGATGACGCAGGCGTATTTATATCAATGGTGTTAGGTGATAAAAGTATTCTTGGCACAGACATTAAAGAAATGTATCAAAAAAATGGAATTTCACATCTTTTAGCTATAAGTGGTCTGCATATAAGTCTTATTGGTATGACAATATATAGTATTTTAAGAAAATTAAGACAATCCTTTATAACGTCATCAGTAGTAGCAGGATTTATTATTGTCTGTTATGGTATTATGACAGGTAATGCTATTTCAACGACAAGAGCTGTAATAATGCTTATTATATCGTTAGGGGCGCAGGTATTCGGTAGAGCTTATGATATAATTACATCACTTTCCGTATCAGCTATAATATTGATATATGACAATCCTTATGTAATATCAAATTCAGCATTTCAGCTTTCCTTTGGCGCAGTTTTAGGAATTGCCGTTGTATATCCGTCATTAAAATATATTTTAAATAATATGATTAAAAATCAAAAATTAGATAATGACGTTAATATTTTAATAATATATATATCTAAAAAAGTATGTATAGTCGTAGATGCACTATTAATAAGTATATCTGTTAATATTGTAACAATTCCTATTGTAATGTTCAATTACTTTGAATTTCCCCCATATAGTATAATTTTAAATCTTATAGTCGTACCTTTTATGTCCTTGCTTATGATATGTGCAGTTGTGGCAGGGCTTGTAGGTATGGTAAGCCTTAATGTGGCAACATTTATTATAGGCATATCACATTATATATTAAAAATTTATAATATACTGTGTACATATATGCAAAAGTTACCACATTCATTAATTGTAACAGGAAAACCAGAAATAAAAAATATAATAATCTATTATGTGATTACTATTATTTTTATAATAATAGTAAACGCAATCAAGTATATACAACAAAATGATGATATTAATAAAGAATTTAGTATAATAAAAGATAGGATTTCATATCTGTTTCAGTATAAATTTTTATGTGCTATGTTAGTTGTAGGATTTGCAATACTTATTAGTAGGCAAAAAGCTAATTTTGAAATAGATATGCTTGATGTAGGTCAAGGAGATTGTATATTTATGCAGACTGAAAATAATAAAACTTATTTATTTGACGGTGGAAGTACTGATATAAATGAAGTTGGAAAATATAGAATAATGCCATTTTTAAAGTCGAGAAAAATAACAACACTTGATTGTATAATGATAAGTCATTCTGACGCAGACCATATCAATGCAATAGTAGAATTAATAGATATGACTTGCGATACATTTTCTATAAAGAAAATAGTGTTGCCAGACATTAAAGCTAAACTTTCCGATAAAGCTTATTGTGAGCTTGTAAAAAAAGCCACTAAACAAGGAATTGATGTAGAATATATAAGCGCAGGAGATATTATTTTTAATGGAAATATAGTTAAAGAAATTAACGATATAAATAAACTAAAAGCTAATAATAAAGATACAATAATTGAGTGTATACACCCAACACCACAGTATGATTATTCCTGTGCAAATGACTATTCAGCCGTATATATGGTTACTTATAATAAATTTAAGACATTAATGACAGGAGATATACAAGAAGCTGCCGAAAAATACATAATTAATAATCAGGCTTTAAGTGAAATCTCAGTGCTAAAGACAGCTCATCATGGTTCATCTACTTCAAGTAATGAAGAATTTTTAAATATAATAAAGCCAAAAGTTGCAATTATTTCTTGTGGAATAAATAACAGATACCATCACCCATCACAAAAAATTATAGAAAGATTTAAAGCCTTTAATATACAGACAAAAATAACACAACAAGAAGGACAGATAAAAATATGCTCAGATGGCAATTCATTTCAAGTAAAAGGATTTTTAAATAAATAATTTTGACATAACTAAATTTGGCATATATAATTTAAAGTAAATTAGGCATAAATAGGAGTAGTTATGAAAGTTATAAATGAACATATAAAAAGTGGTGAGTACTCAAGTGTGTACTTAATATATGGTGAAGAAGATTATTTAAAAAAGCAGTATAAAGATAAGCTTAAAAATGCGATAATTGGCGAAGATACTATGAATTATTCGTATTTTGAAGGCAAAGAATGTACAGCAAAAGACATTATACAAATGGGTGATACATTACCCTTCTTTGCAGACAAAAGGTTAATAATTATAGAAAATAGCTCATTTTTTAAAAGTGCCAATGATGAAATGGCAGATTATTTAAAAAATACTCCAGATTATCTTATTATTGTATTTATAGAAAGTGAAGTGGATAAGCGAAATAAAGTTTATAAGGCTGTCAATTCTAATGGCTATATATGTGAAATGAAGCAACAACCAACTTCTGTACTTATCAAATGGATAGCGGGCATTTTAAAGAAAGAAGAAAAGACAATTGACAGACAAGCAATCGAGCTTTTACTTTCAAAGACGGGTGCTTCTATGGATAATATAAGAAGCGAGTTAGATAAGCTTATAAGCTACTGCCTTGATAAATCAGAAATAACACAACAAGATGTTGAAGCTATATGCACAACACAGACAGTAAGCAGAGTATTTGACATGATAACAGCTATTGCAATGAAAAGACAACATCAAGCCCTTGAGTTGTATTATGATTTACTTACATTAAAAGAACCACCGATGAGAATACTTTATTTAATCGTAAAGCAATTCAATGGAATATTACAAGTTAAAGAAGAATTAGCAGATGGAATGGGAAATGCGCAAATAGCGTCAAAGATGGGAGTAGCACCGTTTATTGTAGGAAAATATGTTACTCAGGCAAAGTATTTTTCAATTGATGAGATTAAACAAGCGTTAAATGATTGCGTTGACGTTGAAGAACGAGTAAAAAATGGTAAATTAGAAGATAAGATGGCAGTAGAGCTTATTATTATAAAATACAGCAAAAAAAGATAAGAAAAATAAATAAACAAAAAAACCGATGCGAGTGGGTGACAGCATCGGTTTTTGTTATTTTGTCTTATTAAAGAATTAAGCTAATGTGTTTACAGCCTTTGTTAAACGAGAAACCTTTCTAGCAGCTGTGTTCTTGTGGAAAATTCCCTTAGAAGTAGCCTTAGAGATTTCAGCGATAGCTACAGGTAAAGCTTCCTGTGCAGCAGCCTTATCACCAGCAGCAACAGCAGCGTCAACCTTCTTAATGTAAGTCTTTACTCTAGACTTGATAGCCTTATTTCTTTCTGTTCTTGTTTTTGTTGTTAATACTCTTTTCTTAGCAGATTTAATGTTAGCCAATCCGTACACCTCCAAAAATATTATTTATTATTATAATTCATTTTATCTGTTTTGCATTAAAGCCGGACACGGACGTTCTAATGTAAACATACTATTGTATTTTATAGTATGAATTGGTGTATGTCAATAAGTTTTGATATTTTTCTTAACAAATTTTTGTATGAATTGAAATACAATGTAAACAAAACAAAAATAAAGTGAAAGTATATTAATTACAAATTGTATAAAATAAATGTGATTACAAATAATACAAATATAAATTGATTATAAGTTTTGGCATTTAACGGATTAAGGAGAGTATCATGTTTAAAAAAGGTAGTAAAAACTGTATAAAGCAGGAACATTTTGAAGTAAGAACCGACCTTGCACTTGAAGTAAATGAAGAAGTAAGTGGAAGTGAAGGAAAATTAAATGGTGTTATTGTTGACAATGATATAGACAAAGAAAGCAATATAAAAATAACAACACTAAAAATAACTAATTCTCATGGTGCAAAAATTCTAGGAAAAGCGATGGGTACTTATGTAACAATAGAAGCGGAAGAACTTAGCAATTGCGATGAAGATTATTCAAAAAAGGCTTCGGATATACTGGAAATCTATATAAAAAAACTCCTTGATGGCATGATACCCAATACATCAAAGTGTTCACTTCTTATAGTAGGTCTTGGAAATAGACAAGTGACAGCCGACGCACTAGGCCCGCTCGTTGTTGAAAATTTATCAGTTAATCATCACATTTATAAAGATAATACAGTTACACTTGCAGCATTAAGTCCTGGTGTTATGGCACAGACAGGCATGGAAACGGCTCAGATTATAAAAGGAATAGTAAAAGAAACAATGCCAGACGTGGTAATAGCAATAGACGCACTTGCGGCAAGAGATAGCAAAAGGTTAAATACTACTATTCAGATATCAGATAGGGGGATTAATCCCGGTTCAGGCGTAGGAAATCATAGAGTAGGAATTACAAGGGAAAATATAGGTGTCCCAGTTCTAGCGATTGGAGTACCAACAGTAATAGACGCACCTACAATTGTCAATGACACTATGGAAAATCTTATCAGCCTATTAGCGCAAGTAAAAGAGTTAGAAAGTGTAGCAGATGTGTTAAGCGAATACACACCATCAGAAAAGTATAGCCTAATCAAAGAAATAATTGCGCCAGAAATGTCTGAAATGTATGTAACACCTAAAGATATTGACGCAAATATAAAAATCATAAGTTATATACTTTCTGATGCTATTAATCAAGTTGCAGGAATTGGTTAAAAAAGTGATATATAAGTATTTGATAGAATATATTAAATAAGATAGTTAAGTTACGTTGGCGAGTATAAATCAATATAAAGAGGGGATTTGCCGTTGAAAAACAAGTACAGGCTTATTATAAGTATTTTTATATTATCAATTGTGTATTTAACAGTAATGTTATTGAATAAATCGGACATATTAACAATATTTTCAACAATAATACAAAGTGAAATATTAAAGACCTCACTTCCGTCATACTCTTATCTTGAAAAGGTTGAAGATAATTGTGACTTTAGTATAGTTTCTGCTATTTTAAATGATATATATCCGATGAATGAATATTTACTTGCTAATGAAAATAGTGAAAGTAATACAATATATGATGACAAAAATAACGAAATAGCTACACAGGATAGCCCCAATAATACATCAGCAGATACAACACAAAACAATGAGAATACTACAATGCAAAATACGGTACAAGAAAGTCAAAGTACAAAAGAAAATGAAGTTACAACACTTGATAATAATAATTCTAATGTAAGTGAAGATGAAGAAGTAAAGTCAGCCATAAGTAGAAACGTTATTACAGGAAATGTTTTTTCAAAGGAAAATCTTGTGGATTATAATTTTACACATAATAATTTTTATACGGTAACAAGTATAACTTCACTTACATCACAGATTTTAAGACCAGCAGAATTTCTTGAAAAAGATATGACAATATCACATAATGCCGATACACCACAAATTTTAATATTTCACACACATTCTCAAGAAACATTTGCCGATTCAATAGATGGCGATGTGTCAACCACAATAGTTGGAGTGGGGGATTATTTAACCAAACTACTTACTGAAAAGTATGGTTATAACGTTATTCACGATACAAGTGTATATGACTATGTAGACGGAAAGCTTGACAGAAGTAAAGCTTATACATATGCAGAAAATGGAATTGCAAATATTTTAAATCAAAACCCATCAATAGACGTTGTAATCGACCTTCACAGAGATGGTGTAGCAGAAACTACAAGGCTAGTAACTAATATAGATGGAAAACAGATGGCAAAGGTTATGCTATTTAATGGGTTAAGTTATAGTGTAAGAAATGGAGATATAGGTTATCTATACAACCCTTATAGAGATGACAACTTAGCAATGAGCCTTCAAATGTATCTCTTAGGTCAAGCCTATTATCCCGATTATTTTAGAAGAATTTATGTAAATGCGTATAGATACTGTCTACATGAAAGAGGAAAGTCAATGCTAATAGAAGCAGGAGCGCAGACAAATACATTTGAAGAAGTAAAAAACGCAATGGAGCCACTAGCCGACTTACTCGACAAACTACTAAAAGGAGAAAAAGCATACTAACCCCACCAACCCTACCAAACACTCCTATTAAAAACCCATCAATATCCCCCAATAAACAAATATTTTTAGTAACTTACTGTTCTTTTTTCTGGTGTGTGCTTGCATATATACTCCTACTATCTTCAATACCTAAATCTTCACTATTATACAATTGACTTTTCTTAAATAAAATAATAAAATTATAAATTAGTAAAACGATAATAAAGTCATTTAATTGACAGAATGGAGTGTATTATGAAATTAGATAATTTACAACCAGCAGAAGTTTTTAAATATTTTGAAGAAATATGTTCAATTCCACATGGTTCAAACAACGTAGAAAAAATAAGCAATTACCTTGTCGGTTTTGCAAAAGAGCATAACCTAAAGTATCGTCAAGATGAAAGCTTTAACGTAATTATATGGAAAGAAGCCAGTGCAGGCTATGAAAACTATCCTAGTGTAATCTTACAAGGTCACATGGACATGGTAGCCGTAAAAGAAGATACAAGCAGTAAAGATATGGAAAAAGACGGTCTTGATATCTTCGTTGATGGCGACTTTATCAAAGCCGATAAGACATCACTTGGTGGCGATGACGGTATAGCTGTTGCTTTCGCACTTGCAATAATGGCATCAGATACAATTAAACACCCAGCAATAGAAGCAATATTTACTGTAAATGAAGAAATTGGAATGTTAGGGGCAGCAGTTATAGACGTATCAGATTTAAAGTCACGCCTTATGCTTAATATTGATTCAGAAGATGAAGGAGTATTCACAGCAGGTTGTGCAGGCGGTGCAGTAGTTGAGTGCTACTTACCATTGACAAAATCTCCATCAAATGGAGTAAAAGTATCAATGAATATCGCAGGACTTACAGGTGGTCATTCAGGTGTAGAGATTATATGTCAAAGAGCTAATTCAAATATACTCACAGGAAGAATATTAAACAGATTAAGAGAAAGCTTTGAATTTGGAGTTATTGATATTAATGGTGGTGAAAAAGACAATGCAATAGCTAAGTTTACATCAGTAAATTTAGTAGTTGATGAGTATGATATAGAAGAATTTAAGAGTACATTAGATTCAATTATAGAAGAAATCAAAAATGAATATCAAATCACTGACCCAGATATGAATATAACTTATACAGTTGCAGATAACAGTGACAATTATGATTGTTTTGAACATGATTGCTTGTCAAATGTAATCACAGCTTTAAATATGCTTCCTAATGGTATAGCAAAAATGAGTCTTGAAATACCTGGTCTTGTACAGACATCGGACAATATAGGTATAGTAAAGACAACTGATGACAGCATTTGTATATTCTGCTCAGTTAGAAGTTCTGTTGAAAGTGAAAAAGAATGGCTTATCAATAAAGTAGTAAGTTTTATTGAATTTTTAGGAGGTTTCTGCAAGATAACAGGCCCATATCCAGCTTGGGAATATAAGTCACATTCTCCATTAAGAGAACACATGATAAGACAGTATACTAAGTTATATGGTAAAGAGCCAGTAGTAGAAACAATTCACGCAGGTGTAGAATGTGGAATAATAGCCGATAAACTTCCGGGACTTGACTGCATATCATTCGGGCCAGATATAATAGATATCCATACAACAAAAGAAAAGTTAAGTATTTCATCAGTAGAAAGAACTTGGAAATTAATACTTTCAGTTCTTGAAAACATTAACGAAGTAAAATAATTATTATAAAGTGATATAGATTATATTCACATATAAAAACAGATATTAAATTTTAGAGTATATGGTAAAAGCTTAGAAATACTTAGTTTTTATCCATCGACTGTAAAATTTAACATCTGTTTTTGTATGTGCTAATAACTATGATATAGATTATAATAAGATATTCGCCAACGCATTAACTGCCTCATATATTTTTTCCGTTTCTATTGCCGAATAATTCATAATCAGTGTATGTTTAACAGCATTAGCCTTATTATAGTAATACTGCGACAGACACGATATCTTAATATTATACTCGGCTGCCTTTTTAATAAGCTCATCGTCACTAAGATTAGTATTTAAAGCCATAAGAAAGTGAAGTCCTGCGTCTTTTTCTTGAATTGTAACTTTCTTAGAAAGAGAACTACTATCAATAGCAGATATCATAGTATCACGTTGCTTCTTATAAAATATTCTCATATGATTTATATGCTTTTCAAAATATCCATCTGTAATAAAACGACAAAGTGTGTATTGCTCAAAATTAGAAACAGTACAAGAGTAAAAATAAAGTTTCTTATAAAACAATTCCATTAATGGCATAGGAAGTATCATATAACTTATTCTTATAGTTGGAGTAAGACTTTTAGTAAATGTATTCATATAAATAACTTTATCAGATACATCAATGCTTTGTAGCGATGGTATAGGCTTACCCATGAGCCTGAATTCACTGTCATAATCGTCTTCAATAATAAATCGGCTGTCCTTTTTAGAAGCCCAGCTTAAAAGCTCATATCTACGACTGACACTCGTTACAATACCCGTAGGGTAGTGGTGCGAGGGTGATATATGTATTACATCAGCTTGACTATTATTAAGAAAATCAATGTCAACTCCATCATCATCAATAGGAATACTTACACAGTTTACATTATTAACCTCGTATATCTGACGTATCTTACTGTAGGCGGGGTCTTCAACAGCAAATGTATTACTTCTTCCTAAAAGATTAATCAAAAGACTATAAAGATATTCTGTACCAGCTCCAACAATAATTTGCTCAGGTAGTATATTCATACCACGAAAGTCATATAAATGCTTAGCAATTGCCTTTCTTAAAGGATAAACACCTGCTGAATCGGACGGTGTAGTCATGTCGTAAGTTTCATCAGCAATAACATTTTTCATAAGCTTTGACCATGTATAGAATGGAAAGCTTCCAGTTAAGGTCTTATTAGAAGTAAAATCATATTTATATTTTACAGTAGTATCTTTAGTAAAATTTTTATTAGTAGCTTGAGTATTCTTAATATATGAAGTAGGTGATATAATATTTTTTTCTATATCAGCTACATAAAAGCCTCTTTTAGGAACAGAGTATATGTACCCTTCAGCGATAAGCTGGGCGTATGCGTTTTCAACAGTAATAGTGCTTACACCTAAGTTTTTAGCAAAACTCCTTTTTGAAGGAAGTTTATAACCGGCGCAAATTTCATTTCTTAAAATATCATTTTTAATACATTTGTATAAATATTCATAAAGGCTGTCATTGCCTGTATTTTCAAAAGAATAAGTCAACATACATTTCTCCAGTCGTATTGATAAATAATGTTAATATTATATATTTAAAGTTGTATAAATAGCAACGATTTTATGTAAAATTATAGTATAAAGCTTTATTATTAGAATTTTTAGAGTGATGAAAATATTAACTTGCTAATATATCTATAATTATAAAAATATACTTGACAAATAATAAAAATAAATATAATATATAAAATATACTAAAAAAATATAAAGGAGAACATATGGAATATTGTGAATTTGTAGAAG